>CALJAA010000084.1 GCA_938028465.1 uncultured Granulosicoccaceae bacterium | reverse complement strand
AGCGTAAAGCAGTAGCTAAGAAGCCAGCGGCTAAGAAGAAGTCTCCGGCTAAGCGTAAAGCAGTAGCTAAGAAGCCAGCGGCTAAGAAGAAGTCTCCGGCTAAGCGTAAAGCAGTAGCTAAGAAGCCAGCGGCTAAGAAGAAGTCTCCGGCTAAGCGTAAAGCAGTAGCTAAGAAGCCAGCAGCTAAGAAGAAGTCTCCAGCTAAGCGTAAAGCAGTAGCTAAAAAGCCAGCGGCCAAGAAGGCGCCAGCTAAGCGTAAAGCTAAGAAGGCTCCTACTAAGCGCAAGATAGTAGCTAAAAAGCCAGCGGCCAAGAAGGCACCAGCTAAGCGTAAAGCTAAGAAGGCTCCTACTAAGCGCAAGGCTGTAGCTAAAAAGCCAGCGGCCAAGAAGGCGCCAGCTAAGCGTAAGGCAGTAGCTAAAAAGCCAGCTCGCAAAACAGCCACTAAGCGAAAGCCAGTTGCTAGAAAACCAGCGAAGCGCCGAGTATCCCGAAAGAAGTCCTAACTTCTGAATCTTTCTGCTCAAACAAAAAGCCCGTCAATGACGGGCTTTTTTATTCCTAAATTTTTTGCCAGAATTGTTTCAGCTTTGATTCGGTATCTTCGATACTCCTCGTGCGCTCAATTTTCCAATGCTCTGGATAAAGATCTTGATATACACGTTGCGAATACCGATCATCAACTAACACAACCACTCCACGATCTGATTCAGTCCTGATAACTCGCCCAACCGTTTGTTGTACGCGAGTAAACCCTGGATACCGATACGCATAATCGTAGCCATCTAAGCCCGCTTCTTTATAACCATTCGCTATCAGTTCTTGCTCCATGCCACCACCAGGCAATCCAACACTCACAACGATTGCGCCTATCAGCTTGCTACCCGGATAATCAACTCCCTCACCATATGACCCTCCCAGAATCGCGAATCCAATGCCGACTGTAGATGTTTCCATATTTTTAAGTTGCTCTTGCCTATCACCCAAAAGTTCATCTGTGTTCTGACGCCATATAAGCTCATCCGGATACAGTTTTCCAAACAGCTCATAAATTAGTGATAAGTAGGCGTACGATGGAAAGAACACAAGGTAGTTACCTGCCTGAGCGGCAGCCACTAACTTAATCAGATCGCACAGACTCTCTGCAGAAGACTCTCTAGATTTATAGCGCGTATCAATAAACGGGACTTGTAATTGCAAGCAGCGCTCTGGGTCAAACGGGGATTCAAGCATAAGGCTTTGGGTGGCATCGCTCAAGCCCAAGGAATCACGATAGTAAATGGGCGGGCGCAGCGTTGCAGAGAATAATAAATTGGCTTTAAAGTTTTTAAAGCAATGTTCTAAAAAGTGGCTAGCATCAGTGCACCATAAGTGAACTTCAACATCACTCAGCGCACCTTTCTTGTTTTGGCTTACTAGTGTTTTGTGCTGATCACTATATAGCTCTGCGATTGCACCAAGCCTGCATAGAGATTTGAACAATTCAAATAATGTATCCGAATGGGCTTGGCCATCAGCGAAGGTGTTAACAATGTCGTCTACCAAGGTGGCAGAAGCGCTACGAATATTATCCGGCAGACCTTCCCTGACTGATACTGTATCAGGCATCTCGTCACCGAAATTGGTTAACATCGTAGCTAAATTTTTTATGGGCTTGGCGAGCGACGGATTTTGCTTGGCTGCATATAACAACTCCCCACGTGACAACCTAGCAGAATACATATTCCGCGATCGATCCAGCAGATTATGCGCCTCATCAATGAGCAGCATGGTGTTCTTTCTAGATTCACCATACCAACCCAACTTTACCAAAGGATCAAATACATAGTTGTAATCACAAACCACTAACGACATCCAAGGTAACAATTGAAGCGCAAATTCAAACGGGCAAATTTGATGTTCCCAAGCGATAGCATCTAGCGTGTCCCCATCGAGCATGCCCGCTTGCATTGCTGCCAAACGCGCATCAGGTAATCGATCAAAGAAACCAATCGTCATTTCACATCGGCCATCGTCCCCACGCTCACATCGGCCGTTACTGCAAAAGCAGGTGAGCTTTTTTGATCGAAGCACAACAGACGTAGCTTCAAGACCAGTATTTTTTAACAGGTCGAGCGCGCCCAGAGCAGTTTCGCGACCAGATGTTTTAGCCGTTAGATAAGAGACGTGCTTGATCTCACCTGAACCCAGCGCCTTTATTGCCGGAAACAAAGTACTAATGGTTTTACCAATACCCGTAGGTGCTTCACACATCACATCGCCACCGTCGCGAGCTAAGCGATAGGTGACTGCAGCCATATCTCTTTGCCCTTGCCTAAAATCGGTGTGTGGAAAAGTCAGGGCCTTGGCAGATTTAGTCGTTTTCAGTTGCCATGAACGCACTAGCTTGATCCACTCGATGTATCGGCTCAAAGCTTGGCGTGCGTAGGACTCGATTTCGTCACAACTGAGCTCTCGAGTATCAACCGTGTGTTGCTCATCCAGCAAGTTGGTGTAGTAAATTTGTAGCGCTATCGTTTCGGGCAGTTCAGTTAATAAATCCGACTCTTCGGCTGCATCACTACGCAGCTCTTGCAAATAGCAAAAACCATATAGCATGAGCTGAGCCCAATGCAATTCTGTTTGCTCAATAGGTAATTGTGCTTGCGGCACCCGCGTTGTTTTGATTTCGCCAATCTTGTGAGCTTCTCGATCAAGCAAATCCATTCTGCCAGTTAGTCGAATCTTTTCATCATCTAATGTCGTGTTGCTGACTACACGCACCTCCGAATCCATTTGCAATAAAGATTGCAAACGTTGGTGAGCGCGAATGCCTTGTTGCGCTGTTGGGCCAGCCGGACCCATTTGCCCAAGGTCACCTTGACGACAAGAAAACACAGCCAAGTTGGTAACAGATACTTTTATCAAGCTAGTACTGTTACGTTTCTTGGTAACTTTGTTTCCTGATTCTTTGCTCGTCACCTTGCTCGGCATGATTATCCCACAACCGCATTACCAGCCCATTTAACATGGACTACGCGGTAAGGTATGCCTGCTGATTCAAAATAGGCAAACCATCGGCTCTGATTTTTTTGCACCGCATCACCTGGCCCCTTGATTTCAATCAACTCATAACCACCAGATTGAGGAAAATGAATAAGGTCAGGAAAACCCGTAGTGTTATTGCGTAAGTCTTGAAGCTGTCGTTCAAAGCATGCACGCCAATGATGTGTGGGAATCGTCTGCAATGCCTTCTCTAACAAGGGCTCACTCAGATGCTCCCATCGCACCATTGGGTTTGCTATGCCTTGGTGATTATTAAACCGCGAGAGGATATGTTGAGTAAACTGCGGACTGTTCAGCTCACCCATGCAGGCGACAAGGGATCGTTGCCGCCTAAGGCAAAACGTTGAATCGTAAAAGTCGGCAGGCGCGAATTGAAATGGATTAAAAAAGGCACCTGGTAATGGCGCAAATATTTCATCCCAAATAAGCAATCCTAATACGCCATTGAAAAGCGAGTTTTCGACGTAATAGCAATCGCCTCGATTTTGATAATAAGCCTGAGCAATTTGCTCTACTCGAGCCTCATCGTGTTGTTTGAGTACTAATTTGGTGCTAATTGGTTTAAATCGTTTTGCCGGATGTTTTTTGCCCATCTGCCGCGCCAATCTGGGTTTGAACATATCGACAAACTGCAGCTCTTCATCACAGTAAGGGTGTTGCTCGATGGCCAGTAACAACTGCCAACCGGTTTCATAGTTTTCGTTTTGTTGATGAATGCGCACCATGCGCTCACGAGCCGGAGCACGAGCACATTGCGCGTAAAGCTTGAGTGCATCATTGCCGCAGTTTATACGTTCTAGCTGCCTGGCAAGCTTGACACGGAACCTCTCAACACGTCGCGTTAAAGTTGGGTCACGTTGTTGATATGCGGGCAGTGAGCTATCGAGTTGGAGTAACGCATCGCGGTTTCGTTTATCGATATGTTCGTACATTGACGCGCACTCGTAATAAAACAGATGTGCATCAATTTGCTCGCGATTTTCAAACGCTCGATTGGCTTTATCAAGCGCATATGGATAGTAACGAGTATGCCCAAGCTCCCGCATCACAAATTCGCTTGTGTCTTGATACCGATTACCAAAAAAGCACAACAGAAACCACGAATAAATATCATGGCCTTCAATAGTTATCCATTGATCAGATTCGTGTAGCAATGCTAGATAATTCTCGGGCTCATCCAGATAAATCGCCTCAACCAGCTCTGCTTTTACTTTGCTTTTTAAATCAGGCCGATCAAACAAAGCGATGATTTCGGCTTTAGTGAATAGGCGATTGAGTTCGCTCGCTGATTGTGGTGGAGATGCGTTTGCTAAGGCCGTTTGCGTTAAGGTTTCAACCACAGCTTGTATATCCGGCACGTCTTCATAGCTAAGCTTAGATACTCTAAACGTATTGAAACTACGGTTAAGCAGCCTAACGTATAAGATTTTTTCAGGTTGCGAGAGCGAATTTAACGACGCTAACCAGTTTTGTTCACGCGGCGCCAGTAGGTCACAATAAGTTTGCGCTACAAACTCACACACCGTATCAAAATGACTTACCGGCAGCGATTCCACTACTACACCGAGCTATTGGTTTCTAGCAAACAGGATTCGCCCTTAACCACTCTGCCAATAACAGCAGCATCTAGGTAACCCGCGGTGTGCAAAAGCTTTATTGCTGCTTGAGCATGACTTGCAGGAACAATACCCAGTAAACCACCACTAGTTTGTGGATCACACAGTAGTGCCTTAATCGCATCAGGGCTATCTTCGGCACCGGTAAAGAGCTGTAACGTATGGCTGTTTGACTCAAACAAAGAACTCCGGACGCCTTCTTCGGCTAGCTTAACCGCTCCTGTTAAAAAGGGAAGCGTGCTTAGATTGATCAATGCTCGAAGTGCATCATCACGCAGTAACGAATGAAGATGCGCCAACAACCCAAACCCGGTGACGTCTGTAACGCGGCGTGCTTCACTGGTTTTTAAGATTTGTGCAGCTGAGCGATTACTTTGTTGCATTTTCTCTAGTGCTGTAGATACATCAACGCCATTGGCTTTGAGTAAACCGTGAGCAGCCATGATCACTCCTGTACCCAAGGCTTTACATAAGATAATGGCATCGCCTTCAATCAAAGCGCTATTAGTACCGACTTGGTTTGCTGATGTTAGCTTGCCGTTTACGACAAAGCCAAGCAACATATCGGCAGCTTCAGCCGTATGGCCGCCTACCAATGCGCAATTTTCTTCGTTAAATACGGATAGCGCGCCTGCAAGCAACTGACTTAGGTCACGCCGCGTTATATCGCTACCAGCGTGCGGCAATGTCACGACGGCTTGTGCGGAATGCACATCAACCGTTTGGGTAACAACATCACTCAGCGCATGTACAGCCGCTATTTTTCCAAACCAGTATGGATCGTCTGTTATCGCGCTGATTTGATCAACCGATTGAACCCAGGATGCATCGTCGGCTGAAAATACTGCTGCATCTTCAAGCTGTGCCAAGCCACTTTTAATATCATTACGAGTAACAGGCTGCAGCTGCGACAGCACCGCATGCAAAATACTTTCAGCGACTTTACTACCACAACCCTTACAATGCATCGGCTCATCGCTGCTGGCATTACCCGAAATGACCGTTGGCACGCGAAACACATCGCGCTGTGCTGGCATGGATGGCAGTTCAGCAAATTGACGCATAAATTTTTGATCGATGTGATCTTTTAAGCGCCAGTAGATATCGCCTTTTAACGTAATATTGCCACGGCTAGCTATTGCTGATTTTCTACCCACTGCCATTAAACTCAAGAAGGTTTTTTGAGGGACATAAGCCTTTAATGACTTGTCTAAGAGATAGCGACGAACATTCTCCAATAAGACAGGTGCTTGGCGTACTGCAAATACGCCAGCCTTATCTGACGGTGTATTCACTTGCGTACCAATATCGCCCGTAGCAAACACAAATGGATGGGAGACGCTTTGCAAGAATGCGTTAGTGGCGACAAAGCCTCTATCACAAGCTTGCAAACCTGACTCCACAACCCACGCTGGAGCGGCCGCAGCGGTACACCAAAGTACATCATCCACTGTTAACTGCTTACCATCTGCAGCAGTAAGCGTGTTTTCACTTAACGATGCTACATCAAAATCCTTATGGATCTGTATGCCTGAATCAGTAGCGGCTTGTAAAGCATATTCACCCACCTTTTCAGGCCGCCCGTTTAAACAGGTTTGCCTGCGTAGTATCCAATGCAAGGTCACCGTTTTTGGCATCGCGTAGCGCAGTGCCATAATAATTTCAAAGCCCCCAGCACCTGAACCGACTACGCCTATGTCCGTTTGAATATTATTATCTAAGCTTTGATTAAGCTGCTGCCAGCGATCAAATAGTTGAGACACCGGCTTAACGGGTGTAGCAAACTCACGGGCGCCTGGCACCGATAAATCAGGGGTCGAACCTGTATCTAAAGACAGCAGATCAAATTCAATATCGGGGCGACCATCAATACGAATCCGCTTGGATGGTAAATCAATGGAGTGCATACGCGCACTGATAAACCGGACACCGGCCCATTGACACAAACGAGCAAGATCAATATGCGCTTGATCGTGCGTGTAATGCCCAGCAAGCAAGCCAGGCAACATACCTGAATAAGGAGTGAGTGGGGTTTCTGATACCAAGGTTAAGCGCACACCCGACAAGGGTTGCATTGCCCAATTCCTAATTAACAAGGAATGGCTATGACCACCACCCACCAACACCAAATCTTTATAGATAGGCGCCGTTTGCATTACGCTACGCAGCCCGTTTCGCTTGAGTTCGTGTGGGCTGAATCTCCAGCGCCTGTTTCAACACACCACTTTGCCAAATCGTGCTTATCACCTTGATACACCACTCTCTCAGCCTTTGCTTTTAGCTGGTAGTCATACATCGGGTCATAATAATCAAGCAATAATTTCTCAATCAGCGGTTTATACGCGGCGGTATCGTTATGTGCTTTATGTTGTGCTAGTGCCGTGACCAACAGCGCGTTGGCTTGTGCATAGTTATCACCACCAAAACGTTTACGTACCCGATACAAGCTATTTAGGTGATGCTGTTCGTAAGCTGCAAACCCTGCCTCGTCGCCGTGCGCATCTTTGTAAAGGGCCAGTAGTTGCACGACGTAGTCATCAATGACATTGTTAATTCGCGCCTCTAGCGTTTCTTCTAACAAAATCACTTTTGAAGTTTTCATTTTTTCATGTAGCTCAGCTGGCACACCATTACTGCCAACGTTGCGGGCTTCGTCTTCTACGAACACAGGCAACTCATTATCAGACAGTAAACGCAACAAGGTAGCAGCGATTTCATTTTCAAAATTAGCATTGCTGGGTTGTTTAGCAGCAGTACCACCAAAGCTCGAACCTCGATGCTTGGCTAAGCCTTCTAAATCGAGTCGCCGTTCTAAGGTGTTTAAAAATAGGGTTTTACCCGTGCCAGTGCGGCCACCCACTATAATGAGCGGAAGTTGTTGAACGCAATCGCTAAGCGATGACAATAAAAATTGCCGTATGGCTTTGTATCCACCTTTTACAACTGGCAAATCGATGCCAGATTCTGCCAACCAACTAGAAGAGATGTTGGAGCGCATGCCTCCTCGAGCACAGTAGATAACGGCATTGGGATGTTGATCTGCGTAAGCACCCCAATTAGCAACGCGTTTTTCACGCTGCGCAGGATCGAGTAACCGTGCACCTAATGCAATGGCGGCATCTTTACCAACTCGCTTATATTCCGCTCCAACTAAATGACGCTGTTGATTGTCGAGTAAGGGGATATTAACTGCACCAGGTGAGAAGGCGTCGACATATTCGGCATGGGATCGCACGTCTATCATCGGCGCACCAGACACGATCAATGCTTTGTAATCATTGAGCTCACGATTGGCTTTAACGGTTGAAGACACTGTGTAATGAGATCGCTAGTCGGATTTGGAATCGTCGACCAACTGATTAACTTGCTCACCAGCCGGTAACGCTCCGAGGCCACTGTACAACTGCAACTTCTCTCGCGAATCATTGATATCAAGGTTACGCATCGACAATTGACCTATACGATCAACTGGGCTAAACGCTTCATCCTCAACCACTTCCATCGAGAGGTTTTCAGGCTTGTAGGTAAGGTTATCACTCTGAGTATCGAGGATACTGTAATCATCACCCCGACGTAGTGCTAATACAACCGTACCGGTTACTGCCTGCCCCACCCATTTACGCAACGTATCTCTAAGCATTAAACTTTGTGGGTCAAACCAACGACCTTGATACAACAACTGACCCAAACGACGGCCCATGCTGTGATAGTTTTCCAGCGTATCCTCGTTGTGTATACCGTTAAGTAAGCGCTCGTAGGCAATGTGTAACAGAGCCATACCGGGTGCTTCGTAGATACCCCGGCTCTTAGCTTCGATAATACGATTTTCAATCTGATCGCACATGCCCAAACCATGACGGCCACCAATTTTGTTGGCCTCAAAAAATAGATCGACGTTGCTATCGAATCGTTTTCCATTTAGCTCAACTGGCATGCCACGCTCAAACTTAATGGTGACTTCTTCAGTCGGTATTTCAACTGAGTCATCCCAAAATTTAACGCCCATGATAGGCTCAACAATTTGCATGCTTCGATCAAGGTATTCGAGATCTTTGGCTTCGTGCGTAGCACCCAAAATATTGGCATCAGTTGAGTAGGCTTTTTCCGCACTGGCTCGATAGCTAAAACCGTTAGCTTTTAGGAAGTCACTCATTTCACTGCGGCCACCAAGCTCAGCGACAAAATCCCGATCAAGCCACGGCTTATAGATTCGCAAATTGGCATTAGCCATCAAACCATAACGATAAAAGCGTTCGATGTCGTTACCTTTATAAGTGGAACCATCGCCCCAGATATTGACATCATCGGTTTGCATGGATTTCACGAGAATGGTGCCGGTAACCGCACGGCCCAACGGCGTGGTATTAAAATACTTCTTACCACCGCTTTGGATATGAAACGCGCCACACATGATGGCAACCAAGCCTTCGTGCACCATGACTTCCTTACAATCAACGGTGCGCGAAAGTTCAGCGCCGTATTCTTTTGCGCGCTTTTCGATATCGTCAAAATCGTCTTCATCAGGCTGACCAAGGTCAGCTGTATAGGCGCAAGGCAAAGCACCGCGTTGACGCATCCAAGCAATTGCAGCAGAGGTGTCCAGACCACCTGAGAAGGCGATACCGACTTTTTCGCCAACAGGCAAAGAAAGCATTATTGTATTCATGAAATGAAAAACCAAAAAGAGCGCTAAAAGAGCTCCAGTCTAGCATTTTCACCCTCTAGAATTAATGAATCGCCCTTAGCTATTGCTGGGCCAACGATCATATTAGAGCCACCAATAATGGCTCAGAACGCGCTTAGCGCTCTTTGCTGAAAGGCACGCCTATGGCCGCTGGCGCAATCGCTCGGCCAATAAAGCCGGCTAACAACACGACGGTGAGCACATAAGGTAAGGATTGGATCAATTGGACTGGGACTTCGCCCTTAATTGGCCACACATTGCCGAACAGAGACAAGGAAAAATCTACATTGACACCCTGCAAGCGAATCGCTATGGCGTCAAGGAAGCCAAACATAAGGCAAGCCAGCAATGCAGCCAATGGGCGCCACTTTCCAAATATCAATGCCGCTAAGGCAATGTACCCCTGACCTGCTGTCATATCTTTCACGAAGGCAGCGTTTTGTGCAATTGCTAAATAGGTGCCAGCAATACCGCACAACAATCCACAAATGACCAAAGCCGAAAAACGTAGTTTCCCAACTGACAAACCCGCCGTATCCACAGCCAGTGGGTTTTCACCAACGGCGCGTAGGCGTAAACCAAAGCGTGTGCGATACACAACCCACCACGTTAACCACACAGCCGCAAAGCCTACGTAAACTAGCAGGTTGTGCCCGCTAAGCACTTCACTATAAAGGCGGCCGAAAAAGGGAATGGATTGTGCCGCTTCAACAAACGGTAAATCAATCGGCATAAATCGCGCACTGGAGTCCAGTGAAGGCGTTTGGCCACCCTGCCTAAACCACGCAATACCTAACACCACCGTTAAACCCGACGCCAACACATTAATGGCCAGGCCACTCACAACTTGATCACCGCGATGAGTAATGCTGGCAAAACCATGCACCATCGCTAGCGAAACACTCACCATGATGGCTGCGAGCAAAGAAAGCACTGGACTACCGCTAACAGCTGCAACACTGCCCGCGGCAAACGCAGCGGCTAGCATCTTGCCCTCGAGGCTAATATCAACAATACCGGAGCGCTCAGAAAACAAACCCGCCATCGCACAAAGGATTAATGGCGTTGATACGCGCAAGGTTGCATCCATTGTGGGCAGCAATGCATCGTCAAGTACGTTGAATATGGCAAGCAACCAATCAGGCATGTTGCTCGCCTAGCGGCTTAAATTTTAGGTAAGCGCGCACAACCCAAGGGCGAAACATCAATGCCAATGCACCTGAAAATAAAATAATTAAGCCTTGTATCGCCACCACCATGTCACGAGTGATTTGCGGGATCTCAAACGCTAGTTCAAGGCCACCTTGGCTCAATACACCAAATAGCAAACTGGCCATAATGATGCCCACAGGATGGTTTCGCCCCATCAATGACACAGCAATACCCGTGAATCCGTACCCCAACTGAAAGTTTAATAACAAGCGATGAGATTCGCCCATGATGACATTTACCGCAACAAGGCCTGCAAGCGCACCAGACAAACACATTGCAGTAACAATGACTTTACGAGGGCGAATACCTGCGTAAACCGCAGCTTCTTCGCTGTTACCGGCGGTACGTAGATCGTAACCCCAGCGCGTACGCCAGATATAGATCCAAACAAAGAAGCAACATAGCAAGGCGAAGAAGAATGATAAGTTAAAGGGCGTGCGGGTCACTTTAAAACCGAACACACCTAATACTTCATGCATCTGTGGTATCCATGTCGCCTCACTAAAGTAACGCGATTCGGGCGACATCTGCCCTGGCATGATAAGCACGTTAACCAGCAAGTACACCATTAAGGCTGATGCAATAAAGTTAAACATGATGGTGGTGATCACCACATGGCTGCCACGGTAAGCTTGTAACCACCCGGGAATAAATGCCCACAAGGCTCCAAAGAAACCCGCGGCCATAATGCCAATCGGGATAAGTAATATGGCGGGTAGGTATTGATCAAGCAAAAGAAAAATCAAACCTGCTCCAAGCCCGCCAATGTAAGCTTGCCCTTCGCCTCCAATGTTAAATAAGCCCGCATGAAAAGCGATGGCAACGGCCAAGCCGGTAAAAATATAGTTGGTTGTGTAGTAGAGCGTATAGCCAAGCCCACCTTCGTAACCAAAGGCTCCTCTCAACAAATGGCCTACTGCCTCAACCGGATTGACACCAATCACCAGCATGATAAGGCCAGTAAAAAACAAGGCCGCTATGATATTTAAAATCGGGATGACAACGATTTCCAGCCACGCTGGTAATTCAATATTACTGGTATTCATGCAGCATCACTCTCATGCGCATTTGCCATCATCAAGCCTAAGGTGGCTTTATCAGCATCAGCACCGTTAAGCTCCCCTACCACCCGGCCTTCAAACATCACAATTATGCGATCACTTAACGCCATAATCTCATCAAGTTCGACTGACACTAACAGTACCGCACAACCCGTGTCACGCATGGCCACGATGCGCTGATGTATTAGCTCTATTGCACCAATATCAACTCCGCGAGTGGGTTGCCCAATCAGCAACACTTCAGGTTTTTTTTCAAGCTCTCTAGCCAGTATCAACTTTTGCTGATTACCACCCGAAAACGAGGCCGATTTTAAATTCGGATTGCCCGGCCGCACATCAAAATTTTCCATCAGTTTTTTGCATAGATTTTTGATGGTGCTGAGTTGTAACAAACCACGCCAGGAGAATTTTTCCTGGTGCAAATACCCCAACACCGATGATTCCGCCGCAGTAAACGCTTTGACCAAACCCAGCTTAAGGCGATCTTCTGGCACATGGTTCACTTTGTATTCGCGGAGTTGTCGCGGATTAATGGGCTTATCTGCTGTAATCGTATGGCCATTTATTACAACTGTTCCACTATCTGGCGATGTAATACCAGAAAGCACTTCCAGTAGTTTGCTTTGACCATTGCCTGCAACACCTGCAATTCCAAGAATTTCCCCACGCTTGACCTGCAAGCTGACCTTATCTAAACGCAATTTACCCTGAGCATCTCGAAGCGATAGATCAACTACCTCAATACCGTTTTCAGTACCAGCCGGCAACGGCGTTTTACGACGGAAATCTTGTACCTGCAATTCCCGGCCAACCATCAACTCAGCAAGCTCTTGCGAGTTGGTATCACTGGTTTTTAGATGTGCGACCATTTCACCCCGTCTCAACACAGAGACTGAATCAGTGATGTCCATAATTTCGCGCAGCTTATGGGTAATTAATATGACAGTAACGCCCTGTTTGCGCAGAGCATCAAGTACTTTAAATAATTGATCAGCTTCTTGAGGTGTTAAAACACCGGTGGGCTCATCGAGGATCAGTATTTCCGCTTTGCGATAAAGCGCTTTCAGTATTTCGCAGCGTTGCTGCTCACCCACAGGCAATTTGCCCGTCATAGCATCAATGTCGAGCGATAACTGATAATTATCTGACAGGGCTTGTAGCGCACCGCGAGCATCGTTAGCGCTCGGCTCGATCAACGAGTGGGTTTCGGCACCGAGCATGATATTTTCGAGCACGGTGAATGTATCAACCAACATGAAATGCTGATGCACCATGCCAATTCCGCAAGCGATCGCTTCCTTGGAACTACGTATTTTTTTACGCTCACCGTTGATGAGTATCTCGCCACTATCAGCCTGATAGAAGCCGTACAGAATACTCATTAGCGTGGACTTGCCTGCACCGTTTTCACCGACGATACCGTGAATGGTGCCGCGCTTAACAGTTAGGTCAATATCGTGATTGGCACGGACTGCGCCAAAGCGTTTTGAAATGCCTTGAAGCTGGATCGCAACATCATTAGTTGCATGGGGATGAGTTGTATCGCCAGCCATAGCTGGCGATACGTTAGTACTCACGATTCTACTCGCTTAATGCTTGGCGCTAAAACTACAGATCGCAGCTGTTATTGCTCATGTAGTCATGCACTTCAATATCACCGGCAACGATAGCGCCTGCTGCTAGTTCAACAGCGGCTTTCATGTCGGCTGTGATCAATGATTCATTGTGCTCATCCAACGCCCAACCTACACCGCCCTCAGCCAAACCCAGTACGCTGATACCGGGCTGCCATGTACCTTTCATCGCGCCTTCAAACGCGTTGTATGCAGCAACATCAACTCGCTTGAGCATAGAGGTAAGCATGGTGCCTGGATGAATATAATTTTGGTTTGAATCAACGCCGATTGCTAGCTTGCCGCCATCTTTTGCGGCTTGATATACACCACCACCGGTACCACCAGCAGCTGCGTAGATAACATCAACTCCGCGATCAAACTGACCTTTCGCAAGCTCACTACCACGACCAGGGTTGTTCCAAGCCGAAGGATCAGTACCTGTCATATTTTCAATGACAGTGACCGTTGGGCTAGCGTGCTTTGCTCCTTGGACGTAACCACAGGCGAAGCGACGAATGAGTGGGATGTCCATACCACCGACAAAACCAACTGCATTGCCTTCAGATGCCATGGCTGCCAACACACCAACTAGGAATGAACCTTCGTGCTCTTTAAATACAACCGATTGCACGTTTGGCAAATCAACCACGCCATCGATGATGGTGAATTTAGTATCAGGAAATTCTTTGGCTACGATTTCAAGTGGGCCGGCTTGAGCAAAGCCAATACCTAACACAGGATTTGCACCACGCTGCGCCATACGACGTAAGGCCTGCTCACGCTGAGTTTCATTCGTCACTTCAAACTCTTTATACTCAATGCCAGTGTCCGCTTTAAAGCGCTCTATGCCGTCATACACACCTTGGTTAAACGATTTATCAAATTTACCGCCCATGTCGAACACGACTGCAGGTGTGATGTCAGCTGCTTGCGCCATCGCGCCGGTTAGCGCTAACGCTATGGCCGCGCTTATATGTTTGAATGTCATTATTATTCTCCTAACAAATGGTGGATAGGGTACGCCTTAACGTTTCAACGCCGAGTGTATCATGGTCGATCAATGATCCCTAGCGCGTCAGCTAGCCCTTTGCGTCGGTTTTTTCCGCTTCAGCCGCCTTCATCAGCATACCCGCCAGCTCCGAAAAGCTGTCTTTGTAATAGTACGGTGAGGTTTGATCTGGGCTTTGAGTATTTTCCTCATTAACACCATAATCCAGCCCCTTTTCGGTCAGTACTTTGTACTTTTTTATGATTCCAGGGCGTGTCGAGCTTTCGCGCTCAGCCTCATCCAAAATACCGATTGCCAACAATAGCTTATTGGCTTTAACAGCGGACAGGGGAACAGCATGCTCTTTGAGCAGTTTGGTCAAAGATTCGACATCAGAGCCTTTCACATTGGCCTCCAACAGTTAGTGATATGAGGATATTACTAGGATTCGGTTTCATCGCGATAGGATTCGGTAATCGCTCGTGCATCCAGCGGGCCGACACCCATCATTTCAAGTACATCTTCGCCCATCAGCAGCGCGGATTCAAATGTTTCGGTATAGGCTCGATCCGCACCTGCCTCCAGCAGAGCATTTCGTGCTGTTTGATCGAGTGCCCGGCAACTTATGGTGATGTGGGGGTGTTCTGAACGCACCAGATCGACCAACTCCTCCGCACGCTCTGGATCATCAATCGCAATAACAAGCACTGCCGCTTTTTCGATACCAGCAGCGAGCTGCAGATCTGGACGTAGTACATCACCATAAAAACCAATGAAACCTTCGCTACGCAGTTGATCAAATCGTTCAGGGTTGTGATCGATAACCACGGTGCGAAATCCGTTTTCTTGCATGAGATGCGCAATAACTCGCCCCACTCGACCAAAGCCTGCAACAATAACTTGGGAGTCTGCCGATTGATTGGCATCAAGGCCAGTATTCGTTTGTTTTCTAGCTGGCACTTTGGCGCGCCGATCAGCGAAGACCATCAGTATCGGTGTGGTTAACATCGACAAGGCTATGATAATCATTAATTGCGAGCCCAACTCAGCTGGTAAAGCATGTTGTTGGATGGCGTAAGCAACTACGACAAATGCCAACTCACCCGATTGCGACAGCACGGTTGCTAACCAAATACGTTGCTGCCGTGGAACAGCCGAAAAGCGTAATACGGT
>CALJAA010000083.1 GCA_938028465.1 uncultured Granulosicoccaceae bacterium | reverse complement strand
ATTGCGTTTTTACGTTTTCGTCCGGAACTGTTGTTTGATTTTGACCCAACAATTGAGCAGGTTGCGTTTCCAACGCCTCGATCATGGGAGTTTGCCCACCATGCGTTGCAAAAATTTGAATCGGGAAGTGTGATTTTAGGTAATGCTTTGCAAGCGTGTGTTGGTGATGTCGCGGGCATTGAGATTAATGCCTTTATTGATCACCTGGATAACCTTCCTGATATCGACGCGATTCTTGCAGGGGAGCAGCTTGCAGTGCCTGATTCAATAGATTTGCAATATGCGTTAGCGTCATCCTTAGTAGGGCGATCGACGCAACTCTGCAGTGCTGAAGACGAACACACTGACGCCAAACTTGGCAATATTTTAAATTTTGCAGCGCGATTTCCACAGCGTGAGATGGGTGTGATGCTGGTGTCCGATATGCACCGTGCTATTGGGCAAAGAATATTTTCGCTACCGCAATTCAAAGATTGGGCTGGTTCGATTTCTGACGTGTTGTTATATGACAACCACTAATGAACGAAGTCGAAAACAAACTTGCAGCGTCTAGAACACGGCTTATTTTAGATAAACCGTTTTTGGGCGCGTTAGTGCTGCGGTTGCCACTCATTGAGGCTCAAGGCAATTGGTGTGACACATCAGCTACCGATGCCCGTTCGATTTATTACAGCGCTGCCTATATTGAGCCATTGAGTCTGAGCCAAGTTCAGTTTGTGTTAGCGCACGAGGCACTACATTGCGGCCTTTCGCATTTCGCGAGGCGCGAGCATCGAGAATTGAACCGTTGGAACCTAGCATGTGATTACGCTGTTAATCAGCTATTGCTCGAAGATGGTTTGGAATTGCCACCTGGTGCCTTGCATGATGATGTGTATAAAGGGTTGAGTGCAGAGGAAATCTACCCGTTGATCGAGAAAAACTCAGATGAAAAAACAATGGATCAGCACCTGTATGACGATCAGGGTGAGGGAGGTTCGGAGGTTCAATCGTCAAACCATTCTGAGCAAAATCAGAATAACAAACAAGATACTAAACAAAACAATGATCAAGAAAAAAACCGACAACCAAACAGCAATTCCAAGCAAGGATCAAACAATAGCTCAGAGTCTCAGCCACGAAGCGAGCCGAATAAGCAATCTGGCAGTAAGGCGCAGCATGAATTAAGCGGTATTAACGAAAAAGGGCAAGCGCCGAAAGAGGCTGATGCCGCTTTAAAAAAAGAAGCGAGTGATTCTACAAAGAGCCAATCGGAACAAAACACGAGTATCCAATCGGATGTTGATCAAGAGGAAAGCCTTGATCAACAGTCTATATATGAGCAAATAAAAGCACAGGATGAAGGCTTTGGCGATGAGCCTATGCACGAACCTGGTCAGCTTGTTAATCAACACCATGGCCATCATTCTAAATCGAATGCAGATTCTGGCGGGCGCCAAACCAACCATGACTTTGCAGAGAGTAATGCCGCTACTTCGCGTCCACCACCATTGAGTGCTCAAGAAAGAGAGCAGTTAAACACTCAATGGCAACAACGGCTTGTCAGTGCAGCACAACAAGCAACTGCTGCTGGGAAGATGAAGGGCAGTGTGGCTCGCTTAGTTGATCGCCTTTTACGTTCATCTGTGCCGTGGCGAACGCTGCTTGCGCGGTTTTTAAGTGGCGCATCTCGTACCGACTATAGTTTCACGCGTCCTTCTCAACGTCGTGGTGGTGCCGCTATTTTACCAAGTTTGCATTCACAACAAATCAACGTAATCATTGCGCTCGACACCAGTGGGTCAATCGAGCAAGATGAGCTTACTGAATTCGTAACGGAAGTGAATGCGATAAAGAGTTTGGTTAACGCCCGCATTACGGTGCTCGCTTGCGATTCCGTGTTAGATCACGACGGGCCTTGGCTGTTTGAGCCATGGGAGCAAATGGTGTTACCTGACTCTTTTAATGGTAGTGGTGGTACAGACTTTAACCCTGTTTTTGACTGGGTAAATAACAGCGAGTGGCCGCTCGATTTAATTATTTATTTTACTGATGCGCTGGGACGTTTTCCGCAGCAGGCGGCTGCATGCGAAACTTTGTGGTTAGTAAAAGGCTCGGCTGAGGTGCCATGGGGGCAGCGTATTCAGCTTAATTAGCTTTTTTGCGCTGATGGGAATCTAGAAGCTACTCATAACAACACACATAAAAATACGATATGTTTAGAAAATTCGCCCAACGGCTCACGCCGCCTTATTCGGGACAAGTACAAATTGTCGAGACCGATACCTATAGAGCACTCACTCTGGATGGAAAAACGTGGGAGGTACAGTATCTTAATCGAATACATGTACGCATTTGCACAATAACCACGAGTGATCTAAAAGCGCGTTTGCGCAAGACCGGAAACAACATCAATAATATTGACGAAGCGTCTGATCCAAAATTAGAAGCGCTATTCGATTTTCTCGTAGAAGTTGAGCTGCCTTTTCCTTCAACCGATTATTACGAGTACTGGTTGTTAGATAAGCTAGATAATACGCCCTTGGCACTACTCTATGCCTGTCCGTCCGTAGAACATATGGAAAAATTCCCTACTCATGCAGAATGGGCTTCTTTGCCTGATGCCATCATGAAAATTCAAAAAAGTGATGATGAATTAGCCGCTAAGGTTCCGCCCATTAACTATCAACTTGAAAGCCTAGTATCAGAGCGTGCCGGCATTAATAAAAAAGCTCGTTGGTATGATCGGCGGGAGCCTCATAGTGAATTCTTTCCACCCTTTGTGGTACGAGAGGATTGGCTTGATCCCGATCATGAAGCGCTTTGTAAACGCTACATTGATCGGCAAGCTCCGCGCCTGTTGATGTTGCAAGGATTATCAGAGTCCAATCGTGCTCGCTTAGAGGCCAGCTGTGAGCCCTACGCGATGGAGGTGGCTCGTTTTCACAAGGTGTATCCCGTTATCCAAGACGAAGCGCGTATCAATGCCCTGTTGGTTGAGGCACGTTTACGCGAGGCCAGTAACGTGGGAGGAAAGTCAACACCGTTTAATCAACGCGATGCATCTGGTTTGCCTGAACCCTCGCAACGCGAGTTTTAAGCCACCTAGTAGGTTGCTACTTGCGTAATTTTTGCCTCGCTTTTGGCAGCGTCATCACCATACCTGCCGAGGCCACTGATGGTTGAATGAGGTTTGGTGTAGCCTAGCAATTAAAACCGAAAAGGATTTTCTAGATGACCATTCCATGTTTGGCCAAGCCTGGGAACGCCCATGCCGTGCAATTTGAACAACATCCGGTGATCAGAAGCCCGTGTCTATTGATCAACTGGGTCGGCACGAAACTCTAAAACCAATTCCGTTGAATCGGAAGTCCTCATAATTTCTGTTGCGGTTAGAAGCACGCAGGTTGAACACGCTGCTGTAGAACGTCCCCCCGCGCAACACGCGGCGACAAGAGGCTTCTCCTACAATTGCAGAGCCATCGTTTGTTGCCTTACTATAGTTTTCGGAGTAACAATCCTGAACCCATTCCCAGACATTACCGAACATATCGTAAAGCCCGAATCCATTTTTACTCTTGGATTTTACAGGACTTGTTTTATTGGCATTGAAGACGGCATATTCTGAAGCCTTAGCTTCGGAATTTTCATTCCCCCATGGCCATTCCGTTGTCGAATTTGCCCTGGCTGCGTACTCCCACTCGGACTCAGTTGGCAAACTGCAATCAAAATCTGGTTGTTGACTCCCGAACCATGCAGCATATTCGGCTGCCTCCTGCCAAGAGATATTGATTACGGGCCGGTCACTACGCCCCCAGCCCTGGTCGTCGGGAAACGTTAAACCTTTCTCTCGAACGTATTGATCATACTGTGTAAATGTCACTTCGGTTTTGCTCATTTGAAACGCGGGTACTGAGACTACACGCACTGGCTTTTCATCTTCCGGTGCGTGATGACTGTTTGAACCCTGTCGGAATCGCCCTGCAGCGATGGGGACAAAGCCAGCCAAAATTCGCTGTGACTTTGTCTCTGTTGTTGTATCGTTCCTAACAGATTTAGGGTCAATATGAGTACATGCAACCACCGTCAAACTACATAGACTGATTAAGATGATGCCGCTTTTTCTCGTTGTTGCGTTAAATCGGCTTGAACTATGTCGAGTAGCTAGGATTCGGGTCTGGGCTTTGGCCGAACAGCGAGTCGATGCCGTATCACCGAAGAGAAGAGTCTCGGGTAGATCTGGTGTCATGAGAATTGTTCCTACATTTATTCGAGTAAGTATTTCCTCAGAATTTGAATA
Organism: uncultured Granulosicoccaceae bacterium; assembly: GCA_938028465.1. GTDB lineage: Bacteria > Pseudomonadota > Gammaproteobacteria > Granulosicoccales > Granulosicoccaceae > Granulosicoccus. The sequence continues at coordinate 9,202 of CALJAA010000083.1, read as the reverse complement.
TTGAACTAGAAACTTATCTATTCCAAGGGAAAACACCAAATTTAGAAATTCAACAGTATTACCTCGTGCCAATTGACCAGCGGACTTCCCTTATCACCGAATATAAAAGTAGAAGTTAAGCCGCGAGTAGCACCGTTGCTGGCGGCCCCATAGCAATGCTTGCTAGTGCTTGAATCAGCACTGGCCTGAATTTAAGGCAAGCCGTTGCGATCAAGTGAAACTGGCCGCTAGGCGAGGATTGCTCGTATAAAACTTCGTCAAGGTTAATCCGCTAAGACGGTATTTTTACCCACTTTTCCTGATTGAATCTCTCAGAGATTGCTGCTGTGAGTCATCACAATAACTTCTCAGTGATTGGGCTGAGGGTAAAACAGTGAAACTACAAAATCTAATCTTATTGGAGTTTGATATGAGTCAGTACTGTTTTCTACCGCATTTGGGTAGGTTGCTTACACCAAACTGCCTGCAGCGTTACGACCTGTGACATTCGTATTTTTAACATTTAATTGTTAGGAGATTAGCATGCATAAACTTTATAGATTGCCCGTTAATGAAATCTCAAAGCTGACCATCTTGTTCGTATTTGTTGCATTTATCTCTGGATGCGGAGGGAGCAGTGGAGGTGATGCTATATCTGATATCAATCCAGATTCAGATCCTGAATTTTTAAGCAAAGCCAGGTCGGTAAGTTTTGACGCCATCACGATTTATGATGGCCACTATGTAGAGGATCAGGATAATCCGCGTGCCGAGCTAGATACCACTCAACTTCAATCTGGGCAGCTTATTACAATCAATATTGACTTACAAACCAGCGCAGCCGTTGACGACTACGCCATTGTTTTTCAGCTACTACCAGAAAGTACTTACACGCTACTAAGCCCGGGTGATACGTTTGGTGATATTGGCAATGATGAGGTTTATGCACTTGATGGAGAAGGGTTCATAGATATCGGATCTGCCTACCTTCAAAACAGCCAACCGGGAGTGTCAAGCGCAACGGCTCAAGTCAAGCTGCCGATACTTGATCAAGATGGAAAATACAAACTGTTAGCAATTCCATCGCTTGAGTACCTTAGTTTGAATCGGCCAATCAATATTGAGGATGTCAATTCATTACCAACCTATATTGATGAACGCATTTTTCAAATAGCCCAATATATGGAGCCTGTTGTGCAGGTGGCGGCCTCACCAACGATAGCCACTGAAGATACCTTTACGGAGCTGGAGTTTAATGCTGAATTTGATTCCAACGGATTTAGTATTGATCCGATATTCGAAAGTAAGTTAGCAATTGACGTTACATCAGGTAGCTCTGAAAAAATTCGTTTGAGAATGAACTGGGAGCTTGAAAACGGCTCAATTGCGCCAATGGGATTGCTTAGCTCTGATGCGCAAGGTAACCCTGTCATCGATATTGAAGCGAATTTTGAAATTAATCCTACTGATGTAAATTCCACCTTACTACCAATCGTGGCGTATCCCACCACGGATACGCATCGTTTACTTCTGCAGCAGTCTACCAACATGAAAAATGTTGGAGGCAGTACGCCAATTGAGGGTAAGTTCGCGGTAGAAATTTACAGTGTTGACGCGGGCGCTGAGATACTGATCGATAAGGCGACTCTTGCCATCCCTATTGTTAGTCAAGACAACCGAGTTAACATCAGCAATGCATTGGATATTACTGACTTTAGTATTTTAACTGCAGACCGCACTCGTTCATCTTGTTTATTCCTGATTGGCGACATTGACACTGGAGAGTTTAATGTATCAAACGGCCCTGCACCGATCAATGTTGGTCAATGTCGCTCTGAGCCTTCGAGCGATTCTTCTCTGTGGAGATACGAGCCTGGAACCAAGCAAATAGCCAATAAGCTAACAGATGTGGATGGCGATAGCTTATGTATTACAGCCCATGGTAAAAGGGAGGAAGTTTTTCAGGCACGAATGATCAATGTCCCAGTGCTGACTCTTCCGCCGGGTGAGTTAGGTGTTGATAAATGTTCGAAGCAGTCGGTGTTGCAGCAATTTGAAATGGAAGGCAACAAGATTAGGCTTAGTCCACACAAAGCCTACTTAAGAGCAGGCACGTCATCGCTCTTGCTCACCTACAATCAAGCAGAGGCAAATAACTTTTATGACAGTGATTCGGAGCCTCTGGAAATAAACGAAAGCGGTCAATTATATAAAACGTCTAAATATTATGATCACTCATGGGGTAGTGCTGACAAAGCGCAAGTGCGTTTATCCTACGGTGGCGAAGCGGTTGTAGATTACCTACCTGTTATTGGTTCATCCGCCGAAGGCAAATTAAACCTTGGAGTTAGTCTGTTTTCACAAAGTAAAGATATTGTGGATGTGTCTTTCACGTTAAAGCGCTATTTCAACAAAAAGCTCTCACTCGCTAGTGCAAACAATCAACCAATAACGGTAGAGAATGGCGCGCAGCTAAAAATCGACATTGCAGGATACGAATTGGAGAATCGCGGATCTTTAGTGCAAAGTACTGTTACTCAGAGCTTTCTAGCTACTGAGGATGTTAATTCAGCTGTGCTGAGTCAATTACCCCCGGGTGGCAATAGTAAGGGTACATTGCCCGCATCCAAGAGGACCGAGACATTCATTGATACCACCATTAGTGTGTTTGGCGTGCCCGTCACTATTGAAGGTGGAGTCAATATCGAGGCAAGCGTCGCCATTGATCTGAACTCTCCTGGCACACGTCTGGGTGTTAGCACTAGTGAAAACCTTGCATTGAGTGGCTTCATCTCTGCAGCCTTAGATGCTTACGTTGTCAAAGCCGGTATCGAAGGTGAATTCACGATGATCGATCAGACGCTCAGTTTTGGTGCCGATGGCGGGTTTGCAAGTGAAGGATTGTCGCTTGCATTTGATATTGGCAGCTCTTCTCAATCCAACATAAAAGCGATATCAGGTGAATTACTAGCGTTTGTGGAATACAAATCTCCGTGCTGGTGTGCACCGCCTTGGAAAAAAAAGCGCAAGGAAGGCTCCATCTTAAAAGCTGGGCCGTTGTTTGATTCTGATCGTACGCTGTTTTCTAAACGCTTGGATTCAACTCTCATCGACTACTAAATACATTTCCGGGGGAAACGACTATGAAATTTATATTTGCAATGATTATAGTATTAGGTTATCCGGTAAAAGCTCTGACGAGTGAAGCCGCATCAACCGCTAATAATGACTGCTACTCCGCTTATGCTATGGAGCAGTCAATTGATTTGTCTATAAACTTCGGATTGGCGATGGAGCGGAGAAAAACGAACGTCGCTAGCACCATTCATGTCCGAAAAATCATGTTGTCTTCTTCAACTATTCAACAATACGAAAAGCTCTCAACCGGAGACGTTCATGCTTATCTTTTCTTACTAGAACCAGTTTCAATGAATTCTAACGGTATTTCGCTGGATAGTGCAGGGCGCTACGACCATCCATTTTTGTCCATTGTCGATAGTGATAATGGCAAACTGATCGACTTGTTATCCAGCAGCGTGGATCAAAAGGTAATAAAAGAATATTTAGCGTTCTATGATCTTTTTCAGTATTCTGAATCAGAAGGCGAGTACACGTATCGCAACGGCAATGGCTCATACCAAGCTACTATCGAAAAGGGCCGAAAAAGTAACTCTGCAATGTCAATTCTTAAATCAAATGATGGATACGTTAGTCTGGATGAAAGTGCTGCGCCTAACATTGACATACTCAGCAGTGGATGGACACTAAGCATCGATTCGCAAAGCCAAGATTGCTTTTACACCAGTGCTGTCGGTTCAGAAAGCTTCGAATCAGAATTGTCCGGATTGTCGATGATTGCAGGCTCTACCACCGTAAATCTAGCATCGACGCCGTCGCTACGCTTAACACCATCGCATTTTTTCCATACGCTGACTGACGACCTTACTCTTTGGCCCAGGCACGCGCCGACTAAATCGACATCGCTGACGGAAGCAATGATTGAGTTACCCTTTGCGGTTACCAAACTTTCTGCTTTTATCGATAATGATAAAAAATTTCTCGAAGCGTTAGCACAAGAACAAGCCTTGTGGCCCTATTTGTTTGATTACATTGCACAGCACGGCATTACCGACGAATTAAGTAAACAACTATTTTGGGGGCTAGACAGGATCGATACAAAAGCGTCGGTGCATGCGCTTACTAAACTTGCCGCAGGTGAGCTAAATAGGCGTGATCACTTTCGTGCCGTAGTAGCGCTAAGCAGCACTTCGGCCCCACTAAATGAGGCTGGTATCGATTTACTAAAGGGTAGGTTTACGACGAATCTGGTTAACCTCGATCCAACCTCAGACGCTTTGATAATGCCAAGAATGATGGGCGCGGTTGCCCATCGGCGCCTACAAACAGATCCAAGCAGCGCTGCTGATATTCGTGAGTTTTTGTACACGCAAGTAGGGACGTCGACAGATACTGGCAACTCAGCAGTGATTAGTGCGATTGGCAACCTTAAGGATGGCATCGATTCAACAGGCGAACAGATATTACTCGAACAGTTGGCGGTAGGCTCGGTCAGCGTACGGCATTCGGCAGCTTCTGCCTTCAATAGAATACCGTTCAATGTGGAGAACAGTGCCAAATTACTCGATCAAACTCGTATTGAAACCAACCGCATGGTGCAAGTTGAGCTGATAAAAAACTTAGGGCGTGCACCAGCGGATGACGTAGAGGTTAAAAACACACTGATTGAATTAAGCGGTCATGCACACCTGAGTGAAGCTGCGCTGGGTGCACTACAACGTTTGGATCCAAGGCTTGAGCCAAACGATATTGAGGTACTAAGCACGACCTTATCTCAAACGGATGTGATCGCGACGCAAAAAATATTGGCGACATTGATCCTTAAAAATCGTAAGCGATAAAATAGGCGGCTTACGTGGTTGTCACATCAGCTCTGGTGATCAACGATCATGAATAAACAGATGGTGTTTATATCCATAGTTTGTAGTTGAATCCGTCTGAAGTTGCCGCTGCGAGTCTTCACAATAATTACTCAGTAATTAAACAAAGGGTATTAATGTGCGATATTCTGTCGCTAAAGGACTGAATATCCCCGTCATTCCCGCGAAGGCGGGAACCTATAAGTCAATTAGCAAAGCATATTTTAATCACTGGGTGAATTATGCGTAAGCTAGCTTGCGCTTATTGTGGCTAGTGTTGCAGCAATTGCCCTGATGGAACGTGTTGCATGTAAAAACTGATCATTAACGGCAGCTTTTAAGCTAACCGTTTTCCTACCCCTTTGATACAACTGCAAGAATTGCATCACTCCGATGCAATATCAACGCTATCTAGCTTTACAGCCATCCCTATATAATTATTTTAGTTTCTTCGTAGCTCGCTTAGTGATGGTGCTTTATTCGCGTCAATGCGCTTAATCAATTATCGAGTACTCGCTTGAATCACGCGACATACCCCAGTTGGAGATAGGCAAATAATGACTTCTAAAAGTTTTAGCAATCCATATGATGGTGATATTGACTTGCGGCATGGTCGCAACTGCGGCTGTAGCGACTGTTGTGAAACAACACTAAGCCGAGCTGAGAATAACGAACGCACTAGCGCATTAAGTCAATCCGCAAGCGCTCCAGCAACAGACGAAATGCTTTCCAATATGGTTGAAAGCGCCGTTGTAAGGTCGATGTTCGGTCACAACGACATCAGTCGTCGTTCCTTTGCCAAACTAATGGGTGGCGGTACGTTAGCCGCAGCGCTAGGATCAGTATTCCCAATGGAAGCAGCCAAAGCAGCTATTGCTGAATCACTTGGAAAACCAGAGAAGTCCAAATTAGCCGTCGGTTTTGTACCGATCACCTGTGCAACGCCAATTATTATGGCTAAGCCATTAGGGTTTTACGAAAAGTATGGCTTAGACGTAGACGTCATCAAAACTGCTGGCTGGGCTGTAGCACGAGATAAATCATTAAACAAAGAATACGATGCTGCCCACATGCTCACACCGATGCCTCTTGCCATCACAATGGGTGCGGGTTCTGTTGCAGAACCTTATTTAATGCCAGCCGTAGAAAACATCAACGGCCAGGCAATCGTTTTACATAAAGATCATATCGACAAAAACGACGACCCAACTAAATGGAAGGGCTTTAAATTTGGTGTGCCGTTTGAGTACTCCATGCATAACTTCCTACTACGCTACTACGTAGCAGAGTACGGCTTAGATCCTGACGTCGATATCCAGATTCGCGTTGTACCACCACCGGAAATGGTTGCCAACCTAAGGGCGGGCAATTTGGATGGTTACCTATCGCCTGATCCATTTAATCAACGTGCGGTATGGGAGAAAGTCGGCTTTATACATAAACTCACTAAAGATATTTGGGATGGTCATCCATGCTGCGCATTTGCATGTAGCCAACAGTTTGCTAACGAGCTGCCAAATACTTACGGCAACCTTCTCAAAGCATTGATCGACGCAACACAGTATGCAAGCCCTGCGGAAAACCGTAAAGAAATCGCGACCGCTATTGCGCCTAAAAACTATTTGAATCAGCCAGTGCCTGTTATCGAGCAAGTGCTAACCGGCAGATATGCTGACGGACTAGGTAACGTTAAAAACGTTCCTGATCGAATCGATTTCGACCCATTCCCATGGCATTCAATGGGCGTGTGGATTTTGACTCAAATGAAACGTTGGGGATATATCGAAGGTGATGTTAACTACCAGCAAATTGCCGAACAAGTTTATAACGCAGCAGACGCAGCATCGGTTATGAAAAGCCTGGGCCTAGAACCGCCCACTAAAACGTACAAGAGCTACGACATTATGGGTAAAACGTTCGATCCATTTGAACCAGAGGCTTACGTTAAGAGCTTCGCCATAGGTAAGAGCTAAGTCGTATCATGACTACAACAGTCAAAGCCCGCATTTTATCGGTACTACTGCTACTAACGGCACTGGGTATTTGGGAACTCGTTACTCCTAGCGTTAGCAACGCTGAGAACATGACGGAATATGAATTACTGATGGGAGGAGCTGCCGACGTTGCTCGGGTGCCTCCTCCGTCAGCGATATTCGTAAAGGCCTTTGAAGAATTGTCTAACCCAATTTATGACAATGGCCCTAACGACAAAGGTATTGGCATACAAATCGGGTATTCGCTGTATCGGGTATTGACAGGTTACTTTTTAGCCGCGCTCATCGCGCTGCCATTAGGGTTTCTTATCGGTATGTCGCCGCTGGCCTACAAGGCTTTGGACCCGTTTATACAAGTTCTTAGGCCAATATCCCCTTTAGCTTGGATGCCACTTGCACTGTTTATTATTCAAGACAGTGAGGCTTCGGCAATTTTCGTTATTTTTATTTGTTCGATTTGGCCAATGCTGATCAACACAGCGTTCGGCGTGGCGGGCGTTAGAGAGGATTGGGTCAACGTTGCGCGTACTCACGAACTCAGTTCAATGCGCACAGCATTTACCGTCATTCTGCCAGCCGCCGCGCCCACTATTTTGACGGGCATGCGCATATCCATTGGTATTGCTTGGTTGGTTATTGTGGCCGCTGAAATGTTAGTGGGCGGAACCGGTATCGGCTATTACGTTTGGAACGAATGGAACAACCTTGACCTCACCAGCGTTATCTTTTCGATTCTTGTGATTGGCGTTGTTGGAATGCTTTTAGATGCGATGTTCGCTCAGGTTCAATCAGCCGTACAGTATCAGGAGTAAAGCAATAGCATGAATAAAAAACCCTTACTTTCAATACAAAACCTAACAACTCGCTACCCATCGCCTGATGGTGGTGAGCCGCTAACTGTTTTTGAGAACGCTAACTTCGATATTGAAGAAGGCGAGTTTGTTTGCATCATCGGACACTCAGGCTGCGGTAAATCTACCATCATGAATGTGTTGGCAGGTTTAGCTACCGCAACCAGTGGCGCAGTGATTATGGACGAGAAAGAAGTACGCGGCCCAAGCCTGGACCGTGGCGTTGTCTTTCAAAACTATTCGCTACTGCCTTGGATGAGCGCCCTAAGCAATGTTATTTTTGGTGTTAGAGCTAGATTTCCTAAGTGGAATCGAAAACGAATTCGAGACCATGCTTATAAGCATCTCGACATGGTTGGCTTGGGTAAAGGCACCGAGAAGCGCAAACCTTCTCAGCTATCAGGAGGCATGCGCCAACGTGTTTCTATTGCAAGAGCATTCGCGATTCAGCCAAAACTACTATTGCTCGACGAGCCTTTTGGTGCGCTGGATGCTTTAACCCGCGGCACCATTCAAGACGAGCTTATACGTGTTTGGTCTAAAACCGGTCAAACCGTATTTATGATCACTCACGATGTGGACGAAGCAATTTTACTGGCAGATCGTATTCTGTTAATGAGCAATGGCCCCTACGCCACCATTGCGGAGAGCGTTGTTATCGACATCCCGCGCCCACGAAAACGCGCTGACATTATTCATCACGAAGCCTACTACCCAATCCGAAATCATCTTGTTGAATTTTTAACAACGCGTTCGGAAACTGTTGCGGCGGAAGACAAACGTAGTGGCGAACTAAACCGACACCCTAAAACAGTTCGACCAGGGATTATTCCAAAACAAGCTGTAACTGAGCAAGACAACCCGACCCTTCAATTCACTCGGGACATACCAACATATTCATTAGACAACGGAGCACCAATATGAATACAGCTAACTATCCAGAAACTCTTCCGTCTTTTCTCACGATGGTAGAAGTTACCGACGCCATTATGGCTCAAAAACGAGTCATGAAAGTTAGCTGGGAAGCTATCGCCAATGCCATTGGCATGTCGGAAGTATTTACAACGTCAGCTTGCTTAGGCATGAATTCATTGCCTGAGAAAAACGCCGATCTACTGATAGATTTTTTAGGTCTGCCTAAATTGGTAAGCACTGTATTACAAGAATGTCCTAATAAAGTGTTTGCGCAATCAGTTCCCACGGATCCGTGCATCTATCGTTTCTACGAAATCGTTGGCGTATACGGCCCAACACTTAAAGAGCTTATCCACGAAAAAGGTGGTGACGGCATTATGAGTGCGATCGACTTTGAAATGAGTGTCGAAAAGGTACCCAACCCTAAAGGCGACAGGATTGAAGTAAAAATGAGCGGGAAGTTTCTTTCTTACAATCAGTGGTAGTAACAATAAACAGGGTAGCGCTGGCTTTAGCCCGGCGTTAC
>CALJAA010000082.1 GCA_938028465.1 uncultured Granulosicoccaceae bacterium | reverse complement strand
CCGCTTAGCCTAACGAGCTCTGCATGAAATAATTCATCGGCAACTGCCCAAGCTTCTCTGTCGTCTTTTGCAAGGGCTGCTTCCATCTGCGTAATAGCGCCCTCGGCGACTAAAAAATCCTCGTCAATATAGCGCTTGTTTGCTGCAAGCTCGGCAGCCAAACACTCAAGCTCAGTAAGGATGTCATAGATTTCCGCCATGTCTTTAGAGGACAGCGATAAAATTTTAACACCGTGGCGTGGTTTTACTTCTACTAGGCCCTGAGCTTCAAGGATTAAGGTCGCTTCGCGAATGGGTGTTCTTGACATACCGAGCATGTGCGCAAGCTCGCTTTCGAGATGATTGGAACCTGATGCTAGTCGGTTGTCTACAATCATCTCCCTAAGAACATTTACTGCATGTTGCGTGTTAGATTTGTTTTTTTTGGTAGAGGCGGCGCCTATGCCAATTACTTTGTTATCACTCATGAACAGGCTTACCTTTTTACAGTTTAACTTTCTGGCCGCTGTTTGAAGATTGATAAATTGCCGCTTCCATTTCTAGAACAGGCAAATAATCTTCAGCTTCATTTTCGATTTTTGTAGAGGAGTTGATGCACTGCACTACATGTGTTTGTAAAGCGTGGACACAATCGCCTGCAAATCCTGAATACTGATGCTCTGTTAGAATAACATCAGTTTGTCTTGTACCAAACTCTCTCAATGAAAGCTCCCCCGTACCTGATAATTTGATGGTAGCGGTGCTTCCTTCAAGCAATGCTTCACCTAGCGTAGTTCTACAGTTGTCGGCTTCGTGATCTAAATGTCGATTGCCATCAAACAGCGCTCGCTTCCCGCTTGCAAACTCCATAATAAAATAACCTGCGTCTTCGCCAGAGATTACTGGGTTTAGTTTACGAAGGTCGGCATAAACGCTAGTAGGTTTTCCAAGCAAGTAGCGAAAGGTGTCTATGTAGTGCACGCCTGTTTCATGAATTAAGAATTTTTTCATTGTCTGAAAATAGGGTTGGCGTTCAAGGTATGCGTTTTGCCCTTGGCCATCCCCAGTTCGTAGCCTGAAGGTTAACTGATGGATGTCGCCAAGCTGCCCACGATCAATGGCTTGCTTCATTTTGCGAAACCAGGGCTGGAATCGGAAGTTGTCGTGCACTATTAATCGGGTGTCATGGGTTTTACAAATGGCAACCGCAGCTTTTGCCTGGTCAAGCGATTCGCAAAACGGTTTTTGGCAAATGATGTTCTTTACCCCGCTCTCGGCACACAGCGAAATTAGCTCAAGGTGGCTGCTGGGAGGAGTGATGATATCCACGATGTCTGGGTTAACGCTTTCAACCATCTGCTCGGTACTATTAAAGGTTGCAACACCCGTATTTTTTTCATCGTCGATATCGAGGCTGCAAGATGCAACGATTTCAGCGCCGTCGATGCGGCGCCATGCGTCATAATGAAACTGACTAAAGTAACCGGTGCCAATGCACGCTACGCGTAATTTGCTCATTGAACGGTAAGTTGTTGAAGTACAGCGTTGGCGGCAGTCGTCGTCGTCGCGTTGCCGCCTATGTCAGCTGTTATGGAGTTTCCATCCGTTAGTACCGCATTCACTGCCTCTTTTAGCAAGGCTGCATCAAGAATCATCTGCCGATGATTATGGCGATGGCCTAGCCAGTCCAGCATCATCGAAGCCGACAGTATCATCGCAAATGGATTGGCTATACCCTTTCCAGCGATATCTGGCGCTGACCCATGGCATGGTTGGAATACAGCGTGATCATCGCCAATGTCTGCGGAGGGCGCTAAGCCCAAGCCTCCCAAAATGCCAGCGCCAAGGTCAGACAAAATATCACCAAACATATTTTCGGTGACTAATACGTCAAAGTTCCAAGGCTGTTGAACCATCCATAAGGCAGTTGCATCAACATAGGCATGTCGTGCGTCTATATCCGGGAAGTTTTTTGCTCTTTCATAAAATATCTTACGAAAGAAGGCGAAGGCACGAAAAACGTTTGCCTTGTCTACGCACGTAACATGGCCTTTGCCAACGCCGGCAGCTTTACGTTGTGTTGCGTAATTAAAAGCGAAATCAAATAATTTTTCACTCACCTGTCTAGTTATTAGCAGAGTTTCTTTAGCTTCGGTTTCAGTGACTTCCCCCTTTCCCTGTGTATGAAACAAGCCTTCGGTGCTTTCTCGAATTAATACAAAATCAATCGTTTCACCGTTTGGCCGAATTAGTGGGCAGCTTTTACCGTCGCGTACCACGACAGGTCGAACCCCAGCGTATAGGTTAAATTCTTTTCTAAGATCAATTTGCGGAGAGATTTCAGTGCCGTCGTCGTATCGCACGTCGGGTAGTCCCATTGCCGAGAGCAATATTGCATCGCTTGAACGAGCCAAAGATAGTGAACTCTCAGGTAATGATTCTTTTGTTTTTACGTAGTGAGCTGCACCTGCTGCTGCAGTGCTGAAAATCAGCGAGTAAGCGCTGTGTGTATTTTGTAAATGTTCCAGGATTTTCAGCGTAGGGGCCATGATTTCTGGCCCAATACCATCACCTTCAAACACCGTAATTTTAAACTCCGAGACCATGTTTTTACCTGTTTACGTTTGAGCTAAGGGTGCACGATTCGTTGGTAGTTTACCAATGGTGTTTCAACGTGATTGACAAAGTATATATTAATGTATACATTGAGTGGTTGTTGGCAATAGCATAACAAGGAGAGATATCAGGCGCTGAGGCAGCAGCAAGTAAGTGTTTTTGCCTCCTTTTTATTAGAGCAAAGCAGTGCTATCAAATTTATACTTAGAGCCTATAAAAGTCTTATGGACAATAAAAATCAGGTGGCACTGACATGCTCGGAGATGAGTTAGATGGATAAGCTTTGGCAAGTTCGTGCTTTGAAATATGCTGATCGCAATGCTCGGACAAGGGCGGATAGTTTTGTCCTTGATGATGATCATGATAGCCCGCATGCAATGGATTATTTCATCTGGGTGCTGCAGTCAGAGGGTCGGGTGATTGTTGTTGATACGGGCTATGAAGGCAACGAAGCTGCGCGACGCCAACGCCCAATTATTCGCGATCCGGCTAAGGCACTTGAGGCGATAGGTGTACGAGCAGAGGACGTCAACACCGTCATCATTACTCATCTTCATTATGATCATGCGGGCGGGCTAGATCGCTTTCCCAATGCAACGTTTCATCTACAACAATCTGAGATGGAATTCGCAACTGGCCCTTGCATGTGCGACTTAACTGCACAGGCTCCTTTTTCTGTTGAGCACGTTTGCGAAATGGTTCGTAAAGTGTATTCAGGCAGAGTTATTTTTTATGATGGTGATGGTGAAGTAGACGGTGGTGTTACGGTGCATTGTATCGGTGGGCATTCTCGAGGTTTACAAGCCGTTCGAGTTAAAACATCCGCGGGGTATCTTTGTTTAGCATCCGATGCTGCTCACTATTACGAAAATTATTTATTAAAAAAGCCATTTCCTATTGTGCATGATCCAGAGCTTATGCTCGCAGGTTTTGACACTATTCAAGAATTGGCAACCGAAAAGACATTGGTGATACCAGGGCATGACCCATTGGTAACTGATTTATTTCCCTCTGATGGACACTCAGGGTTTGTTTGGCGGTTGGACCAAGGGCCTACTACAGAAACCCCAGAACTATGTTGATTTTAAGCCGTAAAACAGACCAATCGATTATTATTGGCGATGAGGTAACACTGACCATACTTGCTGTGAAAGGGACTCAAGTCAGACTAGGTATTACTGCGCCAGATGATATCAGCGTACACCGACAAGAGGTGTACGAGCGAATTCAATCTGGTTTAGCCGCTAGTGAGGGCTCGTCCGATTCTGATCCCGAAAAGGAAGAATGAATCGCGCGATCTACTTGGTTATCAGGCGGTAATTTGTTGAAGCGCTTGTAGTTGCCCTTTGTCTCCTGGCGGGTCGGCCACTAATACGTCGTTCGTAAAGCCTAATTCTCTTGCTAAGGATAAGCTGCGCTCGCTATTAACGATTAGCGGAAGAGATAACAATTGCGGTTGTAAAGCGTCTGGAACCAACTTGAGTAAATTCTGTAATACCTCGTTGCTGGTAGCGCAAATGACTGTTGGCAAATTTGATGTTAATAACGCATTGACGTCATCACTATGATGATGCGGTAAAATACGCTTGTATACTTCTATCGTCGTGCATTCAATTCCAAGCTCTATGCAAGCTGATTGAATGACATTACGCCCCCCGTCGCCTTTAATCACTACCAGTTTTTTTACATCGCTTTGTTTAAGATGATCAACAAACCCTTCGCTTGTAAAGGGCGGCTCTGCTTGTTGTATCTGTTGTTGGCCGAGTTTGGCTAACCACGCCGTTGATACATTGCCAATGCCAGTGGTTTTAGCAGGCCAAGGTAGCCTTCGTAGTTGGTGGGCATAATCAATAGCATTAACACTGGTTAGTAGGACCAAATCGGCAGTATCAATAGCATCTAAACTGGGTGTATTGTCGATTGCGCTTATTTCAATGCAGGGTAAGTGTGTGGTGTTGTAACCCAGATCCTTGCAGGCATCTATAAAGCCTTGCGCTTGATGGCTAGCTCGGGTGATTAGCACACAAGGGGTGGCAGGCGTGCTCAATTGTCTGTGGTATCGGCGCTTAATAGCTCCGCCTCTTCCAGTAGTTGTTTTGCCCCTTGTTTTAGTAATTCGGTGGCAGCGGCTGAACCGATTGTTTGAGCAGCTTTAGCATCGCCTGAGTGAGTTGTTTCAAGTAGTGTTTTGCCGTCAAGGCCAATCACTCTGGCAATGATGGATAGATGGCTCCCTTCAAGTTGTGCAAAGGCGGCTATCGGCGCTGAACACCCGCCTTCAAGACCTGCGGTGACAGCGCGCTCAGCGGCTAAGCAAGTCGCTGATGGTTCGTGATGCAGTGGCTCGAGGATATCGATTAGGCGTTGGTCGCTCAATCGGGTTTGGATACCAATAATGCCTTGCCCTGCTGCGGGTAGACACACCTTGGTGTCGATACGTTGAGTGATGCGAGACTCCAGGCCTAAGCGCATTAACCCAGCGCAGGCTAAAAGCGTTGCATCAAAATCACCACTGTCGAGCTTGGCTAGGCGCGTACCAACGTTGCCGCGCATATCTTTGATACGTAGCTTAGGTTTTAGAGCGCGCAATTGCGCTTGCCGGCGTGGGCTGCAGGTGCCCACTATTGCGTCATCGGGCAAACTTTCAAAACTGTTGTAAGTTGTCGAGATCAACGCATCTTGTGGGTCTTCACGTTGTAGAACTGTGCTGATGGTTAGGCTATCAGGCATATCATGCGTGACATCTTTCATTGAATGTACAGCGATATCAGCGCGGCCATCCAGTAAGGCGCGTTCAAGCTCCTTAATAAACAAGCCTTTGCCGCCTACCTTGGCCAGTGCGACATGTTGTATTTGGTCACCCTTTGTGGTCATTGGCACAAGCTCTACTGCGAGCCCTGGGTTGTTGGCCATCAGTTGTTGGCGCACAGTGTTAGCTTGCCAAAGCGCTAGCGGGCTTTCTCTGGTGGCAATGCGTACAGTGTTGTCAGACATGGGCAGGCGTCGTGGTGTTAAAGCTTGTAGTATACGTGGATAACATCGAAACCTAAGCCTTACAGATCATGAGCGCCTCAAAAGATACCAGTCAAACCGCTGCAACCACCGCCAAGCTCTGGGGTGGGCGATTTGCTGAGAACACCGACACATTTGTAGAAGCGTTTACCGCCTCCGTTAGCTTTGACCAGCGGCTCTATCGCCAAGATATTGCAGGCTCTCGAGCGCATGCCACGATGCTGAAACGCGTAGGTGTATTAACGATTGAGGATGAAACTGCCATTCACACAGGGCTTAGCACGATCGAAAAGGCGATTGAAGCGGGTGAGTTCTCTTGGTCTGAATCGCTCGAAGATGTTCATATGAACATTGAGGCAGCGTTAACCGAGCTTATTGGTGATGCGGGTAAGCGGCTACACACTGGACGTTCTCGTAATGATCAAGTCGCTACCGACGTGCGTCTTTACATGCGCGATGCTTGCGATGCCTGTGCAGCTGAATGCACCCGATTGCTAACAGGCTTATTACAGCTGGCATCCCAACATACCGACACCATCATGCCAGGCTTTACGCATTTACAAACGGCTCAACCACTCACGTTTGGTCATCACGTTATGGCTTGGTTTGAAATGTTGTTGCGCGATCTAGATCGTTTAAGCGATACGCGTAAGCGCTTAAATTCTATGCCACTAGGGTCGGCTGCCTTGGCAGGCACGTCGTACCCAATTGATCGCAGCATTACGATGGAGCTGCTGGGCTTTGATGTAGTGAGTGAAAATTCGCTTGATGCAGTAAGCGATAGAGATTTCGCCATAGAGTTTTGCTCTAACACCGCCTTATGCCTGATGCATTTGTCGCGAATTTCGGAAGAGCTTGTGTTATGGACATCCTCGCAGTTTAATTTCATCTTTTTGCCTGATCGCTTTTGCACGGGTAGTTCGATCATGCCGCAGAAGAAAAACCCAGATGTGCCGGAGCTTGTGCGCGGGAAAACCGGGCGTGCCAATGGAAACTTGATGGCGTTGTTAACGCTGATGAAAGGTCAGCCCTTGGCTTATAACAAAGACAACCAAGAAGACAAAGAACCGTTGTTTGATTCGGTTGATACCTTGCATAACTGCTTACGCGCGTTTGCCGATATGCTGCCAGCTATAGAGCCTAATAAGGCGGCAATGTATGAAGCGGCGAGTCGGGGGTTTTCAACAGCAACCGATCTTGCAGATTATCTAGTGCGTAAAGGAGTCGCGTTTCGTGACGCACACGAAGTTGTTGGTCTGGCCGTGCGCTATGGCGTGGAGAACGAATGCGATTTATCTGAGATGACGCTAGAGCGCTTACAATCATTTAGTCAAGAAATCGATCAAGATGTGTTTGATGTACTGACGCTTGAAGGATCAGTAGCCAGTCGTAATCATATTGGTGGTACTGCGCCTGCACAAGTGGTGCAAGCTATTGATCGAGCTAAGCAACGCCTACAAGCTACATACCCAGTAGGTGCCTAAGCCAGTTCGATACGGCGCGTACCTCTTCAAGGTTTACGCTGTGGCCCATTGGGTAGGTCACCCATTCTGGATTAAAACCAGCGGCTTTGAGTTTTTCAACTGATTGCTCTGCGTATTCAATATTGATTACGTCGTCCTGCTGACCGTGGGCAATAAACATTGGTAGCGATTTACGTTGTTCGCCCACCATAGCAAGCCTTTCGCTACTCATTGGTAAGTAAGTTGATAGCGCCATTACGCCACCAAGCTGATGCTCGCTAGCCAAGGCCGCGTTGTAGGCAATGGCGCCACCTTGTGAAAACCCCGCAAGGATTATTTGATGAGCTGGTATGCCTCGCCCGATCTCATGCTCGATTAGCTCATTAACATGCTGAACTGAGCCATCGATGCCTTCGTCGTCGTGTTCCCGTTCGGTGAACACCAAGGAGTCGATGTCGTACCAACCGCGCATCGAAGCGCCGCCATTAATAGTGATAGGGCGCACAGGTGCGTGAGGGAAAATAAAGCGAACGCCGGGGCGGTTAGGTAATTTCAGCTCCGGTACGATCGGCTCAAAATCATGGCCGCTGGCACCTAGGCCGTGTAGCCAAATAACGGAAAACTCTACGTTTTGGTCAGTTTCGAGCTCAATAGTGTCAAGTAATTTCATAGAACCAGCTGCGACGGGTGCGCGCCGAGTATACTCTTAGCCCGACTAAAAAAGGGTGTTGCTATGAACCGCACCACTGTCAGTATCGTGTTGGCCGCTAGTTGTTTGTTAGTTGCCTGTGGAAACAAAGGCGAATTGTTTCTCGAAACAGATCAGGCAATTGCTGATGAAATCAAACAATTAGATGAGTCCCTTGATGAGTTGGACAAAGAACCTACCGTGCCAACGAGCAACGTCTCAGAAACCGATATCGATGCGGATCCAGCGGCCGAGCAGTTGGATGATGCCGGCGAGACTGCCGACGACGACGCGGAAGAGGCGATCAAAAAGGCTAAGAAAAAAGCCGATGAGCTATTGAAAGCGGCCGAATAACGCGCATAGTTACCACTGGCGTACAACTCACTTTTATCGAACACGCGCATAAACAATACATGGAACATTTCACCAGAATTAATAATGAGCTGCACGCGCACGATGTGCCGTGCTCGCAATTGGCTGAGGATTTTGGCACACCGCTTTTTGTTTATAGCCGTGCAGCTATCGAGTCAGCCTGGCGTGAGTTTTCTGATGCCTTACAATCTCGGCCACATCTTATCTGTTACGCGGTCAAAGCGAATTCTAACCTTGCGGTACTCAATGTGCTGGCGCGCATGGGTTCGGGTTTCGATATCGTCTCTGAGGGCGAGCTACGTCGTGTGCTTGCCGCAGGTGGTGAGCCTGGCAACATCGTTTTTTCGGGCGTTGGTAAAACACGCAGTGAAATCGCGTCGGCGCTGGAAGTCGGCATACGTTGCTTTAATGTTGAATCGACCAGTGAGCTTGAGCGTTTGGGTGAGGTCGCAGCCGCTCATGGTGTAGTGGCGCCAGTTAGTTTGCGGATCAACCCCGATGTTGATGCTCAAACCCATCCGTATATATCCACCGGCTTAAAAGAAAATAAATTTGGTATTGCCATGCCAGTGGCAATGCAAGCCTATAGGCAAGCTGCGGAAAACCCATCATTAAATTTGCACGGCATCGATTGCCATATTGGCTCGCAATTAACAACCATTGAGCCATATCAGGATGCTATTGCACGGCTACTGCAAATGGTTGATGAGCTAGCAGCCGATGGCATAAAGCTTAAGCACTTGGATATCGGTGGCGGTCAGGGCATTCGTTATGACGATGAGCGTCCGCTCAATATTAAAGAATGGGCAGATTGTGTTATCGCTGCCATTGGTGAACGCGAACTTGAGATATTTGTTGAGCCTGGTCGATATATCGCTGGGCAAGCAGGTGTGTTACTGACGCGTATCGAATACCTAAAAGAAAACGAAGGTAAGCACTTTGCTGTGGTTGATGCAGCAATGAATGATCTAATCCGCCCAGCGCTTTATAGCGCTTGGCAGGAAATCACCGAAGTAAAACCGAGCGACGTCGCAGCGCAGTCGTACGATGTCGTTGGGCCAGTATGCGAATCGGCCGATTTTCTCGGCAAAGAGCGTACCTTGTCTGTGCAACAGAATGATCTGCTGGCGGTGATGTCCTCCGGCGCTTATGGTTTCGTGATGAGCTCTAACTACAACACTCGCCCGCGCGCAGCTGAAGTGATAGTGGATGGTAAAGAAGTACACCTTGCTCGTGAGCGTGAAACAGTGGCATCCTTATTTGCCAACGAACATATCCTAAAAGGTTAGTGGTGCGATGACGTCCGTCAAATTCACTAAAATGCATGGCCTCGGCAATGACTTTATGGTGGTCAACAACTTAGATGGCCGATATCATTTTAAGGCGCCGCAGATACTGGCTTGGTCAGATCGAAAAACGGGCATTGGTTTTGACCAGATGCTGGTTATAGAGCAACCCACCCACCCCGAAGCTGAGTTTACCTACCGCATATTTAATGCTGATGGCAGTGAAGTTGAGCATTGTGGTAATGGCGCTCGTTGTTTTTCTCGTTACGTCGTTGATAACAAACTCACTACCAGTACCGCGATTAAGGTGCAAACCTGTGCTGGCATGATTGTTCTGCATAACAATGCTGATGGCACCGTGACGGTTGATATGGGTGTGCCTACCTTTGTCCCACAAGAAATCCCCTTTATTGCGGATGCGGAGCAGCAGTCATACACCATTGATGTGGATGGTGAGAACGTCGAGGCGGGTGCGGTAACGATTGGTAACCCGCATGTAGTGTTGCAAGTTGCGGATACTTCTACTGCTCGATTAGAAGAAATCGGACCATTGTTGGAGTCCCATGAGCGATTTCCTAAACGTGTCAATGTTGGTTTTATGCAAATCATCAACAGACAACACATTAATTTACGTGTGTTTGAACGAGGCGTTGGTGAGACTCGCGCTTGTGGCAGCGGAGCCTGTGCGGCGGTAGCTGTGGGGCAAAACCAAGGTTTGCTTGACAAAACAGTCAATGTGACCTTACTCGGCGGTGACTTAACGGTATGTTGGAAAAATACAACATCTTCGATTGAAATGACTGGCGCATGTTCTACAGTCTTTGAGGGCCTAACAAAAATGTAAGTGACATGCAAACAGAAACTCAAGAAATCGCAAAAGGGATTACAGCTTCTGCCGTCAGGCAATTTTTAACAGTCAATCCTGAATTTTTTAACCAGCACGATGATCTGTTGCAACGCTTAAGAATTCCTCACCATACTGGTGCTGCCGTATCACTGGTTGAGAAGCAAGTCAGCTCGCTGCGCAACAAGTGTGCCACGCTAGAGCATAGTCTTCGTGACCTCATATCGGTTGCGCGGGATAACGAAGAGCTCCACCAACGTCTACACCGCCTGATTCAAGACATCATTTCTAGCCGCTCGCTTGATGGTGTGTTCGCGCTAACGCGTGACAACCTTCAAACTAACTTCAACGCAGAAAATGTTCATTTCGTGGTGATCACAGGCGAGAGCACAGCTGATATTGAGCTACCCGATCATCGTGAGATACCGGCGAATGATCCAGGCTTGGAGCTTTTTGCTGACGTGTTTAAAAAGCGCGAAACACAGTGCGGTGAACTCACTGAGCAACAACAAAGTGTGTTGTTTGGTAGTGATGAAGTCGAAGTGGGCTCTGCTGCAATTATCCCGCTATACCACGACGGTCAGATTGGCATGGTCGTGCTCACCAGCAAGGATGAGACTCGGTTTACGTCTGGTAAAGGCGTGATGTTTTTGAATCAACTTGGCGAAGTTTTAAGTCGCCGCGTTTATTCGTTGCTGTAGAGGGTAAGGCAATGGCTGAATTTGAGATTGCAATTGAGGACTACCTAGAAGAGCTACGTGTGGCTCGTAGGTGTTCGCCGCATACCATCAGTAATTACGCTCGTGATCTCAAGGCGGTAGCACGATCAGCTACTGCGCGTAAGCTCGCTGATTGGCAGCGCGTAACTAGCAGTGATGTTCGCGCCATCGTGGCGGAGCAACACCGCGATGGTATTGCCGGGCGTAGCTTGGCTCGACGTCTATCAGCTGTTAGAGGTCTGTACAACTTTTTAATTAAAATTGGTCGTGCCGAAAATAATCCAGCCGCTGATATCCTCGCGCCGAAAGACAAAAAAGCCTTGCCAGCAACGCTCGACCCGGAAGAAGTTAGCAGGCTGCTCAATCAGAACCTTAACGACCCAATGATCTGTCGTGACTTAGCCATGTTTGAGCTGATGTATTCGTCGGGTTTGCGACTAGCTGAGTTGGTCGGTATTGACCTGGTCAATCTTGATCTTAGTGTCGGGCAAGTTCGCGTAACAGGTAAGGGTGGGAAAACTCGTGAATTGCCTGTTGGGCAACCAGCAGTTGATGCCATTAATAAATGGCTTAGCTACAGACGCATGATGCCTGGCGCAGATGACAAGGCTGTATTTTTAAGTTCGCGCGGTAAGCGTATTGCACCCCGCACAGTACAAATGCGCCTAAAGAAACTAGCAGAGTCACAAGGCTTGAATCGAGATTGCTACCCGCATATGCTGCGCCATTCGTTTGCAAGCCACATGTTAGAGAGCAGCGGCGATTTACGAGCCGTGCAAGAGTTGCTTGGCCACGCTGACATCAGTACAACGCAAATTTATACGCATTTAGATTTTCAGCATCTAGCCAAGGTGTATGACGAATCTCATCCTCGGGCTAAGCGTAGTGAAGTGACTGAAGATACCTAGTTGTCATCCCCGCCTACGCGGGGATCACAATTCTTGCGGGGATGACAATAATCGCCTTTTAAGAATAAAAATTAAATCCCAGCGCCATGCGCACTAAAGCGGCTTATCACTTTGTTAACGCCTTCGATATTCAACGCTGCCTGGCGAACTTTATTCGCCTCATATGCGCCCTGAACCATACCAAAGATAGTCACGGTGTCACCATCGACGTGGCTGGATAATTCTGAGTTGAAAACTGATGCATTAATTGCTGCATCTACTTGTTGTGAAGAGACCATCGCAGATGCAGGCGCAGCAGTCACTGCAGTAAGCAGAAGGGCGGATGTGAGCAGTCGAAATTTCATAATAGGTTCCACTAAAAGTTAAGTTAGCGCGGCTGTATTGCCTCGCCATGGAAACTATTATTGGGTGCTATGTTTACGCGAGTATTGCGCAAGTTATACAACGCGGTAAGCAGGGTGCTATTTATATCTGCGCCAACGAAAAATGACTAAATAGCCCATTATTTTGCAGGCTCTGCACTAATTTAAGCTGGCGTGATTGATCATTTTGCGTGGCGATTATTGTATCGCCACTTTGGTACAAGTAAGCCGGTAACAAAATAGTTTGCACAAGCTTATCTTTTACTTTGCAGGCAATAATCATCCCTTCGTCTGCGATACCGGTGCCCACTGCGTCACTAACAATATGATTCGCTCGAGTTACCGCTACGAGCAAAATACCTTTAGCCAGAAACTCGATCCCTAGTTGTATTTCAACTTCTCTATCTTGTTTTACCCATCGCACTACACCCACTCGTGCAGTGGCTGCGGTAGGGTCGCTTTGTTCGTTTAGGCAAACTAACTCACCAACTTGAGCCAAACCAGGGCTGCAGTGTGAATGAGTTAACAAGCTCCCTTGCGCGCTTTGGTTGCCTTGCACCCAAGTATCGCCACCTGATTGTTGCAGGGCGAGTGATGCTGCCGGTAATTGTTCGCTACTAATAAAGCTGAGGTGCGCACAGATGGCTTTGTGCCCGAGTGTGGCATCGCATTCGCGATTAATGATGCGCCTTGCTGAGCGTCGTGAGCGGCTTTGAGATAAGGCAATGCGTAACCTAACCAGGGTTTGTTTTTCTAGGGTGTCGGCACCAGGGAGGCTAAATCGATTAGATCGACCTTTTGAAATCTCAAAATCAATTTGCTCAAGCAGGGTTGCGATACTGAACCAGCGAGTGTGGGGGTTGTTGGTGTTAAGCAGATACGAAGCTTGTACCGATTTTGCACCTAGATGCAAATGCAGGGCACGATCCGTATTTTGTATCGTGGCTGGTTTTCTAGAGCTCAGCGGTTCAGCTAGCAACGCTTTGTCGCGTAAGAATCGCAACACGAGCGGTATCTGGCGAGCTCGAATTTGCTGCAACTCAGTGGCGGCTAACCATTGAATATAGAAATAGTGATGAACGGTAGCGGGTTGTTCGTTGTCGCTGCGTATTTCGAGCAACTTGTGGTGCTCAGCTAGTTGGTAGAGCTGATTGGCATCGCGGAGTAATTTAACCGGCAAAGTTTGGTAGCCCGATATGCGTGCATCGGCTTGGCGGCTCAATGCCATCATCGCGCGGCGTACATCGTCAGCCAACGGGGTTTCACTATCGGCCAGTAATAATTTAAAGGCGAAGGCTTCTTCGCGAAGCAGGCCATCGAGTAATTTTGCAGAGCGCCTAAATTCGCGAGTGAGTGGCATAGGCTGAGCACGGCATAAATCAGCAAGACTGTTGTGAAGTTCGCGCAACACTGGGATAAAACACGAGATCACCATACGGCGGCGATCAATATCGTTGTGCAGGCGATTGCTATGCTTTAGGCCGCGATAAACCTCCCAAGCATGGCTGTTGTTATCTACCGCTTGAAGCCCTGCCAGCCAGCGACTGACTTCGTCAGGATCGACCGGAAAGCTTTGGGTGTCGGCAACGTTACGTTGTGGAACCGTTAACTGCATTTGACGAGGCTATCACATGGTTGACGGTACCGGGTCGGTTGAACCGAGTACAATATAGCTTGGTAACAGTTTGCGGAGTTTTGTGGTGGAACAGTACCGTGGAACGACCATTTGCTCGGTTCGTAGAGGCAATCAGGTCGTGATTGGTGGCGATGGTCAGGTGAGCCTTGGCAATTCCGTAATGAAGGGGAATGCTCGCAAGGTGCGTCGTTTGTATAAGGATCAAGTACTCGCCGGTTTTGCTGGTGGTACGGCGGATGCCTTTACGCTATTTGAGCGATTCGAAGGCAAGCTAGAAGCCCATGGTGGCAACTTAACGCGAGCCGCGGTTGAACTAGCCAAAGATTGGCGTACCGATCGTATGTTGCGCCGCTTGGAGGCGCTGCTTGCGGTAGCCGATGCTAGCGCGTCATTGATCATCACCGGAAATGGCGATGTAATCGAGCCCGAGAAGGGTTTGATGGCGATAGGCTCTGGTGGGGATTACGCCAAGTCAGCTGCGATGGCATTGCTTGATCATACTGAGCTCGAGGCCGAGGAGATTGTTCGTTATAGCTTAGAGACGGCATCAAATATCTGCATCTACACCAACGGCAATTTAACCTTAGAAACTCTAAATTTTTAATTAGACACGAACAACAAAATACTATGTCACACATGACACCGCGCGAGATCGTACAAGAGCTCGATAAACATATCGTTGGCCAACAGCCGGCTAAACGAGCCGTGGCAATTGCTTTACGCAATCGTTGGCGCCGTATGCAGGTACCGGAAGAGCTACGCAACGAAATAACGCCTAAAAACATTTTAATGATTGGCCCAACGGGTGTGGGTAAAACTGAGATTGCACGTAGGCTTGCACGCTTGGCTAATGCGCCGTTTATTAAAATCGAGGCCACCAAATTTACAGAGGTGGGTTACGTTGGTCGAGATGTTGAATCCATCATTCGTGATTTAGCTGATATCGCCCATAAGGAAACACGCGAGCGTGAAATGCGCCGAGTACGCAATAGAGCCGAGGATGCTGCCGAAGAGCGCGTGCTGGATGCCTTGCTACCACCGGCACGAGGTTCTGGCTTTGAGAAAAGCGAGCCTACTGATAGTGGTACGCGACAAAAATTTCGCAAAAAATTACGCGAAGGCGATCTTGATGAGACAGAAATTGAGATTGAAGTCAGTGCAGCACCTGCTGGTGTTGAGATCATGGCACCTCCTGGTATGGAAGAAATGTCGCAGCAGCTGCAAGGTATGTTTCAAAACTTAGGCGGTGCAAAATCTAAAAACCGCAAGCTCAACGTTAAAGAGGCGATGAAGTTGCTTGGCGAAGAAGAAGCCATGAAGCTAATCAACGATGAAGATCTTAAAACTCAAACGCTGAGTAACCTAGAACAAAACGGCATTGTGTTTATTGACGAGATCGATAAGGTTGCACGAGGCTCTCAAACCAGTGGTGCCGACGTCTCTCGTGAGGGTGTTCAGCGTGATCTACTTCCGTTGGTGGAGGGTAGTACGGTATCGACTAAGTTCGGTATGGTAAAAACAGACCATATACTTTTCATTGCTTGCGGTGCATTTCATTTGTCCAAGCCTTCCGATTTGATCCCTGAGCTGCAAGGGCGTTTACCCATAAGAGTAGAATTGGATGCATTAACCACTAACGATTTTGTGCGTATATTAACTGAGCCCGATGCATCATTAACTGATCAAGCGGTTGCGCTATTAGGCACGGAAGACGTCACCGTAAGCTTTACCGAAGATGGTATTGAGCGCATTGCAGAAGTGGCGTTTCAAGTTAATGAGACCACCGAAAACATCGGTGCTAGGCGATTGCACACAGTGATGGAACGTTTACTGGAAACCGCCTCATTTAATGCCGCCGATAATAGTGGTACCGAAATTACAGTCAACGCAAACTTTGTTGATTCCAACCTAGGCGATCTGGTTCAGAACGTCGATCTTAGCCGGTACATTTTATAATCATGGCCAAACCTACTGATATCAAATTACACCAACAAAGCCGAGTACTTGAGCTCGTCTTTGATGATGGCTACACCTGTAACTTAAGTTGTGAATACTTGCGCGTTAATTCACCCTCCGCAGAGGTGCGCGGACACGGGCCTGGGCAAGAAGTACTGCAAGTGGGTAAAGAGTCTGTTGGTATTACACAGATAGAACCTACCGGTAACTACGCGGTAAAGCTGCATTTTGATGATGGCCACAATAGCGGTATCTATCGTTGGGATTATCTGTATGAGCTAGGCAAGAATTTTGAAGAGAACTGGCAGTCCTATCTAGATCAACTCGATGCTGCTGGCAAATCACGACAAGACACTAATTGAGCGGGCAGCGATGACTGAAGACGCAAACAGTAATAAAACTCATTTCGGTTACAAAGATGTAGACGAATCAGCCAAGGTTGGGATGGTTGGCGAGGTTTTTCATTCTGTAGCAACCAAATACGATGTCATGAATGATGTCATGTCGTTTGGTGTTCATCGCATCTGGAAGCAAATCACGATTGACCAATCGGCTGTAAGGCCAGGTCACAAGGTGTTGGATATAGCCGGTGGCACGGGTGATCTTGCTAAGAAGTTTTGTAAACGTGTGGGCAGTAGTGGCGAAGTCGTACTAGCTGATATCAATGCATCGATGTTAGAAGTTGGGCGTGAGCGCCTACTTAATGAAGGTGTTGTGGGTAATTTACGTTTTGTTCAAGCGGATGCCGAAGCGCTACCGTTTGAAGATGACACCTTTGATTGCATCACAATTGCATTTGGTTTGCGTAATGTTACGCGTAAAGAAAACGCGCTTGCCTCTATGTTGCGGGTGCTAAAACCGGGCGGGCGAT
>CALJAA010000081.1 GCA_938028465.1 uncultured Granulosicoccaceae bacterium | reverse complement strand
AATCGTTATCCTCCGGTTAGCAAATTGATGCTGTTGGCAAAACCATCGAAAGATGGTGACGCAAAGCTTCCGGTCTAACGGATTTCGATCCTATGATAGCGGGGCCGCCGAAATTAATGTAGCGAGAGCTATATTAGTGGGTTGTGGACGTTTTAATAAGATGTCCACCAATGACGATTACTATTCGTCACGCGTTGCATAGCTACCAGTATCGTGCTCGGGCGTATACTTTTTTACGCCTTAACTATTGGCAATTAGCTATAAAGGCGCGATATGATGAAATTTAAAACAATAACAAGAAAAGCACTCTACAGTGCCACGCTAGCACTCGTGCTAGCCAGCACATTCAGCACAGCTTACGCTGCATCCAAAGCCGCTTCACACATCGGCATCACCAAGCTTGCCTCTCTGCAGGTAACCTCATTGGATACAGCCGAGCTGTATTCAGATTCCAGAACAAGCAACATGCATACTTCAACTTGCCTGCGTACTGGAGGAGAAGCTGTACCCTACCGTGTAAGAGCGAATAGTCTCAACGGAAAATCAAACTTTAAAGTAGCCAGCGATACTGGGGCAGACGAGATTAGTTACAACGTAGCCTGGAGCCAACCAGATGGTAAACAGTATTTGTCTAACAGTGGCGAGCTTACGGATGTTCAAAACACCGGAGCACACACTAATTGTGACTATCACACGCTGTCAGTAGAGATGGATGACCGCAGTTTTGCATCAGCCTCCAATGCTAGTTACACCGACGCATTACAAATCATCTTCGTTATCGAGTAAGCTTTTTTAAGCCTTTGGATAAAACCTCAGGCTTAACAAACTATCTGCTCGTCAACATGATTTCAGCTGGCTGATTAACGGGTACAACAGATACATTAGAAGTCGACACGACTGTTTTTTCCGACTTTTTGTAAGTAACCGTTGCCTGATTAATCAGAAAACGCTGCTGCTTAGCTTTTAGCAGCAGCTGAGAAATAAACTTTGGGCTTATGCCATTATGCATTAACGATTTTAAAGCAATCTCGGCCTGCGAAATAATGGGCACAACAGACTCATTAGAACTCGTCTCGATCACTTTATCGGATACCGTATAACTGACTGTTGCTTGATTGCTTAGAAAGCGTTGGGTCGGCGCATCCGCCCACAGCGTTGATACAAACATAATGTTTAAGCCCATTAACATGGTCGCACACTTCAAATTGCGAGCCGTGTTGCGTGTCATTTTGTCATTCATGATAAACATCTCCATTTTTTGGTCTGTAACTGTTTGTTACACTCTTTGCTGCTGCGCAAATCAAGCCATACTTGATGTCATGAAACACGTATGTAACCCTCTCAGCAACAGCGGTAAGGGCATACAAGCCTATTCTCGAATCAAGCGTCTAACCGTTACGTCGGTGTTAAACCTTACCTATTTTTGCGACTGCATTAGACGAGACTACCCAAGTTAATGCCTTAGTCGCTGATGCGGCAGGCGTTAACACCGTTTCAATTTATGCTCCTGCTGTAATCGGCCCGGCGCTATCGTTGACGGCGACTTACTTCTGGGGCATAGGAATTATTACTTGCCTGTTACCATCGAGCCGCCACAAAAAAAATACCTACAACCAGGGTATATCATCTATGAAACGGATCATCGCTCACGTGCTCTAATGAACTATCTGTTGGAGCATATTGCACCGGATTGAGATTAAGGCAGGATATTCCGTGTGCTGGTTCACTATATTGAGACCGTCGCATAAATCTATTGCCGGGCGTTGCCCGTATAATAAAGTTGGATTCCAACCGACACTTCCTGAACCGTATGATCAAACGATTTTTCCTCGCTGCCTTGCTACTCCTGGTTGTGATTGGCGGCTTAATTGCCATCAAAGGGTTTCAAATTCGTGACCTGATCGCAGCAGGTGAATCCTTCTCGCCTCCGCCCATTGTGGTAACAGCCACAGAAGTCACCAATGTCAGTTGGGATTCACGGCTTTCCACCATTGGCACGCTTGAAGCCGCACAGGGCGTGATTATCACAGCAGACCTACCCGGACGTGTCATGCAACTCTCTTTTGAAGGTGGCGAGACAGTAGCAAAAGGTGATTTATTGGTTGAACAGGATACGGTAACCGAATCAGCCGAGCTATCCGCAGCAGAGGCAGATTTGGCTTTGGCAAAACAAAATCTAAGCCGAGTCGAAAGATTATTCAATCAACGCGTTGTATCACGATCAGATGCCGATACTGCTCGCTCAACAGCCGCTGCTGCGCAGGCTCGCGTTGACAGTATCGCAAGCAGTATAAGCAAGAAACAAATAGTTGCACCGTTTGCTGGCAAGCTGGGATTAAAGCTGGTGGATATTGGGCAGGATCTATCTCAAGGCGTATCGATTGTGTCACTACAGCGAGTAGACCCAATGTTGGTTAATTTCTCGTTACCCCAACAGGCATTATCAGCTATCGAATCTGGCTTGACTGTTGAAGTCAGTACAGACGCAGTAACAGATAAAACCTTTAGCGGAAAAATCACCGCTATCGATACACAGGTAGATGATTCCACTCGTACTATAAGAGTGCAAGCCACACTCGATTCCAAATCAGAAGGTGAAGATTTCCAACTGCTACCGGGGATGTTTGCCAAGGTAGATATTTTGCTACCGACCACGCGTGACGTGTTGATGGTGCCTTTATCTTCGGTCAGCTTTAACACATATGGTGATAGCGTGTTTGTGCTGGCCGAACCACCTAAGCCTGAGGAAGGTGTGACGCAACGTGGGCCACCGGCGCAGGCTGGCCCTGACGGGTTGTCAGCGATACAGCAGTTTGTGCAATTGGGTGAGCGACGCGGCGACTTTGTTGAGGTAACTCGCGGGTTGCAAGCTGGCCAACTGGTAGCTAAAGATGGTGTGTTCAAGCTACGCAACGGCGCAGCCATCGATATTACTGAACAAGGGGCAACCGAGCCTTCGCTTAATCCAACCCCCGCCAACGGCTAATGCAAGCAAATCAAATGAACAATAAAGCGGCATTTACCGATCTGTTTGTCAAACGGCCAGTGGTATCGATCGTTGTTAGCTTGCTGATTGTGCTGGCAGGCTTACAGGCAGTCTCTAAACTTTCGGTTCGACAATACCCACGCAGTGACAATGCAAACGTCACGATTACCACAGCATACATCGGTGCAAGCGCGCAGTTAATTCGAGGCTTTATCACCACACCTATCGAACGAGCGGTTGCTGGTGTTGAAGGTGTAGAGTATGTGTCTTCTGAAAGTGCACAAAACCTGTCAACGGTAAACGTCAGGCTAGAACTCAACTACGACCCGATTCGCGCCCTATCAGAAATAAGTTCAAAGATAAATCAGGTGAGAGGCGATCTTCCGGCTGAGGCTGAAGTGCCCACCATTAATGTGGAGTCAGCTGACAGTGCCTTCGCAGCAGCTTACTTGTCGTTTCGCTCAGATATTCTCGAACCCAATCAAGTAACCGATTTTCTTGACCGTATCGTTCAACCACGTTTAGCCAGCCAGCCTGGCGTACAGCGCGCCGAGATTTTAGGGGGGCGCAGCTTTGCAATGCGCATATGGCTAGACCCTACTCGCCTGGCCGCTTACGACATTAGTCCTGTGCAAGTACGCCAAGCCTTAAGTGCCAATAACTATCTCGCCGCACTTGGAAGGACAAAAGGCTCACTGATGGAAGTCAATCTATCAGCTAACACCAACTTAACCACTGTCGACGATTTTAAACAAATGGTGATTCGCTCTCAGGGTGATGCCGTAATACGTTTACAGGATGTAGCCTATGTCGAACTCGGAGCCGAGAATACCGACTTTGAGGTGAGGTATTCAGGCGAGAACGCCATATTTATGGGCATCTTCCCACTTCCCAATGCCAACGTACTAGACGTACTTGCTGCCGTAAGAACAGAGCTGGAGCAAATTCAATCTGAATTACCCAAGGGCATGGAAGCAGCAATCGCTTATGACTCCACTGAATACATAGAGAGCTCAATTAAAGAGGTGGTCACCACGCTGGTTGAAACGCTGTTGATCGTGATGCTGGTTATCTATTTGTTTTTAGGCTCGTTACGCTCCGTCATCGTGCCCATTATCGCCATACCCATTTCACTAATCGGTGCTGTTTTTTTAATGCAGCTATTTGGTTTTAGTATCAACCTACTGACGTTACTCGCCGTTGTTTTATCTGTTGGATTGGTGGTGGACGACGCCATTGTGGTAGTCGAAAACGTTGAACGGCACATTAATGATGGGATGAAACGTATTGATGCAGCACTACTGGGTGCACGCGAGCTATTAGGGCCAGTCATCGCCATGACGGCTACCTTGGTTGCTGTGTATCTGCCCATCGGTTTACAAGGCGGGCTCACCGGTTCGCTGTTTAGAGAGTTTGCTTTTACGCTGGCAGGTGCCGTAACCATATCAGGTATTGTGGCCGTGACCCTTTCACCCATGATGTCTGCCGCGTTATTACGTGAAGGCGAAAGCGAGCGAGGTTTTGCTGGCCGAGTAAATCGCACATTTAATCGCATACGCGCCAGTTATTCCCGCATGCTAAAAGGCTCCTTACAGTATCGCCCAGTGGTGTACATGGTATGGCTAGTAGTCAGTTTGTTATGCATACCGATGTTTATTATGTCGGCAAAAGAGCTGGCCCCAACCGAAGATCAAGGCATTATTTTCGGCATTGTTGATGGTTCGGGTAACTCAACAATTGATGCAGCTTCTATATTTGCAGGCGAAGCTGAAGCGGCTTTCAGGTCGGTAGATGAAACCGAATTTACGTTTCAAATAACCTTTCCCGGAGGCGGCTTTAGCGGTATGGTGCTAGAGGATTGGGACAAGCGTGACCGATCCGTTTTTGAGATTAAGCCAGAGATAGCGGGCAAGCTAAATCAGATAGCAGGTTTATCGATGTTTCCGATTACGCCTTCTGCCCTTCCTGGCGGTGGCGACTTTCCGGTTGAATTTGTCATCGCTGCCAATGCGCCGGTTGAAGAAATACTAGGGTTTGCACAGCAGCTACAGATTAAAGCGATACAGTCAGGCAATTTTGCGTTTCCGCCGATCATTGATACCAAGCTTGACCGCGCTGAGGCCAAGCTTATTATTGATAAAGACCGCGTGGCAGATCTAGGCTTAACCTTGCAGCAAGTCGGTGCGGATGTGGGCACGCTACTCGGTGGAGCAACAGTCAATCGCTTTGATATTGATGGCCGCAGCTATCCTGTTATTCCACAAGCCATTCGTACCGAACGATTAAACCCTGATCAACTTAGCAATTTGTACGTGACCGGCCCAAATGGTAAAGCGATACAACTGGGTTCACTCGCCCATGTGGAGAGCCAGACAGTGCCACGCGCCTTAAAGCGCTTTCAGCAACTCAATGCAGTGAAGCTCTCCGGCGTGACCATTAAAACGCTTGACGAAGCACTGACGTTTTTGGAAGAAGCCGCGACTGAGATACTACCGGCGGGCTACGCCATTGACTACACTGGTGAATCGCGGCAGTTACGATTAGAAGGCAATAAGTTCTTACCAGCGTTTGGCATGGCGATTGTGTTGATTTATCTAACCTTGGCCGCTCAATTTAATAGCTTTAGAGACCCGTTTGTGATTTTGGCGGGGTCTGTTCCGCTGGCAATGTTTGGCGCATTGATCTTTACATTTCTTAAAATGCCAAACCCAGACCTACCGCACTGGACCAATAGCTTTACCACAACACTTAATATCTATTCGCAAGTGGGCCTGGTTACGCTAATCGGCTTGGTTGCTAAAAATGGCATATTGGTGGTTGAGTTTGCCAAACAAATGCAACAACGCGGCTTGAGCAAACTTGCAGCGATTCAAGAAGCAGCCAGCACCCGCTTTCGCCCCATCATGATGACGACCTTTGCAACCGTCGCTGGCCACTTTCCGTTGGTGTTAGTTTCAGGCCCTGGTGCCGAGGCTCGAAACTCGATTGGCCTGGTACTGGTGGGCGGTATGGCAATTGGCACATTATTTACGTTATTCGTTATCCCGTCTATTTACATGTTGCTTGCTAAAAACCTGGGTGGAAAACTGGATGCCTTGCCTGATGACAATCAAGTGATTGACGCCGACATCAAACCAAAGGGCTTTACCAACAACGCTGTGCCAGCTGCGTAAAGCTACACTCGATAGACTATGCCTGAAGGGAAACGCTGTGAAAACAACCATCAAATTTCCAACAGCCATTTCCAGATGGCTCGACACTCGGCCTGAGGTTCAAATACGGCTTTTGACATACCGATGGGATTGATAAAAAAAGCCAAGCTGGCGATTGATGCCAACCTGACTTCTATTCACACGCCACTAACATACTTAGTGGCCTTGCAAAATCAAACCACTAACAATTAGCAGCGCCAGCACAACCAGCTGCGCCGCTCTTGCCACCGCTTGAGTTTGAACTACCTGCAGCGCCACCTATACCCAACTGCACCGTGTTGCCACTCACCACCGGTTGCTGACCATCGCTGGAACTGGCATCAAAAATGGCAACGCTGTCGCCTCCGTTACCGGTGTTGCCATACGCACCACCTCTGCCACCGTTACCAGTGCTTAGCGTATTAGTAGTAATCACAGGTGCTAGGCCTGCACCGACGAACACTGCAATTGACGGCCCGCCCGAACCACCGCTACCATCACCGCCACGGCCGCCTGAACCACCACGGCCGCCGCTAGCCCCTCCAGCACCTTGATCGCATGCGCTGAGAATGCATTTTCTGTCGCCCTTGCCGCCGCTGCCACCTGCACCATAGCTGCCACCGCTACTGCCACGACCACCACTACCCCCGGAGCCTGCAAGCCCGGATGCAATATTGTTGCTGCGAATATCGGCAGTTTGTACTGCTGTCAGCCACAATCCAATTGATGCACCCCCGCCTGCGCCGCCAGTGCCAGCTCTACCACCGGTTCCACCTTCGCCTCCACCGCCGCCGCCGCCGCCAGGCGCAGTTCCACCCATGTCACCGCCACCGCCACCGCCACCACCTGCTCCATCCAAACCAGGCTTGCCAGTGTTGCCAGCTGCCGGTTCAAATCGGGCCTGTAGAGAATCGAAATCCCCAGCGGCAACACCTGCTGCCCCAGATGCACCGGTATCCCCTGACTTGCCAGGCTTTCCACCATTGCCACCAGCACCTCCAGCGCCGCCTTTAGCAGCGCCCTGCGCTTCGCCACCGCCACCATTATCGCCGTCCTTGTCACTGATCAAATTATCTCCACCGTTACCACCTCGACCGCCATTTCCGCCAGGCTCGCCGGCGCCACCGGTACCACCGTTACTGCTGCCGCCACCGCTAGCGCCATTACTACCATCATCAGCCTTATCGGGGCGCACACCACTCTTACCAGTAGAGCCGTTAGACGCGCGGCCACTTTTAACGGTGTTGTTACGCATTTGCAACTGCCCTATGTTGGACACGTAAGCACCGTAATTACTACCAGGATTTGATGACGTTGTATTTGGCATATCTCCCGTCATGAAACTATTATTAGTAACAACTAAACGCCCGCTATCAGCACCCTGCACTTTCAACGCAACCAAACTATCGCTGGCCGTAGTCGATGTAGGTGTACTGGTTAGTGCAAAGCCCGACAAATGCATGGTTGCACTTACCGATGTATAACTAAACACTCCCTGCATGTCGGTTGCAGCTTTAAGTACTACTGGTGTTTGCTGTGTTTCAGCGTTTCGAATCCAATTGCTATCGTACCCACCAAACATGTCAGTACCTGCAGGGATGGACAGGCTGTTTACCAGCTCATACGGCACTACCTCGCCATCCACTATTTTTGTCATAACGTAGAGATCTTCTTCTGCCTGGATTGCATTGAGTGCTTCAACAAGTGTCGGATAGGGGCTTTCTTGTGTGCCACTGCCAATTCCTGAACTGTTAAGGCCGACATACACAGCCTGTGTGCGATCCTGCTGCACTTGCACCATAACTCGGTCCATTGATGTACCGCCTTCGACATTAACAACCAGATCAAATACCAGCGTCGATACTTCATCTGGTGCATTAAAGCTTGGATTGCTGCCATCCAGGGTGCGTACAGGTTTTCCGGCTACCATGACATCAGGACCATTCACCAGGTTCCATTTATAAGTAGGCTGTGCGGTGAACAAGCCATCTGCACTGCCGCGCAAGGTGACTGTGCTTCCAACGTTGACGGTTTGATCTATGCCTGCATCGGCAATGACAGAAAAATTCGGATTACCACAACCTGCTTTCTCGGTTGCATCGTCAATACCATCAGCATCAGTATCGGCACTCAATGGATTGGAATAAACACGCACCTGCTCACCTTCTGAGCATGGAGGGCTAGCAAGGTTTGTCAACCAACCATAGACTTCAACTGCATCTTGCAAGCTGTCACCGTCAGTATCCGCATTGGCTTTCTCGGTGCCGTACTCCTCTTCAAATCGATCCGACAGTGCATCTCTGTCGGCGTCACCAACATAGACAAAGCTCAAGGTGTCTCCTGCACGCAAGTCTATCTCTGATAGGTCATATCCTTCGTTAAGAAGATTTAGTACCTCGGTGATCTGCGCACCACTGCTACCTCCGCTGCGATGATTCCATGCACCAAGCCAGTAGTTATTGGTGTCAGTCGACATACCGAATTCATCAAGGCTGACAAGGCCAGCTTGTGTAGCACGTGCTGAACCTTCGTTGCCAAATATCCATTGACCTGACCCTTGCACAATGTTGTATCCCAGTATCTTTTGCAGTGCATCAGCAGCTGAAATCGATCGATCAATATTACCGTTGTTGATTGCAACCTTATGTGTTTCCTGTTTAGCATTTTGGCGACCGTAGTCAATTGAAATAGTGGCGGTTCGAGCTGACACATCCTGATCGGTAAGTAACACAGATTTGTCCAATCGATCTTTTAATCGGTATGTTGATGGCTCAATAACCAGGTTTTTTGAATCTCGCAGCAACTCTTGCGCGCGTGGCAGCGTTAGATCGGTTTTAAAATTCAGCGGTGCGCTCTGCGAATTAGTTTGAATACTCGTAGTCGGAAATGCACCGCTACCGAATTCGAGATTGCCAACCGGCGTTAGATCGAACGGGCGCGTCGGATCATAGATAAATGCTGACAAGGTCAGGTTTTCCAAGTCATAGGCGATAATGCCATTGTTGACAACACGAGCTGTCACAGCAAGCTGGCCACCATTGTACGTGGTGCCACTAGTCTGGCTTATCTCTTCCGATTCATTGTAGGTCGACGTGTTTTCGCTTTGCTGTGTGCTGCTCCAGTTAACGGCTGAGCCGGTTGTCTGGGTTTGGCTTTTTGATAAACCCACAGACAAGCTGGCTTCATAACTGGCCGAACCACCTAGCTCCGTCGGGCTTACCGACACCTCCACACCAACAGTATCTGTTCGCTCTACTGATACGGTGTGACCAACTTCGAGTTGCCGGGAACTCTCGCCACCCCAATTTTTTGATACACCCACGGTGCTTGAACTACCGTGATCAGTAGCTACCGATTTGGAGCTACCATTGGATTCAGTAAAATCCATCTCGATACTGGGCACCGATGTCAGCTCGATTGAAATTCTGGCAAGATCTGCAACTAATGGATTAAATTGCGTTGTGCTATTGCGTGGATCGTAGACTGCGATTTCAGCAAAATCGTCAAAGCTATCGCCGTCGGTGTCTGCAAGAAAAGGGTTGGTTCCGTAAATATTAATTTCATCGCAATCATCCAAGCCATCCATGTCTCGATCCTGCCCTGCGGTGCCGCTGCAATTAATTAATGCAATATCATCGTCGTCATTGATCCCGGTATCACCTGTTGTATCACCTGTTGTATCACC
>CALJAA010000080.1 GCA_938028465.1 uncultured Granulosicoccaceae bacterium | reverse complement strand
ATGGTGGCCAGGGACAGAATCGAACTGCCGACACGGGGATTTTCAGTCCCCTGCTCTACCGACTGAGCTACCTGGCCATCAGGTACTGCAGAGAGCGAGCATTTTACACCGTTTTGATGCCTCAGGGGTCAAGGCTGATTGGAAATAAGTGTATTTCAGGAAATAGCCGGTAGAACGGCCAAAGCACGGGCGCTGGGCTCCTCTGATTTGGCTGTTTAAGGTGTGAAGAACTGAGGATTGACGCCACGAGACGCCGTTTGGTACCTCATTTGACAGTGAGATCCGATGTCGGAAAACTAATACTGTGTTGAATTCACACCTCTCTGGCCAGAGGATCATTGGGGAAAGCCCGTTCAGCAATAGCCTGCTTCAGCGCGAGTGCCTCTTTCTCTCCTTCAATATTTTCCACTATTTGGATCGTTTTTCCGTCAGCTTTGAAATTGAGGGTGAAAGATTCAGTCGACCCCTTATCCGAGTTGGTCGTTGAGATGCTCTTCAATTCAAATTGATGCGGCCCCTTTAAATTGCCCTGACGGCGGCGAATCACTATGCCAAACCAACTGACACGCGTACTGAGCAATTGTGCTTGCTTATCGATAGTGACCCTTATCGATTTACCCAACGCATATAAACACAGGAATCCCACGAGGCCACCGAGCCCTCCAAAGAAATACCCGAAGTTCGCACCCTCCAACACGATCAGCACACCTGCCGCTAGAAAAGAAAAACCAACGACAAACCCTAAAAAAGTGGGGCCAAAAAAATCGCAAATATTGCTGCGAATCACAACGACATGGGAATCTTCTTCAATCTGTACTTGCTTTAATACTTTATTTTTAGCTCGAAGTGCGGAGCGCTCTTCCGCTTTGTCGAGCAACCCTTGTGGAATACTCGCAACACGACTCCTCTGCGTGGCGTGCTGCTCAACCAACACATCCCAGCTACGTTGAAACTCGCCCAAGCCTTGCACACCAAAATCGCCTTCCACTACCACACTCCAAACAATCGTTTTACTGTTACCTAAATCTTGTGAATGCTGGCCCGTATCCGGAATATCAAACAGGAATGACGCATCAATGCCTTTAGCGGTTTGCTTTAGATTCACGGGCAGTTGTTTTTGCCATAAGCGCGTATAGCTTGTGTCTTCCCCCGCACTATCTACACGGTTGCAAATAAGCGTGGCCATTAGGTGTGCACTTGAACCCATCTGTGAATCCAAGCTCGGCATCTTGATACTGAATCGGCCCCCTAATTGCCCACCTACCCCAGGAAACGACGGATCTAAAAATAACGAGACATCACCAAAACGTCGGTAATCGTGTATGCCTTTAAACGCAGTCGCCATTAGCCACACACCAGCAAATACGAATAGCAATACAATTAAAGACAGGTACTCACCGCTTTCTATAACCTTCGGTAATACTGCCCAAGATGCACCGATACCCATAGTCAGAAAAGCCAATCCAAATGCAGCGAGAAAAAGGCTGCCCTGTTTTTCTGAGCTCATGATCCCACCATGCTGCTTCTCTCGCAAATGTGCAGATTTTGTTTTAACACCCACTATTGATTTCCAAAACAGGTAACCACCAGAGCCACAAAACGAAATGAAGAAGGCCAAGCCAAACAGGATGCTTTGCCAGCGCAGGGAGCGATCTAGTAGCGAGCGAGTTGGATCTTTTGGATTAACAAAGGCGTAGAGCTCATTGTTTCTTTGATCTTTACGCAGGCGACTTTCTAATTTTAGCCAATAGTCACTAAAGTTATCACTGCCCCAGTTTAGGCTTAGGTGATCACTATTGTATGTGGCTCCATTAAAATGGTAGGAGTAAGTGGCGCTTCCTGATTCGGAAGAAAAATTCATGCTGCGAATTGTTGCAGGCGCTTCCACCCAGTTACTACTGGCAATGTAGCCCACAATCATTTGACCGGCACTACTGTAGGAGGCCACCAGACCAGCTATCAGAAAGACTAATCCAAAGAGCCCTTCAAACCAACTCCCTCGTGTTTTGGTGGTCATCAAATTATCTCTGGCGATACGCATGGGGTCAACATCAGGAATGACGCCCATGAAAGATCTGAGACTGCGTAATTGAGATGTCGGCTGAATTGGAGAATGCTTGATTTATCAGGGCAAAACCGGGATCAATGGCGATTGAGCAGCACTCTTGCGATCTGGTCGCTTTATAGCACCCGGCAAAACCACATGACAACAAGGCTAGTGATAAAAATGGGCTGTGTGAGGATTGTTATTAAGGGCTTGCTTGATTAAGCAAGCCCTGAGGATGGTCGTTTTTAATCGTTGAACAAAACCTATTCAGGCGGAACATACCCACCAGGCATAGCAGCATCATCACTGAATAAGAATTTTTCCATCTCTTCTTCAAGGAAGGTTCTGGATTTTGGATCAACGGGTGTTAGACGGTATTCGTTAATCAACATGGTTTGATGGCCAACCCACATTGCCCATGCTTCTTTTGAGATATTGAGATAAATACGCTTACCAAGATCACCCGGATACGTGGGCCTATCTAGGCCTTCGGCTTCTTTATTTAGCTTTACACACTTAACCATGCGAGACACGGCTTTACTCCTACATTGTTCGATACTTAATGATGCCACTATAAGTGGCGGCTGCGGGAGAATTCAAGCCAAAAGCAGCAATTTACTTACAATTTAAGCAGCGCGAGAATCTGCGTGACGGGCTTGGCAACGCCTCCGGGAAGCTTGCCGCCGTCATACCAGTGCGCAGCCGCATCGTCAGCAACCCTTTGTGCTGTGGATGCAACCATTTGCTCCAGCACGGTGATATCTAAATGGTAGTGGCTAAAGGTATGCCGAAATGCATCAATTTGTTGAGGATCACTTACGGCTTTTAACGGTTGCTCACTTAACCAGGTTTGCACCTCCGCCGCATCAGCTATTTCAGGCAAGCTCCATAGCCCGCCCCATATCCCCGTTGCTGGGCGCTTGTGCAATAACAACCTTCCCTGCTTATCTTTAATCACTAGCATGACTGTTTGTTTAACGGGCGTGACTTTTTTAGGCTTCTTACCTGGGTAATCAGCAATGCTATTGTGCTCTAAAGCAAAGCAGGTTTTAGCCAATGGGCAACGTGTGCAATCAGGTTTACTGCGCGTGCATAAGGTTGCACCCAAATCCATCATCGCTTGATTAAACTGGCCGGTGTTTGTTTTTGGTGTAACGGCTTCTGAAATTTGCCATAGGGCATCTAATACCTTTTTTTGCCCCGGCCAACCCTCTACTCCATACGCACGCGCCAATACACGTTTAACGTTACCATCAAGAATCGGCTCAGGCTTACCCATGGATAAACTGGCAATTGCAC
This sequence comes from uncultured Granulosicoccaceae bacterium, assembly GCA_938028465.1. GTDB lineage: Bacteria > Pseudomonadota > Gammaproteobacteria > Granulosicoccales > Granulosicoccaceae > Granulosicoccus. The sequence continues at coordinate 4,570 of CALJAA010000080.1, read as the reverse complement.
CCGCTGTTGATCGGCCAATGCCTGGTAACGCAATAAGTTCATCAAGGTTACTTGGCATAGTGCCACCATGTTGTTGCACGACATCAATCGCACAGCGGTGCAAGTTACGCGCGCGCGCGTAGTAACCCAAACCAGACCAATGCGCCAGCACATCATCTTGGGGCGCTTCAGCCAGCGCTTGGATCGAACCAAAACGTTTCATAAACGCAGCGTAGTACGGAATAACAGTAGCCACTTGGGTTTGCTGCAACATGATTTCAGACACCCATACTCGGTATGGGGTTGCATTGTGTTGCCAAGGTAGATTTTTACGGCCGTGCTGTTCAAACCACGCTAACACGTTTTTTGCAAATCGCTTTTGTGCACGAGTATCAGGCACGGGCGCGTTGATTAGAGAGGGTTTACTACATAAGGATTTTGCTGGGGATGAACCGGTACGCTTATGTGTACCGGTTGCTGATTGCTTACTTTTTTTATTGTTGCTTACTGTGGCCATACGGCCTATTTTAGCAGGCCTTTCAACTTACCTTTGAGCTTATCTTTGGCATCGTCTTTAGCCTTGGCCGCAGCTTCTGCCGCTTGTTGTTGAGCAGCTTCTTTTTGCTTAGCAAGCTCAGCCTCGGCTTCTGCTTTTTTAGCGTTTAATTTCGCTTTGGCTTTTGCCTTCTCAGCATCCAGTTTGGCTTTAGCTTCAGCCTTTAGCTTATCCGCTTCCGCTTTTGCTCGATTCTTAAGGTTATTGCCGATGTTATCGCGCATGCCTTTCAGAATGATGCCAGCAGGATCAGCTGCAAGGGCTGCAAACGTGGCTTGGATAGGCACATCTAGCTTCACGCCTTTAAGCGCTTCTAGATCCTTACCGCCTTGGCCTTGAGCACTACCCGTAATAAGAGTGGTAAGTGTGTAGTCGATATATTCTTTTGGCAGATCAACTGAACCTGCACCGCCTACGCGTAATAAGGGTGAACGCATATCCAGATCATCTGATTGCATCACGCCGTTAGTGAAGTTACCACTCACCGTTAGCGCGGAGAAGTCTGTCTTAACGCTTTGCGCATCTTCATCAAGCTTCTTGCCCGTAAGCGCGGCTTGTGCACGACGGATTTGGTAACCCAAGTTAACGCCATTAACTGAACCATCTGTAAAGGCGGTATTGAAATCACCATTTAAACCGGCTTTGATGGCATTGATACTATCGCCACTGGTTGTTAGGTTAGTAGCAAAGCCACCTTTACCTGACAATGGCGAGTTCTTTTGGAGTAAGTCAGCTAATAACGGATCAGCTTCAATGCCATCGAGATTCATTGCTACAGCAAAGCGAGGTGTATCACCTGACGCATCAAGGCTGACGTTACTGTTGATACGGCCTTGGTATAACGCCGCCTCTAGATCATTGATGGAAACCTTGCCGTCTTTAGCCAAAACCGGCACGACAATCCCTTCCGTGGTTAGGTTACTGATCTTCACCTTGTTCACTTTGAATACGCCGTCTACATCAAGCTGACGAATTAAGTCACTCGGGATACCCAATGGCGCATCACCATCTGCTGCGGGTGCAGCCGCAGTAGTTGTGGTTGTTGCTTCCGCTGCTTCATCGCTTACTGGTGGAAGGTAACGATCTAGATCGATAGCATCAACCGTGAAATCAAAACGCAGTGGCGGAATCGCACCCGCTAATGACGGCACGCTGGCTTGGCCATTAAAGGTCGTGTCGTCTAATTTGATGGTTAAATCATTTAGGTTGGCACTGCTTGGCGATGCCGCGAGGTTCATGGATAAGCTAGCCGCACTCAACACAGCTGAGTCAGCCGTGACTGGCGCTTCGATGCCCAACTTTGCCATAAGCTCTTTTGGGTCGAACGTGTCGCTGGCAAGGGCCGCCACAATTTTAGGCTCTTGATCAAGCTCGGTCACATCAACCTTACCGGTAAGCTTTATACCCATTGCCGCCAACGACAAACCATCAACGTTAACCCGCTGCTCTAACATATTGGCATTAATGTTAGCGGCAAGCTTAGCTACCATCTCGCCATTAGGAAACGACGTACCTTTGGCATCGGTATCCAATGTGAACCCAGTTAATGAGTACACCTGGTTTTCAAGATCGATTGAGACTTCACCACTACCGGCAATGTCAGCGGCTAAATCCATGCTCTTACTGGCAACGTTAAAGTTGGTGTTTAGATCAAACGGTTTACCTAACTCGATCGCGCCTGTTTTTAAACTGAAGTTACTAAGTTTGGCATCCGTACCTGATTGCTCATCAAGCCAGCTCACATTGGCATCGCTGATATCAATACCACCTACTTTTAATGCGGCGATTGCGGCAGAGCCACCTTCTACTTCAACCTCAGTTGATGAATCTTCGGTGCTAGTTGTGGTGGTGGTAGTGGGCTGAATTAAATCGTCCCAGTTTGTCGTGCCATCAGCTGCTCGCTGTAAATCAACGTTTAAGCCTTTAAGCTCAACCGTGCGGATTTCGACTTCTTTACGCAACAGTGGCAGTAGCTTGACCTTGACATCAGCACTGCCAATTTGAGCAAATGCTTGCTCACCAAAGCCTTCGGCATTGGCTAAGCTAATTTCACCAATCGAAATACCGGCCCATGGAAATACTGAGGGGCTTAGATCACCTGTAATGGTGAGGTCACGACCCGTATGCTTTTTAGTTTGATTTTGAATGGTTTCTTTAAAGTCATTCCAGTCAACTAAATACACCAGCGCGACTGTACCGATACCAATAATCAGCACCAGTGTAACCAACACTATTAATAACCACTTAAGCAATTTCATCGCGATGAATCCTGAATTTAATCTGTTTACCTTGGCAAGAGCACTAGTGTAACGCAGGCCAATAGTAGAGAGCCGAAAAGCAACGTAACCACAACGCGTCAGACACCTGACACATGACGCTTTAGTTGCAGACTTCGCGCCGGGGCGTGACTCCATTTGTGTTGGCTACAAGCAATATTGCCATAGCCTTTTGTTACGTCGTGTAACAACATGTAGGCGAATCAGAGGTAGTTAATCATTAACAAAATGACCCGATTTGCCTCCGCTCTTTTCAAGTATTTTTACTTGGTCGATCTGCATTCCTCGATCAACCGCCTTGCACATGTCATAGATAGTCGCCAACGCAGTTTGTAAACCGATGAGCGCTTCCATCTCTACACCTGTTTGCGACCGCGTTTCGGCTTGTACCTGACAGTACACACTCTTATCGGCAGGATCAGGGGAAAACTCCACCGTTACTCGGGTAAGCCCAATGGGATGGCATAAAGGAATGAGATCGCTGGTTTTTTTGGCCGCCATAATGCCAGCTATGCGGGCAATGCCGAGTACATCACCTTTTTTATGCGTACCGGCGCACACCATATCGAAGGTCTCGGGCAACATGCGTATCAGGCCGCCGGCAATGGCCACTCGATGAGTGATGGCTTTGTCGCCAACATCCACCATGTGCGCATCACCTTTGGGGTCAAAATGGGTCAAATCGCTCATGGTTTTCTCGTTGCTGCGTTCAATTGGGTATTATGCAAGAAGTTACTTGGAAATCAGCATGTCCATCACGGTTAAATTCTTCGCCAGCCTGCGCGAGCAGTTAAAAAGCCCCGTCAGTCAGATAGATAGCACGGGTATCGCCACCGTTGCCGATGTTTGGGCTGCAGCAGCTGACATTCCCATCCCAGACCACGTTCTGTGCTCGGTTAACCTAGACCACTGCACGGCAGCCGACCCTGTAAAAGATGGTGACGAAGTGGCGTTCTTCCCGCCCATTACCGGAGGTTAGTATGCCTGCCACGGTTCTCGACACGCCTTTTGACCCACTTCAAGCGCTGAAACAGCACGAGCAAACTCTGGAGGCTGGCAGTGTCGGCGCGGCTGCGCATTTTATTGGCACGATGCGTAACCATAATGAAGGGGTGTCAGTTAGCAGCTTGACGCTAGAGCACTACCCAGCCATGACGGCAAAAGAGCTGGCGAAAATTATTGATGATGCCCATGCGAAATGGAATTTAATTGACTGCTTAATTGTGCATCGTGTGGGCACTATGACACCGGGCGACCCAATCGTACTCACCGCAGTTTGGTCTGCACATCGAGCTGATGCATTTGAAGCATGTCGTTATTTGATGGAAGAGCTTAAGTCACGCGCGCCGTTTTGGAAAAAAGAGACGCTGGCTGATGGGGGTGATAGGTGGGTTGAGAAGAATACGGATGGGTATACGTAACCCTGTCGTCCTCGCAATCTCGTCATCCCCGCGAAGTCTCCTGTCATCCTCGCGAAGGCGGGCTAGGTGCGGGATGACGATGGTGTTAGCCACCTTTCGCCAATTCAGCATTAAACTGCTTTAACACGGTGTCGTATGGATTACCACCACTAGGATCGGCTGCATTAAAAATCGCTGACCCAGCGACGAATGTGTCAGCACCTGCTGCCTGTATTTGAGCAATGTTATTCACCTTCACACCACCATCAATCTGCAAACGAATATCTTGGCCGCTTGCATCAATACGTTTGCGTACTGCTTTTATTTTTTCCAGCGTGTGCTCAATAAACGATTGGCCA
>CALJAA010000079.1 GCA_938028465.1 uncultured Granulosicoccaceae bacterium | reverse complement strand
CGATAGTCGGCCTCCGCACCTCGCGCGCTTTCAAACGCAGCTTGCGAACCTGAACGCACTCTGCCCCAAACATCTAACTCCCAATTTGCTTGTAAGCCCACGGATAAATTACTCGCACTGCTACCATCGACCACCCCTGACCTCTGACCACCCGCACTGATACCAACTGAAGGCGTTACAGCTGCGCCTGCTTGCTTGGCAAGCGCTCTCGCTTGATCCACTTGCGCAGCAGCTATCTGTAGGTTTTTGTTGTTGGCCTGAGCCTCATCCACCAAACTCTCTAATACAGGGTCTCCAAATGCTTTAAGCCAACCCACCTGAACGTCGCCAACCTCTGCCTGTACATCTTCCCAAGACATCGCAATTTTAGGTAACGATGCCTGTGCATCGCTCCTTGCAACATCCTCAACCGGTGCCGTAGTTGCACATGAGGATAATGCCGCCGCTACAAATATTGTTGCTGTAATATTGATTTTTATATTCATATTAATATATAAATTGACCTGCGTTCGACGAGTACATTTCAATAACTAACTGTCAGAAACAGTTTCCTTTGGTTTGACGTTAAAAAACACCGCGTAGAGCGCCGGTATTACTACGAGTGTCAAGATCGTTGCGAACGTAAGCCCGAAAATTAACACGACTGCCATCGATTTGAAAAACGCATCAGTCAGTAATGGCATTACACCAAGTACGGTTGTCAGCGCGCCCATCATCACCGGTCGCACACGACTAGTAGCAGAATCAACAATGGCATCAAAACGTGGCTTGCCCTCACGAATCTCTACATCCATTTGATCCACCAGTACAATCGCGTTTTTAATCAACAATCCTGACAACGACAACAGGCCAAGAATAGCCATAAATTCTAGTGCCGTCCCTGTCACTACAAGGCCAAGTACAACTCCAATCAATGCTAGCGGGACTGCCAACCAAATAATCAATGGCTGACGCAGCGCGTTAAACAGCAACACAACCACAATGACCATTGCAAGCAACCCCATCGGCAATGCCGCGGCTAAGTCACCGTTGGCTTCTGCGCTATCCCCTTGCTCGCCTTTCCAGTCCAAGCGATATCCGGGCGGGAGTTCGATAGCGTCTATTTTGGGCTTCAACCGGTTGAACACGTCTGCCGTTAAAACTGATGGAAGTGGATCTGATTGAGCTTTTATAGCCCACACCCGGTTGACTCGTTTTAAATTGGCATCTCGCCAAACGGTACTGAAGCCATCAACGGTTTCAATCAATGGTACTGTTTTGCCGGTGACGTTACTGGTTATACCAATAGAACCCATCCCGTCTACGCTTTGTCTTTCGCTGACGGGGGCTCGAGCGATGATGGGTATCTGCGTGTCACCTTCCCTATACACGCCGACATTTTTACCAGAGTAATTAACCTGCAGTGCGCTTGCCATGTCTTCGCGCGAGATACCGACACGCCGCCCACGAGACTCAGAGTACTCCGGCACAATCGTAGGGATCTGTTGGCGCCAATCATCCTTTATTGAAATCGCTTGCCCATCTTCAGCCATAATGGCTTTAGCTTGCTGTGCAAGCTCTCGTAACACTTCCGGATTACTACCGGTAAATTGGGCCTCAATTTTTGATCCACCGCCAGGGCCTAGTTGAAAGCGCCATACCTTTGCTTGCGAATCAGGATAAGTGCTATCTAAATAATTTTGTATGCGCGTCAAGAGTGCATCAATGGTGTTGTGGTCTTTTACCTTTAACAGGAAATGACCGTATGAAGAGTTTGGCGATTCGGGGCCGTACACCAACATATATCGCAGCGCACCCGACCCGGTTAATGCGTGTACATCGCTGATCTCTTCATACTGCCGAAGCTCCTTCTCGATCTCGATGACGTCTTTTTCAGTCCGGCTTATTGCCGTGCCTTCAGGTAACCAGTAATCGACAACTATCTGAGGTGATGTTGACGCTGGGAAAAAACCCGATTTAACAAATTGAAAGCCCCAGACAGATGCCATAAACAGGCCAACAACAATGCCAATAACGGCCCAACGCGCTTTTAGTACACCGCGCATAAATGATTTATACGCTTTAGTTAGTTTACCTTCCTTTGCGACTACACCCTGTGAACCATCGGGCTCTTCTTTAAATAGCAGATCAGCTAATAGTGGAACAGCGGTTATGGCAAACAACCAGCTAAACATTAATGAAATCAGCACAACCCAGAACAAATGCCCGGCAAATTCACGCATATTGCCAGCGGTCAAACCGATAGGCGCGAAAGCCAATATCCCTACCAAGGTACCTGCCAAAAGTGGCCATTGGGTTTTCTTAACAACCTCTTTCGCTGTAGCCAGCTTTGTTCGGCCGGCCTTAACACCGACCAATATCCCGTCTACTACAACAATTGCATTATCAACCAACATGCCTAAGGCGATAATTAATGCACCCAAGGAAATCCGGTGCATAGGCAAGCCTACAATTGACATGACTGCCAACGTAGCCGCGATAGTGAATATGAGCAATGCGCCTATGATCAGTGCTGATTTAAAGCCCATAAAGATCAGTAGCGTGATGAGCACAATGACCAATGCAGCGGCAACGTTTTTCGCAAAATCAAGCACCGCTACATCAACAATTTTACCTTGGTGATAATACTGATTGATCTCTATGCCTAATGGCCTGCGGTTTTCCACTTCCTTGATTTTTAGGTCAATAGCTTTACCCATTTTCGATACGTTGCCACCAAGCACATTTGCTATACCGAACCCGACAGCTGGTAAGCCGTTGTATCTGAATTTTGCACTCGGCGGATCTTGGTAGCCACGCGTGACGTTGGCGATATCTTTTAGATACACGACTGTGTCACTTTCAGCGGTTGAGACAATGATGTTTTCTATTGATTGAACTGAATCAACTTGGCCGCTTGGGGTAATAGTCAGGCGCTGATCATCAATTTGTATGGAGCCTGCGGAGACGACAGAATTTTGTTGCGATAGATCTTGGAAAATCTGACTGACAGATACGCCTAAAGCATTAGCTCTTTCACGCGCAATTTCAACGTAAATAGCCTCACTCTGCTGACCGCTTAGGACGACCTTTCCAACGCCCTCAACACTGAGTATGTCTTTGCGCAGATCTTTAGCATAATCGTGAAGCTCTTTTGGTGTGTAGCCTTCTCCTGTTACTAAAAAGTACAGGCCAAATACATCACCGAAGTCGTCATTGACGATTGAAGGATAAGCGCCCGATGGCAGCGCCGATTGCGCATCGCTAACTTTGTTGCGAAGCTTTGTAAAAATACTTTGTAGCGCAGCTTTATTAGGGGAAAATGCAAATTTGAACTCAACATTTATGCGTGACAAATTAGGCGAGGAAGTTGATTTAACAGCCTTGACTTCCTGCATCTGTTGGAGTGCAGATTCCAACGGTTCTGTGACTTCGTTTGCTACCTCCAGCGCAGACGCACCCGGGTATTGAGTGATAATCACCGCTTCACGGATGGTAAATTCTGGATCCTCAAACCGAGGTAGGTTGTTATAAGCCAGCCAGCCAGCTATCAAAGAGCCGATTAAAACAATCGAACTGAGCAATCGATTTTTTATCGCTAATTCTGCTGCATTCACGCCTTAGTTCCTTGATCCGGTTATTCTTATTGTTAACGCTAACAACTTACAAACTAGTTTTCGTATGGAACTATGGTCATGCCTTCGTGTAGATAGGACATCCCCGCCCCTACCACGACATCGCCTTCACTTAGCCCACTAAGCACCAGTAGCGAATCACCGATCCCACTACCCACTGTGATTGGCTGTTTGCTAACCGTCATGTTTTCGGTATTGACAAGCCAGCTAAATTTATTCTCACCTTCGGTGGTTATCGCATTTAGCGGCACAAGAACAGCATCCGCTGTCTGTTCGTTACCAAGCACTTCTGCCGTACCAAAGACGGTACCCGTCATCCCAGGTAGGATAATGATGTCTGTGGGCGGGGTAAAAGCAAACTTAACCTCAAACGTTTGCGTGCTTTCATTTGCCCGCGTGGCTGCAGAATGAAAGACAGCTGGCATATCGACTCCAGGACTTGAATCTAAGCTTACTGAAGTACGTATGGGTTCCAGATTGCCAGAGCCTGCAACAAGCGACGACGGAATCTGTACTACGGCCTCGGCAGCGCCAGTGGATTGAAGTGCTACTACAGGTGTCGAACTACTGACGGTTTGAAATTCATCTAGGAGCACCTCTGCAATCACACCGGTAAAGGGGGCCTTTAGTTCTGTGTCATCTACAGCTTTTGCAGCATTATTCAATTTTATTCTGGCGATTCGTCGCTCGCTCTTTCGTTGGTCAAATACACTTCGAGCAATGGCCTTTTGTGCCACCAATTTTTTGGCGCGCTGGTATTCAGCATTGGCGTTATCGAATTGGGATTGCGCTACCTTGTGATCATTTACATACGTGGTTTTATCTAGGCGCGCTAGCACATCATTTTGAGAGACTTCTTGGCCCTCTTTTACCAAAATTTCACTCAAATTTCCTGATACTTGAAAAGCTAGCTCGCTAGTCGATCTCGCTTCAATAATTGCCGGGAAAGAGAAACTTTGAATATTAGAATTGGATTCAAGTGAAATGAGCTTTACTGGCCTGATGATTGGCTCTGGCTCAACCACTGGAGCCTTATCACAAGATGTTAATAGCGTTACCAACAATGCAGCGAAGCCCACAACAAAATAGCTATTTCTGTTGGTCTTCTTCGTAAGACTATTATGGATCATAAAAATTCTTCCCTAGGGATTACGCGGACTGGGTATTGAGTTGTTTTGATGCGCAGGCACGCTCAATCTCGATTAATCATTAAAGACGAAAGCCCTCTACAATGGGGTTTAAACACCATCTGTGATTTTTGCCACAAGTGGTTTTTCCTCGACAATCATCACCCAATATTACACTGACGACCTAATAAAACTTGTTCCTTAAGTGTCTTCTTGTACGTTAGTTTCAACATCATCATCAAGGATTTAGACATTGCTAATGATCAATTCACAAGCACACAATAAGTAGTACCGATAAAGGCACCGGCGAACGATTCCTGAGCTCAATAACGGGTTTATAACGAGCGCTATCTTATTTGATATGTGGTAGATGATTCGACTATGCTGGCTATCATGCTTTTCGGTGCGTGACGCAATGTAATTGAGGGGTTGATTTAAAAAAATGCCCAATTGTGTTTAGACTGACGAATGATAACAATGCCGCTTTCTAACAAATGATCAGTTCACTGCCATTCCATGTCATCAAATTCGTGTTCTCGACTGTATTGCCTCGAAAAAAATCGACTCTTTATATTGTCGGACTAGTCATGCTGATAAGCGGATGTACATCCCTGCCACAAAGGGACGCACAACTAGACACGTTCTCGATTCCATTGAGTACCGATTCGTGGCTTAAAAATCAGATAGAACCTCACACTAGTCGCGACGATTCCCATTCAGGTTTTCAACTGCTAAGCGATGGATTAGAAGCCTTTGCGGCCAGAGCAGGCTTGATTTCAACCGCTGAGCATACGATCGATGTTCAATATTATTTTATTCGATATGATCTAGCAGGCTCTGCCTTTATGGGCTTGCTATTAGAGGCTGCTGATCGGGGTGTCAGAGTTAGAGTTTTACTGGATGATTATTATTTAGGCAATAAAGATGAACTTTTACTTGCTTTAGATGGCCACCCTAACTTAGAAATCAGGACGTTTAATCCGTTTTCTCGTGGCACTCCCCGATTTTTACAGTACACCACCAAGTTTGGTGAGCTAAGTCGCCGAATGCACAACAAATCGTTCATTGTGGATGGGCAAATTGCGATACTCGGCGGACGCAATATTGGCGATGAATACTTTGCAGCATCTTCAGCCATTGAGTTTGGTGATCTCGACGTAGCCGCTATCGGGCCAATTGTGCAGGAAACATCGTTTGCTTTTGATAGCTATTGGAATCACCCACTAGCCTACAACATGTCCGTCTTGTTGAAAAAGAAGGTACCCAAAGACACAGTTAATGAGACAGTCAGTCAGATTATAGAATCGACACGAGGCGACCATATCGATCCATATCGTGAATCAATAATCGAATCAGATTTCGTTGCAGACCTAACAAATAACAATCTTGTTTGGGAATGGGCACCGTCAAGTTTGGTTGTAGACTCCCCTGATAAGCTTTTGTCTGCACGTAGTGAGACTGAATTACAGCTTCTCACGCAAATCACGCCGCTCTTTGAGAATGCGCAGGCGGAAGTATTGGTATTCAGCCCTTACTTTGTGCCTCGAGGAGCTGGAACCAATGGCATTGTTGCATTACAAAACAAGGGAGTTAACGTCAGTGTGCTGACCAACTCAGCTGAATCAAACAACGTTGGAATGGTGCATGCTCACTACTCTAAATCCAGAAAGCGCTTACTCGATGCTGGCGTCAAGCTTTATGAGATTAAACGCTATTCGTCTATTCCATTGGACCCCGAATCGGGCACTCGAGTTAAGGACGTACTATCGACAACATTACATGCAAAGTCCTTTGTAATTGATAGGCGCATTGTATATATCGGCTCATTCAATTTCGACCCTCGATCAGCGACAGAAAATACAGAAATTGGTGTAGTCATAGAATCAAAAGAAATAGGCGAAGGCATGGCTGATTGGTTTAATCAAAGCGTGAAAAATATTGCTTATGAATTGAAGCTCGATGACTCTGGCAACATCAACTGGATAAAAACCGATAGCAGCCAGACAAGCGTATTGAAAAAAGAACCTAACACATCAGCTTGGAAACGCTTCAAATTGAAAATGATGGGGTGGCTTCCGGTCGGTTCGTTAATGTAGTTGTCAGTGCTTAAGGAGAATTCAGTTATGGAATCCAATTTCACACGATATATCTGGAAGCACACTCACCGCGAGCAGCTGTGGATACTGCTTGTCGTATTAATGTCGATGGTGCCCTACTATCTGGCTTTCGATCTGCCAAAAATGTTAATAAACGGGCCTATTGCTGGCGGTGGGTTTGAATCGGTTGATTCAGTTCAGCCCTTCTTGCCAGGTACACCCTTCGCTGGCCTAGAGCTTGATCGAATCCAGATGCTCTTGGCCTTAAGTCTCATCTTTTTGGCGTTAGTCATCATTAACGGCCTGTTCAAATACTACATCAACACATATAAAGGGCTACTCGGCGAGCGATTGTTGCGTCGCGTTCGCTATGATTTGATAGACCGGATACTAAGATTCCTGCCCTATGAATTTAAACGGGTTAAAGGTGCTGAAATTTCCAGCATGGTAAAGGACGAGGTTGAACCCCTAGGTGGCTTCACCGCGGAGGCATTTGTTCAACCAATGATGTTAGGTGGTCAGGCGTTAACCGCTCTTGCATTTATTTTTGTACAGAATATCTGGTTAGGTGTACTGGCATTATTTATGGCGTCTGTGCAGATGCTCATTATCCCACGACTTAGGCAGCGGCTACTTGTGCTTGGCCGTGAAAGGCAGATTAACGCTAGACGATTGGCCGGCAAAGTGACAGAAATTGTGGATGGCATCGAGACTATACATGCGAGCGATACATCCAACTACGAGCGCGCAGATATTGTTAGCCGCTTAGGCACTTTGTTCAGGATTCGTTATGAGATCTATACCAAAAAATACAAGATTAAATTTCTTAATAATTTTCTTGCCCAAGTTACACCCTTTCTTTTCTATCTTTTGGGCGGATATCTAGCCATCACTGGAAGATTAGACGTGGGGCAACTCGTTGCTGTTATAACTGCATACAAAGAGTTACCTGGGCCACTTAAACAGCTGATAGATTGGGATCTTTCCAGGCAGGATGTTCAGGTAAAGTACGAACAAATCGTTGAGCAGTTTGATGTTGACGAGATTATTCATCCCGATATGCAGTTAATTGACAGCGCTTATGCAGGGGTTGCCGTTAGCCCGTTAAGTGCGTCCAATATCACTATGGCTGATGAAGGCGGTTCAGCGACTCTGGAGAACGTATCGTTGACGATGGAGGCTGGTCAATCAGTCGCAATAGTGGGAGACGCCTATAGTGGCGCGAACATTCTTGCCGAGGCATTTGCCGGGGTCGCACGACCGGTGAAAGGGAAAATTCTCGCTGGTAAGGCCAACCTAATAGATCTGCCTGAATCAGTGACAGGGAGAAAAATTTCCTATGCTTCATCGGATACCGTATTTTTCTCTGGCTCGGTAGGCGATAACTTACTCTACGGTTTGAAAAATCAGCCACTAAACGAAGTCGCCTATAAAGACGACGACGTATTACGACGGGAGTGGGAGCTGGCTGAAGCGAAGAGAACAGGTAACCCGATTTTTGATTTGAACAGCAACTGGATTGATAACAATTTAGTCAATGGCATGACAGAACCTCAAGTGCTGGTAGAAGCCATGCAACAAGTATTAAGAGTTGCTCAGCTATCAGACGACATCTTTGATTTCGCTTTGTATTCAACCATCGATCTGGAAAGCGATAGTGCTTTCCCCGATCAGATTGTAACGCTGCGTAAATCCATTCGAGAAAGCCTAGAAAAGCAAGACTTGGGCGATCTCGTTATCCCCTTCGACATCGATCGCTACAATTTACAGGCGAAGCTGTTGGACAACATATTGTTTGGGGTGCTCAAATACAATCCGGCTACCACGACTGATCATGCGGGAGCCGCCTACCTTGATAGCATACTCAGCCGTACAGGGCTGGATGAACAACTATTCCACATGGGTCGTGCTATTGCTGAGAATACCCGCGATCTATTTCAGGGCCTGCCGGAAGATCATCCATTTTACGACCGAATGGAATTAGCGGATGCCGATGATATCCCTAAGTTTCGTGCGTTGTATGAACGTACCAACGATGTTCCGTTTAACGATGTCAGCATTGAGGATCGTAAATCGTGGATATACCTAACATTCCACTATGTTGAGCCGCAGTATAGGTTTGGGCTATTGGACGACGCCTTGATGCAAAATATTGTCGAGACACGAAAATTGCTACATGAAAATATGCCGAAAGAATTGGGCGAGCGTATCGATATATATGATGCCGATCGCTATCTTCCTTCGGCCAACCTCGTCGACAATATCGTGTTTGGTAAAATAGATATGAGGTTTAAAGGCGTTATTCAGCAAATTCGTGACACCGTTGCGCCGCTACTTAGTCAACAACCCGATCTGTATCTAAAAATGTATTCAGTCGGCCTAAATTACGACGTAGGCCCAGCGGGAAGACGCCTAAGTCTTGCGCAAAGGCAAAAACTCAATTTTGCTCGTGCTTTAATGCGAAAGTCTGAATATTACGTTTTCAACCGACCTCTTGCAGGCCTGGATCAGAGCCAGCAGGCACAAATTATTGAAAATACGCTTACGTTTCTTTCTCAACAAGGCAATCAATCTGGCGTAGTTTGGGTGCTAGCGTCCGAGCCAAACGCTAAATACTTTGATCGCCGCATTACGTTCAACGATAAAAAAGTTGTTGAAGATAAACTGCTAAATCCTAATGCTTGAGAAGCCGATAGAGTCGTAACATGATTCGATCAACAATAACTGTGCGCGAATGTTTGCACAAACGTCTGGTGAAACAGTAATGACATTGAATGATGAGTTAGACATACTCCGTAGGCTAAAAATATTTAGCGCAATCGCGCCTTCGCAGTTAAAACTGCTAGCCTTCGCCTCCGATCGCATTATTTTTAAACAAGGCCAGGAGCTTTTTCGAGTGGGTGACGAGGCCGATTCAGCCATTGTTATTTTAACAGGCGAAGCTGAGAATCTACTAACATCACAAGATGGTGTTACAACAACAGAGCGGCTTAAATCATGCTCCCTAGTGGGTGAGTCTGCTCTGCTTAATAATCAAGTGAGAACCTCAACTGTCACTGCGATGGGAAAATTAGAGGCTCTGGTAATTACAAGAGATAGCTTTAAAAACTTGCTAGCCCATTCTCCAGATGCGATGTCAAATATGTTGAATGCGCTGGGCGAAAGAATGAATTTGCATAGTTAGTGGGCTATTAATATTTCTCCCTATAGTCCGTAGTTTCATTCCTGTTCGCCTCGAAGTTCGTAGTTTC
>CALJAA010000078.1 GCA_938028465.1 uncultured Granulosicoccaceae bacterium | reverse complement strand
AACTGATAGCTTAATGGCATGGAACATACCTGCTCCACCCAACTACTTACATTACAAACGCAATATTTTTCTGTTAGTTGAGCCCGCTTGGGACAAACTCTTTGTCGAAGGCGATATCGATTGGCGACACGTTTCGTGGGGCGGCGTAAGAATCGACAATCGCGCTTTTGATCAAACAGATAAAATTTGCAACTGCATTCCAGCGGCTGACAACCCTGAAGTGACCAGTGCAAAAGAGGCCACATGGCTTAAAGATGATGACGTTGTTTTTGGTGTAGAAGTAAACGGCGAGTATCGAGCCTACCCACGCCGAATTATGGAAGTACGCGAAATGGTTAACGATACACTGGGTGGTCGTGATCTAGGTATACCTTACTGCACGCTATGCGGCGCAGCCCAAGCTTATTTTACCGATCAACAACCAGAAGGCGTTGATCGCCCGGTGCTACGAACATCAGGGTTATTGATACGCTCGAACAAAGTTATGTATGACCTCACAAGCTATTCCGTATTTGATACTTTTAGAGGAAATGCGGTGACTGGGCCGTTAAGCGAAAAGAATATAACGCTAGCACAAGCAGGAGTTGTCACCGCTAATTGGAAAGACTGGAAAGCGGCACACCCAGAAACTACGGTGTTAGCAGAATCATTGGCCTTAGGCCGTGACTTCGATTTTAGAAACAGCCGTGATGCAAATGGCCCTATTTTCCCCATCGGCGATGTTGACCCACGCCTACCTGTACAAGAGGACATTGTCGGATTGATAACTGAATCTGGTAAGCCGATTGCATTTCAGTTAAGTAAAGCGCGTGATGCGTTAATTGACGGCAAAGCCATCATGTTTGAAAACGTAAGATTAAAGCTAGATGGCGGTGGCGTTCGCGCTGTTGATGTAGACGGCAGTGACTTAGGCGGGCATCAAGCATTCTGGTTTGCTTGGTCGCAATTCTACCCAGAGACTGAACTTTGGCCGATGTAAGTCACGAATTCGATTAGGCTAACTACGCCGCGCCAGCGCATAAAATAAACCACCTTCGCGCCAAAACTGTACTTCAACCCCTTCAACGCGGGTTTGTTGGGGGCGAATTTCTTCGAGCTCATCGGCATTACTTGCTACAAATAAACTCATTGGCTTACCTGATCGCTTATCGTGTAGTTTGACGTGCGCCGCAAGCACTCCACTTAAAGAGCAGTAGCGAGAGCCAAGCAACTCGTAATTACTGGATATCGATTTAGGTAACACCAAGGAGAACGGTAATTGGTGCATTGAGTTATCTAACATCGCTAATGAGCTACCACGAAATTCAGGTTCAAGCCGCGTAGTGTGGTTTAAGGCGACTTCGCGCAAGGTGTGCTCAGTGCGTTCATTTTCTGATGCTGAATTACTCATCCATACTGTTTGACTCAAAATCAATCCACACACTAAGCCCACTGCAGCCCAGGAACCCCATCGCTTGCTCGGCTGCACAACTTTACGAAACGTAGCAGCAGCTGCTTTTAGCTTACTCGGCCGAACGTGAGCAATTTCTGAATCCGCTGTTAGTTGTACAAGCTGATCCAATTTTTCCTGTGGCATTGACAGGTTTTGATAATAGTCACGCAGTCGTTGATCTTGATCATTCATGATGATTGTTTCCCCGTGCTCTTGACCACGGTTAGTTTTTTATTGCCGTGTTGTTCAAGGTATTGTTTTAATTTCCCCTTTGCGCGGTGTATTTGACTAAGCACCGTGCCACGAGACTGATCCATCAGTTCGGCTATCTCCGCAGCCGTATATCCTTCAAACACCCAAAGAAATAGTATCTCCCTATCGATACTACGCAACTCGGCCAAAGCTTGCGCTAACACTAGATCGTAACTGGCGTAATGCGACGGGTCAAAGCCCGTCGCATCCAGCATGAGATGCTCATCGTACGAATCACTCGGAAACCGCGTTTTGTGCCTAACATCATCAATGAAAAGATTGCGCACAACACGAAAGAGCAGTGCCTTATCAGGTTTGGCCCCATGTTTAGCCACAACCTTTAACCAACCTTCATGCACTAAATCTTCAGCCATCTCAGCATGACCACACAAGGCATGCGCATAGCGATAGGCTGATTGCAATAGAGCTTCTAATGATGTTTCGGGACTAGACACGTTTTATCCGGCCTTGTGTTCGCGCTCTGCGAGCTGATTGATCACGTTGATGATACCTTGATGGCTACCAGCAATCGAGTTGCCAGTGATGTACTTACCATTAATTACAATGCTCGGAACACCGGTTAATCCAGCCTGTTGAGCGCGCGACATAGATCGATTAAGTGCTGAATTCACAGCAAAGGAATTCATTGCTTCTACAAATTTCTCGCTACTCACACCCAGATCAAGCGACTCAATGAATTGTCCAATCTTCTTTTGCTTACGCAGACGCTTCTTGCCTTTATGGATTCGATTAAATGTCTGATCGAACATACCATCGGTAATGCCCAGAGCTTCTGCAGCATAAAATGTACGTGAGTGTTGTTCCCATGACGGATTTAATGGTGGAGCTTCACGAACGAAATCAACATAGTCGGGCTTTGATGCAATCCAATTATTGATAGCCGGCTCAAAAGCATAACAATGCGGGCAACCGAACCAGAAAAATTCCATGACCTCAACACGCGTCTCATCACCTGTTAATAATGGAGTATCAATAACTTTATAACCCTGCGCTGATTGAGCTAACACATCGGCAGCAGGCAGCATAAGGCCCATCGCCGAGGCTGTACCCAACGCACCTACCCCAGCAACCCCTTTTATAAAATTACGACGATCAATTTCGCCCTTATCACTCTTTTTGCTCATATTACTATCGCCACTGTTGGTTAATTAACGACCGCGCTCCTATGAATGCAGCCTTGATATCTGATCGCAATTTCCACATCAAGTTCGCCATTCAGCAGGGTTTTGCAATCGCCTTCGCTGCAATAACGAATATCTAACAGTTTTGATTGCAACCCAGTCCACACTATGCAATCAAATCAGCTTCTCACCCGTTATATGACTATGAGCAAACGAAAAAACAGAAGTAAGCCTGGCGCTAACAACAAAAAGGTGAGCGCTAAGCCATTAATGAGCCGACGCAACGCGATTAAGCTTTTAATTGCTACTCCCGTCGCAGGCGTAACAGCTGCCGCAATTCATCGATTTGATGTCCAAAACAAAGATTTGCACGATCTATCTAAGATTGGCGAGGGCACACCAACGATTGTGCAGATACACGACCCTAGTTGCCAACTATGCCGACGCTTAATGGGCAATACACGTACAGCACTGGATGGCCGGGACAATGTGGTTTATCGTGTGGCTGATGTCACCACCACCGAAGGCAAACAATTTCAACAACAGTACAATGTGCCAAACGTTACCTTGCTGCTGTTTAATGGCAAAGGGAAACTAGTGGATACCGTACGCGGCGTAACCCCAGTGGAAGAACTGGCAACTCGTTTTGCAAAGCTATAACATTAATCATCAAAACCCACTACACCACTAATGAGATTTTGTTGCATCAAACGCTGCTGCAAATTGCCGCGCGGAATTGAGACCTGAGCAAGGTATCCATCTAAATCATTCGCGAACTGCCTCGCGATGGATATCGCTGCCTCTGGTGTGATAGCTTCAAACGCTATTTCATGCCCACTACGCTTTTGCACCAGCACATTTATATCAGTTGAAATCACCGTTGCGATTTTGGGGTAACCGCCCGTGGTGTGATGATCAGCCAATAAGATTGTCGGTATACCTTCTCCAGAAACCTGGACCGAACCACGCACAATTGGCTCAGATGGAATAGACAACGCAGCGTCAAGCGCTAGATGCTCACCTTCTAACCGCACGCCCATCCGATCGTAGTTATTGGTCAGGCTGTATCGCGTATTTTGAAATGCTTCTATTGCCTCAGAGCGAAACCATTTATCTTGCGGCCCCATCACTACACGCATCCGAGTGCCACTAGGCAAAAAGTCCGGTTGCTCAATTTGCCCTTCGCGATCTTCTCTTATATCGGCGCGTTCGACAATAATTTGCTGCCCGGTTTGTATCGCGCCGCCACCAAAGCCAGAAGTAGAGTGAGTCGCTGTGTGGCCGAGCCATTCGTCTGCTATCACATCACCAGCAAAGGCAATATAAGCCCAACTACCCTCGGTACCAACGCGTACCGATAAACGCTCACCTTCATTTAATGTCAATACAACCCAACCATTAGTTTTAGCACCGGCGTGTTCAATCATAAAATCGCCGCCCGCAATAGCAAGCGTTACTGAGCCCGACTTACATTCCACAATTAAACCGCCAAGCGATACTTCGATTGCAGTTTTATCGGGCTCGTTACCTAGGGCAGCGTTGGCAGCCGCAAAAGCCACTTTATCCATCGGTCCCGATGCAGCCACGCCATAACGCAAATGGCCTACACGACCACCATCTTGTAGCGTCACTAAGGCACCAGCAAAATGGACAGCTAAGATAGCATCACTCATTACCCGACGCCTTATGTAACTGCTGATAGGTTTCGAGACTGATTCTTTCGAAGCTCACCTCATCCCCCACATCAAACAAAAAAGGGCGCTCAGGATCATTAAGTAAAATTTGCGTAGGCGAGCGGCCAATGATCGACCAACCGGTTGGCATTTTTAAGGTCGTCACCAAACATTGCGTACCAGCCACCATCACACACCCTGCAGGAATATCCCGCACAGCCGCAAGCTTACGCGGCACTTGAATGCTGGCATCAACGCCACCTAAATACGCATAGCCCGGTACGAAGCCATACATCAACACTTTGTAGTCACCAGCAAGATGGGCATTGATCACTGCATCAGCGCTGAGGTTGCAAGCTTTTGCTACTGCATCGAGATCAAAATCGAATGGTGATTCATAGCAAACCTTTACGACTCGTTTGGTAGGCTGATCATCTTTATGTTGTGCATTTGAGTGGAGCTTGCGTAGTTCTGCTTCAAGTTGAATGTGATCTGTCACGACAGGATCAAAACTCACTAATAAATTAACCAATGCAGGCACTACTTCTATCACGCCCAGTGGCATAGCGTGAGTAATGGCTTGATCAAACGCAACAATAGCCTTATGCACATCATCACTGATGTCATCAGCTAGCGTTACTAACAACGCATAATCAGCAACTGGTGTGTACTGTGTTTCCATCAACGCTGTTTAGATAAAGCTCGCAACTTCAAAACCCGACTCTGTGAGGCGCGTACGGATCTCTTTAGCCATCGCCACCGCGTGTTCACTATCACCATGAACACAAATAGACTGTGCATCAAGCTTGATCGGATCACCATCGACCACGGGCATAAGCCCCGTTTGCAGGTAATCTAGTAAGCGATCAGCCGCTTCTTTAGCATCGTGAATCATCGCACCTTTCTGATCGCGCGGTACAAGCTGCCCGGTGGATAGATAACCTCTGTCTGCAAATATTTCCGAAAATACAGGCATACCTGCAGCACGGGCAGCCTGCTCCGACTGTGTACCTGATATAGCCAGCATGGCAAGCTCTTTATCGATTGACTGAACAACCGCGACGATGGCATCAGCTACCGCCCTATCTCGAGCAGCTAAATTGCCCAGTGCACCATGCGGCTTCACGTAAGATACCTCTGAGCCTGTGAGCTTAGACATGGCCATCAATGCACCAATCTGTGCTGTACACATGCGGCCTATCTCGATGGGTGACATGGGGATTAAGCGCCTACCAAAACCTTCTTTGTCATTAAAGCCGGGGTGTGCTCCAACGACAACGTTGTTTTCGGCTGCAAGAGTGAGTGTTTTGAACATCGTCTCAGGATCACTGGCATGGCCTCCACACGCAACATTCGCTGACGTGACAATAGACAGCATTGAGCTGTCGTCACCCATCGACCAGGGGCCGAAGCTTTCACCAAGATCAGAATTTAGATCGATGCGTTTGGTAGACATTGTTGGTCCTCATGAGCTCTGTGCAATTCAGTGTACGACACACCGAAAAAAAACGCATGCACTCCGTCCAACACGCCGCTAATACCCCGGCTCAACCTAGGGACATCACAATCAGTCTAATCACATACTAGAATCGATACTAGTGCTGGTGCTCGAGCACTAACTTAAGGCTTTTGACTAGAAAATCTGATCTACTACGGCTTGCTTTAACGCTAAAGCTTCATCCTTCCCCTCGATGCCATCAGCCAGCCTTATCGTTTTGCTAACTGTTGAAAATTCAAGAAGGTGGTACTCAGTAACCTTATTTCCAGTAGTAGAAGTTGATGTGAGCTTTGTTTTAAATTGATCAGTATCGTCGACCTTGCCTACATAGCTGAAATACCTAATTCCAAACCAGCTCTCACGCACGTCAATGGTTCGCAAAACCTTATCAATGCTAACGGTAATTGATCGGCCGAGGCTGCGCAGAGAGAAAAACGCCATCAAGCCCCCAATCAATAAAATCAAATAACCAACCCACCCATCATCCTTAAGCACGAGGATGCTGATCCCAATAAAGATCAACCCCATGAGCATCCCAAACAACTTGAAAAGCGGGTTACGACCCGCCCTACTGTGCAAGCTGATGTATTGACCGTCATCTGATATGGGTATATCAGCCAACACAGCGGCCTTTGCATTGTCTTCAGATTGCTCCTCCCTTCGATCCATAAAATGTTGAGGAATACTCAGCTCATCACTCGCCTGCGCAGCATGCTGATCAATAATAACCGGCCAGCTACGTTCAAATTTATCCGAGCCAATATTGGTAAAATCACCCTCTACGGACACATCCCAACTGTAGGATCCGCGATAGCCTCGATCCAGACTCGGCCTACAGTTACTCGGAACATCAAATAAGAATGATGCTTGCACGCCCGTTGCTGTCGATTCCAAATACACCGGTACGTCTTGTTGCCACTCGATAGTGCTTCTAGTTTGCTTACCTGACTTTCGCTTGTACGTACAAGTTAGTGTTGCATTAAACGGAGTTGTTGATGCCATCGCATGACCAACACCAGAAAAATGGATATCAAAATGCCCACCTAACTGACCGCCGACACCTGGAGTGAGTGGGTTTAAAAACAAAGGTGTCGGGCCAAACTTTCGATAAGCCCACATGGTCTTTAGTGCATAAAAAATAATACCCGCACCAACAACGACGAATAACAGCATAAATAAAGCACCGTATTCCCCTTCGCGAAGCGCATCTGGCAGCACAATAGCTGACAACCCAGCGCCCATCACAAAAAACACGCCCCCAAACGCGGCCATATACCAGCTACCGAACCTCTGGTGGCTGTTGATGCCAGTGTCATCGTTAACATTCGAGCGCTTACCTTGGCTTTTTTCGGTAAACAAACATACCCAAAGAAAGAAAATACCAGCGCCACCAAAGATAAAGACGAATATTGAAGCAAAAACCATTGCCCTCCAACGTAGAGTCCTATCCAGTAAAGATTCGCTCGGATTATTGGGGTTTACTAAGGCAATTGCTTCATTATCGTTTTGACTGGCTCGTAATTCGCGCGCAAGATCTTTCCAGTAGCTGCCAATGTTATCGTTGCCAGTACTCAAGCTAACGCGACTACCTTGGTAATTGGTGCCGTTGTAGTTATAGGCGTATAAACTTTTTACAGAGTATGTCGTTGAATCGTCACTGCGACTACTAACAAGTTCAACGTTATGAATAGTTGCAGGTACCTCTACCCAGTCGGTCGTCGCGATGTACCCAACAATCATCTTACCCGCGCTCCCGTAGGCAGCAGCAAGGCCAGCAAGCAGAAAGAGCAATCCCATGATTGCACCTAACCAACTTCTCTTAGATTTAACAGCCATTAGTTTTACTCTTACTAACTTATAGAGCGCTAGAAGCTCGAGATTGCCTGTACCGTTGTCGCCTCCGCGATAGGCAATTGAATTGCTGAGAGTGACAAGAGGCGGGGCAAAACCAGTTATTTACCCATTACATGCCCAATCGGCCAATTCAGAAAAAAATCAAGGCTGTTTTAAGGCCTCATTAGCTCAACTGCCATACCTGCTAACGGTGCAACGTATTCGCCCATCGTTAGAGCTTGCTCACTCGATGCATTACCGGCTAAAGCACGATGTTTTACACCCTGTAGAATTGCAGCAAAACGGAAGAAGCTAAACGCTAAATAGAAATCCCAATCGGGTATTTCGGATAAGCCCATATGCTGGCAATACGATTCGACGTATTGTTGCTCACTGGGTATGCCCAGCGACCCTCGATCAACACCACCCAAACCCCGCATCGCACCTTCATGCGGCATGCGCAATTGCATACATTGATAAGCAAGGTCCGCATAAGGATGGCCTAAGGTTGATAACTCCCAATCTAACAAAGCAAGCACTCGGGGCTCATTGGGATGAAAAATCATATTATCGAGCCTGAAGTCTCCATGCACCAATGCCGTTTTTTCATGCTTACTGGGGTGCCTATCTGCAAGATTAGCCAACAACCATTCCATGTCTTTTAGTGGTTCCGTTTCAGTAGCTCGATACTGCCGACTCCAAGTGGCAATTTGCCGTTGTAGATACCCAACTGGCCGACCAAAATCGGTCAAACCCACAAGGTCAATATCAATCGAATGCACAGTCGCGAGCACATGGCTCATCTCTGCATAGTGGGCCTGTCTAGCGTTGTTTGTGATATCCGGCATTGCTGGATCCCAAAGCACTCGCCCTTCCACCAGCTCCATCACATAAAAGGCACTACCAATTACTGTGTCATCCATGCAAAGGTGATGCGTTTTACCAACGGGAACCTCTGTGCCATACAATGCGGTGATCACACGAAATTCTCGATCCACTGCGTGTGCCGATTTCAACAGTACGCCCGGCGGTTTGCGCCGTAATACATAAGACCCACTCGCAGCGTCAATACGATAAGTTGGATTCGATTGACCTTTGGGAAATTTTGAAGCTGTGAGTGGCCCTGTAAAACCGTCTATGTGATCCTGTAGATACGCCGCTAGCACGCTAGCATCAAGCTCAAACGAATTAGAAGGGTGCTGAGAACCGTTTTGAGCTTTACTCATGATTAGGAAGACGCATAACGATTAATAACCATCTTACCCAATGCCATTTGATGCACCTGGTCTGGGCCATCCGCCTGTCGGCACCAACGAGCATAGTTAAATGCTTCTGCCATAAAGTAATCTGATGTTAGGCCACCTGCCCCATGCATCTGCATGCATCGATCAATGATAGTTTGCACCAGTAACGGTATTGTAGTTTTCGTGGCTGCAATCATGTCAATCGAATCCGCTACGCCATTATCATCAATCGCGTGGCACGTTTTCAACACAAGCAAACGTGCCATTTCCACTTCAGAAAAACAACGGGCTATATCTTCACGTACGGATTGATGCTTACTCAATGGCTTACCAAATGTTGATCGGTTGGTTACCCGCTGGCAAGCGAGTTCTAATGAACGTTGGGCGCAACCGATTAAGCGCATACAATGATGCATACGCCCAGGCGCTAGCCTGCTTTGTGCGATTTCAAAACCGCGACCCTCACCCAACAGCATATTACTGACAGGCACACGAACATTATCGAATATCACTTCCGCATGACCCAAAGGCGCATCATCAAAGCCTAGCGTGGTTAACGGCCTTACAATTGTGACGCCTGGTGTGTCTTTAGGAACCAGCACTTGCGATTGTTGCTGGTGTCGGTTGGCATTCTCAGCGTCTGTTTTACCCATCACAATGAATATTTTGGTGCGCTCATTCATCGCACCCGTGATAAACCACTTGCGGCCATTGATTACCCAGGTATCCCCATCACGTCGTATATCAGTTTCGATGTTGGTTGCATCGCTGGAGGCAACTTGGGGTTCCGTCATGGCGTAGGAAGAACGAATGTCTCCTGCCAACAAAGGTTCAAGCCATTGTGATTTATGCTCATCAGAAGCAAAATTCATCAACACTTCCATATTGCCCGTATCTGGCGCGCTACAATTAAACACTTCTGCCGACCATAGCACTCGGCCCATTTCTTCTGCTAACGGCGCGTACTCGGCAAAGCCTAAACCGCCGTGCAAAGAATATTGCTTGTGTTCTTCCGGGACGAACAGATTCCACAGGCCCACTTCTTTTGCTTGAGCCTTGAGCTCTTCGACTAACGGCAAGGTACCAAAGCGGACAGAGGCGTTTTCCAGCTGCTGTGCATGAACCAATTCGTTGGGGTAAATATGCT
Source organism: uncultured Granulosicoccaceae bacterium (assembly GCA_938028465.1). Classification (GTDB taxonomy): domain Bacteria; phylum Pseudomonadota; class Gammaproteobacteria; order Granulosicoccales; family Granulosicoccaceae; genus Granulosicoccus. The sequence continues at coordinate 20,101 of CALJAA010000078.1, read as the reverse complement.
CCAACATGAACTCTTTTAGCTGCTGCTCGAGTTCTGCACTCTTTTTGCTGGCGTTAAACATGGGCTGGTATAACCATTTGCGTCAAGAATCCACAGGATAACCAAATTTAGCGTTTACGGTAGCTTGAAATCAGTACAGCAAGGTACGCAATTAGGGTTAAACAGCGAATTTGAGCTGCGTGGCAATTGTCATAAATTGACATTAACAGCCCAGTGATTGTCACAAAGTAACATTAACTCTTGCAGCATTAACCCCAAATTGCGAATCAGAACACAGTGACCATACGCTAACCTGCCGCCATCGCATTTACTTCAACTAGGAAAGTTGATCCGTTAATCGCAGGAACCAACATGATAGTAAAAAAGCGAGATGCAACGAACCATAAAGTTGCCTACTTGGAAACTTATGAAGCACCTGACATGGATTCAGTCCAACGCCAGGGACTGAAACAAGCAGCCGCTCGACTCAAAGCAAGTTGCACTAGTGACAATGCATGCAGCCAGATCGATAGTTACTTTGCAGATAGCAAAGACTGGCTAGTCATCCACGATCTACGCATCCAACACGCCCATCAAATAATACAAATTAATCACTTGTTGATCAGCAGCGCGTTAGATTTCTACATCGTTGATTCTCGATATTTAAAGAGTGGGCTGACACTAAACGAAAATGGGCAGTGCTGGGTACAGAATAATAACCGCAATGTACCCATTGCTTCGCCATTGAACAAACTAAACAGAGATATCCGCATAATGCGCGACATAATCAAAAGCGCGAAGCAACTGCCACGATTTTTAGGTATATCGCCAATGATTAACGTTCAAGGCTATATTCTGACAAACCCATCACTAAAAACACATAAACCACTATCCAGTGAGCTGGACACATCAGCAGTTATAGCATCGGACATGTTATTCGCTACCGTATGGGAAAAGCGCCAGAGCTGGATGAGAAGTAAGGTGAATAACATTGATTCAATTACTTTGTACAAACTTACTCAAGCTTTATTATCGATGCATACTCCTACTACTCCACAGCTGGTGATGAATAACAACATGGTCAATGCTGGCCACTTACAGCATCCCGAGCAAGACACCACACATTGCGCAAAGTGTAGTAAGCCAGTGACTGCTTATGTTAGAGAGCAATGCTTCAGACACATGGGTAGATTGCGTGGCCAAGTACTATGCGTACCTTGTCAGGCCGCCGTACAAAATGAGCCGAAGCGACCGGCAGTGTCCGGTCTCTGATGCAAGCAAGCGGCTCATGGGGTACAGTTAAACACAATTCGAGACAAAGCTAACACTTGATTGACAGTATCCATTTAACTGGGTAGTGGATTGCTTAGGTTTCCCGAAGCAATCTTTTTTCACGCCACAATACAATCAGCCCGCCACTAACAATAAAAAATACACCCGGTATCAACGAATCAAACGGTGCTTCGTTAAAAAATACCCACCCTAAAACGAATGAGAAAGGTATTCCAAAATACTCAAACGGCGCCAAGGAGCTGGGGTCATTCATGCGATAAGCCGTAATCATCAATAAGACGGCTGCGCCGCCTGCTGCTCCCATAGCAACAAACCAAAGCCACGTGCTTAACGATTCAGGCATGATCCAGTTATCGTGCATAAGCCCTAGTAGTGATGCAAGCATCATTGCACCACACGATGCATAGATGCTGATCAACGCAGTTGGAACATCATCATCAAAAAAACGTGATGACAGACTTGTCAAGGCATAGAAAAACGCTGCACCAATGGGCAATATCGCCACCCAACGGAATGCGTCTTGCGAAGGCTGCATAACCATGATGACGCCCGAAAACCCAATCATCACCGCAATGATGCGCCACCAACCCACTTTATGCCCCAACAGCGGAATCGATAATAAAGTTACGAATAGCGGCCCAGAAAAAGCCAGCGTTGTTGCGGTTGCCAGCTCCATGTGGAGTAAGGAATAGTAAAAACACAATTGCGCAAAGAACAAAACAAAGCCACGGCTCAAGCCAAGCTTCCATCGATTCATTACTAGAAATTTTCCTTGCTGCCGCCATTGCTTTGCAAAACACAGCATGAAGAAATAAGGAACAATGCCAAACAAATTTCGGAAAAAGGCGATTTGCTCAACTGGATACTGGGTACCAATATGCTTGATCAAAGCACCTTGCACATCAAACAGAAATATCGCAACAATCAGGATGACGGCAGACACCCACAGGCTCTGCTTTTGCGTTTTCATGTTCAAGAGAAATGTCTAATCCAGCACGGCACAATCCATCATTAACCATGTTGTATCAATAGGTGTCAAGCATAGTATTAGCAGGTGTCGCAGGTATGAAAGGTTAGATCACCCCGCCCCCTTTATACACGTCTGTTTTTATAACTACACGTTGCTATTGCAAGCCACCACCTTCACTTCCATTAAAGCCGCGCAATCGATCTACTAAGTATTCAACGCGTAAGGCGTTGCTCATCGGCAGCAGCGCTTCCGACTCCTTAGAACTCAAGTTCAAGTATTCCAATACACCTAGCACCATAGCGCTATCACCATCACTGCGTTGCACCATTTGAAATTTATAATACGAAGCCATATCATTCTTCTTGTTCATCCAATCCTGAAAACCGGTTAAAAGCTCCGTTCTCTCACTACTCGATACCCTATCTCTCGCCGTCGGCAAAGCTTCTAGCTCTAATTCAAAAGCATCCGGCGCTACTACGACATTGGTTATCTGTACAGCGCAACGTATAAGTGTGTTGACCATGGCCGTTTTTTCGCTTCGCACTTGATTATTGTTCCAAGAATCCGGCTTGATATAGAAGCCATATGACCCAACCTTCGGATACCGAGCGAGCACAACAGGCATCGCAGCATTAGAACCAGATTGTTGGTGAGCCATGGCAGTGCTGTGTATTGAGCGAGGCAGCTCGACAGTTTCAACAGCACCGGGGATTGGCATAGTGCGGCTAATTAATGGAATCCAAACAGCCTTAGCCGGCACGTCACCACAACGCTCTCTATATTGACTACCCTTTGCATTAACACCAACCACGCCGGCATTTTGTCCATACACGAGGCGCGGCAGAGCTGGCGCATGATCAACTTCTCTCATATCACTCACTCGGATCAGTTGAAATACATAATCGCTTTGGTTAGACGCAGGGTCCAATGCTGTGATAATCACACCGTAGTCGGCATTAGGGATGCTGATCCAACGTGGATCGTATGCAAACGACTCATGATCTGTTTGCACGGATGGCCAAGTATCGCCACCGCTTAACAACAAGCGACGATTAATTACTCGAAGCCGCAGACGCGCCTTTGGCCCAGCAACGGCCTGCTCGGCCTCTGTTAGCTCTCCGAAGGTAACTCGTACGTTATAGGTACCCGGTTTTTCAGTTAGTACTGCAGCAAAGCGACCCGTTTGCAAATCATCTGCAATGGCAAAATCGCGCATGAACCAATTGGGTGGCTCAGCTTGATGATGCTTTAGATCAAAGGGATCTAATAGAGTGATCATGCTTCTGTCAGATTGCACGACTCTATTAATGGACCACGCTGTTTTCTCAGCTTCACCGTTTGTATCCGCTACCTCTGGCGTGCTGCCACAGGCGGACAAGAAGAGGAGAAATAAAACCGCACCTATGCTGCATGGCGCGTAACAGCGCGATACATTATTGCAACGATTAAAAGGGTCTTTCATCTATGCTCTCAAATGGCCAAAAACTGCAAAAATCGCTATCCGCTGCGGTTGAATGGTTCAATACACAGCATAGGTAGCGGCGAGATACCTGATTAGTTGAGATCGATCACAAAAATCAGTCGTTTGTACGTAATTTCAGGGCCATACAGGCTAATAGCCCGTCCTACTGCCTAGTCGAGCGAGTTGCAGCCATAGCAGCAGCCTCATCTGGGTATCGCATTGCTCGGTTACAGTGGGTTGCACAGAATCAAGCTTGGAGCAACCCGGGGCGAATCTACGCCAGTGGGAACAGTAGGGTTATGCACCTGCGGTTTATGTACAATCCTAAATCTATCGGTTTGATCTATTTTTTGGAACCTTCCACATCCTCACCCTACCTGACACCGTATCTGCACTACCAGTAATGACGCTGGCAAATAACATCGCGCATGCGTTGTCCGAGCGTAATGTGTTGTTGCGCGCAGAGCCAGGTGCGGGTAAGAGTACTGGGTTGCCTTTAGCGCTACTTTTAAGCGACGAAATACGAGGCGACATCATTCTACTTGAGCCTCGTAGGCTCGCCGCTCGCTCTGTGGCACAACGGCTCGCGTCTCACCTTGGTGAAAAAGTCGGGCAACGTATTGGCTTGCGGATGCGCAGTGATACCCGTGTATCTAACGATACTCAGCTTACGGTTGTAACGGAAGGTGTACTCACTCGTCTGCTGCAACAAGACCCAATGTTAGATGGTATCGGCTTAGTGATCTTTGATGAATTTCATGAGAGAAGCTTGCACGCAGATTTTGGATTAGCGTTGTGCTTGGAAGTGCAACAAGCTCTACGTGACGATCTGCGACTTTTATTGATGTCTGCAACACTTGATGCTGATGCCATTCACACACAATTAAGTGACATAACTGCCTTTCACTGCTCCGTTCGGCAATATCCAGTTGAAACTATATGGCTCGGAGATCACAACGAACCATTAGCTCGACGAATAGTGCAGGCTGTGCTTACTGCCATAGAGAGTCGCGAAGGCGACATATTAGTGTTCCTACCTGGAGTTGCTGAAATTAATCGTGCGGCAAAATTGTTACAGGCCAGATTAGAACGCAACGCTGAACTGCATCAACTCCACAGTGGGATAGGGTTAGAAGCTCAACTTAGGGCCACCGCACCGTCAAGAGCGGGTCATCGACGAGTGATTTTGGCCACTAGTTTGGCAGAAACTTCCATCACCATTGATGGCGTGCGCGTAGTGGTTGATTCTGGGTTAGAAAGGCGTGGACGTATTGATACCTCTACCGGTGCTCAACGCCTTGAGACTGTGATGGCAAGTCAAGCTAGTGCGACTCAACGATCCGGACGCGCAGGCCGAACCTCTGCCGGTGTTTGTTATCGCTTATGGAGCGAGGCTGGGCACACCAGACGCTCAGCTCACTGGCAACCAGAAATTTTCCGTGCAGATCTTGCCCCACTGTTAGTGGAACTCGGTATCTGGGGTGCAAATAAAGGCAACGAACTACCTTGGTTAGATCCACCACCCTCGGCAAGCATAGCGAGAGCGGACGCTCTGCTAACCCGATTAGGTTTATGGAATGAAGGCAAACTTACGCAACATGGCAGGACAGTTGCTGCATTGCCCCTACACCCTCGCCTAGGGAATATGCTTTGCTGGGCTGCCAAAAGGGGAAAAGTAGAGGTGGCAGCACGCTTAGCCGTTTTATTAGAAGAAAACATCCGTGGTGTGAATGCAGTCGATCTCGAACCCTCACTAAGCAGAGCATTAACATCATCATTGCAACGTCGTGCCACTCAGTTAGCGCAGTCAATAAAAGTGCACGCGACATCGAACGCAACACCTTCAGCAGCAGTACTACTCGCGCATGCGTATCCTGATTGGATTGCACAACGCCGCCCTGGTGGAGCAGGTAATTTTCATCTCGCTTGCGGAGCGGGTGTCGTAATCGATAGCGAGGATGCATTAGCCCATAGCCAGTGGTTAAGCATTGCACAGCTAGGCGGCGCAGGAACCCAACTTCGTATTTTTAAGGCCTTGGAATTAGATATTGAAGAGCTTCAGCTTGTATCGCCAGAATTATTCGACACTATCAACTATCTAGATTGGGATGATAAACAACAGCGTGTGCTGGCAGAACATCGGGTTTTAATTGGCAACCTTGTTGTTAGCACCAAACCCATACAAAACATCAGTAATAGTGACAAAGCAACCGCGTTAATTGCTGGCATTAAAAAACTTGGCATCCATTGCCTGCCTTGGAACGATGACTGTCGGGAATGGCAGGCACGCGTCACACGCATGTCAGCCCTCTCACCAGACTTTCAAAGCAACTCCTCGGCGACAAATGAATGGCCTAACGTAGATGACGATGCACTGATTCAAAATTTAGATGAATGGCTAACACCGTGGCTAAATGGCATTGGCTCGATAAAGGCGCTCAAGCAACTCGATTTGTATAAAGCACTTAACGCTATGCTTGAGTATCGCCAGCAGGCATTAATGGATGAATGGCTACCGTTACGCTACACCGTTCCCAGTGGGTCCAAAATACGGTTGCGCTATGCTCAGGCAGGAGAGCCTGTGCTTTCTGTAAAGCTACAAGAACTGCTGGGCTGCAATCAAAATCCATCTATAGCCGATGGTCAAATCATACTGAAAATCGAATTCCTATCCCCTGCTCGTCGACCGATTCAAGTCACTACGGATTTGGCTAATTTCTGGAGCAACAGCTACGCAGCGGTTAAAAAAGAAATGAAAGGACGATACCCGAAACACGATTGGCCAGAAAATCCATTAACTGCAAAACCAACAGCGTACGCAAAGCGTCGAAATAAATAAGGTCAAGCCACTGATGAAATCAGACGTTAATAAGCTGCTGAAGAAAAACGCACAACTCAATCATTTAGATGCGGCAAAAGTGGTAAGCCACGTTCAGCGTGATAGCGGTGATTGGGTAATAAATACGCTGATGCTAGATGGCTACGATGTACCATTCAAATATTCGAGGAAAAAAAGGTACAAAAGCTTGCAAGGTGGGCAGGTTAACCTCACCTACTACGCGCAAACAGAAAGCGTTGCCGGGATAGAAATTGAAACCATGAAGGTTGTGCGGATTCGTAGAAGTTAATCAGCGTTGTTGCAGTGCACAGAAGCGGCTTGGCGCAACGGTCTAAACCAGCCAACCAACATCATTAGGCCAATCAACCAAGTGCCGCTTCCACCACCGTTTGTGCCGACACCACCACTACTAGCCTGATCTAAATTGACTCTAGCCTTAGCAAATCTAATCATCTTTTGCATTGAGTCTCTGGTCGCTTCAACACTTTTCTCGCTGCCGGAAAAACAAACATCTGGTGCAATGCATAAGTCAAGCACATGTTCGCCCTCGGCAATAAGATGCAACTGGCTACCATTATCGCCACAATTTAATTCTCGCTTGTAACCGCTTAACGAAACACCGATCAAGTTGTCATTTGCATCACCGTTTAACGCATTGCACATCAACACAGATTGTTGAAACGGTACAAGACCATCGACTTCTCCGTGTATCATAAACATCGGTGGGTAAAGCTCAGGCGCTTTGCTAACCATCACAGGAAATCGGTTAGACTGAATTAGGTCAGATGAATAATCGACGCTTTCAAGCGAACCACCTGATATTGATTCGAAAATACGCTCACCTTCCGGATAGACGCCCGGATTAGCGATGAGGTGTTCGGCGTAGTGTTGAAAATCCAAGGGGGAATAGAACAATATCGCTCTCTCCACTTCTGCCCAGCGAAGCACAGCAATCGATGCCGCCAAATGCCCACCAGCCGATTGGCCAAACACAAGCGGCTTTCCTACACCACCATAATTTTCCGCATTATTGACAACCCAATCGAATGCGTCGTTAGCATCTTCTAAAATTTGGTCGAAATTGGCGTTATGGCATTCTGGGTTACCATCTTTACTACCTATCAAGCGATAAAAGGGGGCAAATACAACAAAGCCTGCATTGGTAAGATGTGTCGCTATGTTTTCTATGCCCAAATAACCACTACGGTTTTGCCAACTGCCACCATGCCAGGCAATCAGCAGAGGTTTATTGAGGCTACTCCCCGGTGTTTGATCGTAGACACGCATCTCTAGTTGACACTCGCCAGCATCCGTATCAACCGATTTATAGTGCTCGCGGCGTGAATAGGGCTGGAGCCCACTCAACGGCAATGTACCAATATCAAAAGCCGTTCCGGGTGAGCGAGCCCAAGCGCCTAAGTTTTCAGGAAATGACGCGGCATTACCCAATCGATTTTGGTCTAAGGCGACAGTACAAAAATTAGCGAGATTGGTTTGCTCATAAGCTAACTCATTTAGACATTGATCATCACTGAAATAGCGCCCTGACACAGTCGGCTCAGTAACTACACAACTACCGGAAGACATTGAATATAAAGCATGCACCGGTAGATTCGTTTTAAGTAAGTTACCTGCCTCGCAGGCTACAGCGCTTTCTAATATTTTCGCCAATGCCTGTTGATCATCTACAATTATTGCCCCAAGAATTTCGAACCAATTATCTTGTAGGTAGGCTAAGGAATGCGGGAATCGAGCATCGGTTTGCAATTGACGATACAAAGCAACTACCTGAGCATCATTAGCATCAGGTAACTGCAGCGTTAATCCTCCATCGGTAAGTTCTTCTGCGATTTGCTGATCAATTTGTCGCTGTAAGTTCGCTATCTGTTGGTTAAATTCATCGCTGCTAAAATTAGCATCCACTTCATCTTGTAAGAATGATTCAATCAACGAGCGAAAAACCGAATCATCAACATCTACTCGTATATTCCGAGAAACCAACTCTCCAGAGAGCTGTAATTCAGGCTGGAGTTGAAGTATTGAAGGACTAGGCCAAGTTGGGTTGAGCCTCAGGGAGGCGGTTAGATCAATCACCATACCGCCCTCAGCACTAATATCAAATCGGTCGGTGGCCAATTCTTTACAACTACCCAATCTGATGCCAACTGTTTGCTTTGCCCGCCCTACAGCATCAATATCAGCCGACACCCGCGTACTAATTTGTATGGGATCGTTCAGAGATTTAAGCGTGAACGAAAACTCAGTATCGTTTTTTAAAGCGACATACAGATCCAGGTTTTGAATCACCGTATTACTACAACCGCCTTCCACAACTTCATTGGTATAACGCTCTTGCAACAGTAAACTGTTGGGCCGTACACCTATTTCCGATTCATCCAATTCGCGTCGAATACGTTCGAGCACCAAATTGCGAATTGAATCGGCAGCATCATCAGCACGCATTAGCGCCTCATTCAGCTCCCCCACTGTCACTTTAATGGTGTCTGCCGAAATGCCTACAGGGCTTAGTAGGCAGATAAGTAATACTAGGAGTCTCACGACAATAAGTAACCGAGTAATTAGATTCTCTATTATCAGTTAATAGAGGCAGTATTGGGGTTACGTGGTGGGAATTCACAAGTAGATACACTTATGAATGCATCCAGCACTATGGTTAGTAGAACATGTGGTGCAGATCAGACCACTGAGTAGATGGTTGGGTGCGCTGACTCAGGCAGCGCACCCGTTTTACACAGCTAATTCCGAGCGAAACTAGCGCAAACTTTTCGCTAGCCTACTGCCAACTTTAACTTAGGCGTATCGTCATACCGCTCACTTTGGGTGTAGTACTTTCCATACCCTTGGTAATTAAGACCAAAGCCATGGAACTCCATATCGCCGTAAGATCTAGACTTACCAATATCCACTTGCGATATGCATATTCCAGCAACTGATGCACCGGCGTCCGCTAATCTCGATAGGCCATTGTCTACTAATCGTATCGGCGTTTCGTGCGGCTTCACAACATATAAAACTTCATCAACTAATTGACTTAAAACAATTGCATCACTCACAACATGAGTCGGTGCACAATCAATGATGATTCTGTCGTAGTGCTTTCGCAATGTTCTCAGCCCTTTTGCAAATTTATCTGAGGCAAGGAGCTCTTGAGGCCGCTCTGGAGTCGGCCCACTAGTCAAACAATCGAATGAATCCCATACATCACACTGTATAGACCCCTTCTGTATTGCCTTATCTAATAGCAAATTTGTGAGACCAACATCATCTTCCTTCATACCAAGAGCACTCGCTATAGAAGGCCTTCTTAAATCACAATCAATTAACAAAGTGCGTTCCAGCTGCCCAAAGGAATGGGCCAAGTTTAACGCAATCGTAGACTTTCCTTCATTCGGGACCGATGATGTTACAAGAATGATTTGCGGGTTTTTTCCACTACTGATTGAAAGCGCAGTTCGGCAAGTGTTAACAGCTTCCGAAAATGTCTCAGATACATCAGCAGCATCTTCCGGAATAATTGGATTGGCTTCCTTACGTTGCGCAGCGCTTTGCTGTACTAAAGGAATAACTCCCACAAGCTTCGATTTTAAACGCTTTTGAATATCTTCCTTTCTATTCACTGTATCGTCCAAGAACTCTTTAAGAAAACAAACAGCAGCAGCAAACAACAAGGAAGCAAGCATTACAAACGCTACAATCAATATTTTATTAGGCTTTATAGGGTTTGTTGGCACCCATGCAGCCTCAGATACAACCGCGTTTGCTTCATCCAAACCATCAGTTGTTCGAATTTCAGTGATTCTGTCGAACATCTTGTTGTACTGATCACGATTAGCCTCAGCCTCTCGTTCCAACGCATCCAAGGTTACTTTTTGTTGCCCTATATCCTGAACACTTAGCTTGCTCTGCGCAACGTTCGCCTCAAGAGACGCAACACGCTTTTGTAGCAGTTGGTAATCGTTTTCGAAGGCAGCTACCGCACGATCAATACTATTATTTAATGCAGAGCGTAACGATGAATAATTAGATTGAGCATCGACAATAATTGGATGTTTCGCACCGTAGCGGTTTCTTAGTTCAGCAATATTGCGTTGCTCGCGTACAAGTTCAGCGTTAGCAGAGCGAACCGTTACGTTATTTTGTACATACGGCAACGTTTCCAATAAATTCGGCGATGAATTTTTATAACTTTGCGTTTTTTGATATAGATCTCTCGCAGCCGAAAGCTCGCCCTTAGCTGTTGCAAGCTCACTGCTCATGAATATTAATTGCTGATCGTTTAAACGTCCAACATCACCATTGAGATCAACCAGGCCATTTGCTTTCTTAAAAGATAACAAGGCGTCTTCAGATTCTTCCAGCTTGATCTTCAATTCCTGAACACGACTATCCATCCATTGAGAAGCATCACCTCTACGTAATCGGCGTTGCTCGATCGTATTTTTTATGTATTGATTAGCTACTGTATTCGCAGCCATCGCTGCAAACTCTGCATCGGCGGATTCAAATGTAATTTTTACAAGCTTAGTTTTGACAACTGGAGATATCTTTAACGACTCTCTAAACCGATTGATAATTTCATTATAGTTTTCTTTGTCGAGCCGGTCAGCCAAACTCCCAGCGTCATTTTGTGATCCACCAGCAAGGGTTAAACTACTGAGCTCTTCAGGAGAAACCGGTGCAAGCATTTTTTCAAGCTGTGTTTTCGACAGCTCACCACTACTCTCTAGATGATCTAAAACTCGTACCGCAAGCCCGCGAGACTTGAGAATCGCATATTGAGTACCGTAGTAATCATTCGATTCTTGTTCAGACGAAACAAGATCCTCAATAGAAATAATGTTTGCTTTTTGGGATTCAAGCAGTAACGTAGCGTTGCCAGCGTAGATAGGCACCGCCATCAGCGAATAGACAATGGCCAAAGTGGTCATTAGAGCCGTAAAGAGGGCTATCAGCCACTTATTTCTTAGCAAGGCGCTCCAATAGAACTGGAAGTCCAATTTCTTTTTACCCACTCCATCGGTGTGCACTCCTTGCGAACGGAGATTCCTTACTTCATTAGTATTTTCTGTGTACATTTGACGCAACATGTTAGATATATTTCCAACTTTAATTAGTATTATTTCTGAGATAAGAAGTCACTCACCGAAAACTACTTAATACTGAGCAGCTACCCCTCGGCTTTTTCGTTGTCACCCAGACATCTCAGAAAGCGTGTGCAAGCAAGTTATCAGATATGTCTAGATGGAAATTAATATCAGAGATGAGAACGAGAGCTTGGACATATTTTTGAACATATAAAGGAGGATTTTGCCAATCTGCTCACGATTAATTTTCAGACACAAATGCAGTAGTTATACGGCCTTGCGGGATGTTAAATGGATTAGGTCACACTAATTTCACTCCCTCGGCCAATGGCTTGGGCATCAGATAAACGGCCAAGTCGTTCGTTCACTATTGATGTTTCTTGAGCAATCAAGAAAACCACAGCAGCGAAATACAAGGCGTAACTCAGATCCACATCTACCTCAATAAACATCATTTGAACGATCGGAGTAATCAGCGCAAAGCATAAAAAGTAGGGCCGAACATAATTGCCGCCATTCGCATTTAGCTCATTGACGCTTGAGGTTAATTGAGATGCTCGCCTGTAAAGAAAAAACAAAAACAGCAGAAAGAAAATAGACCCAATAACCCCAAATTTAAAAAAGACGCCTAAGTACGTACTGTGAGAACCGAGTGGAATATTCAGCATCCAGTGATCGATCTGTGTTCCGTGGCCAAAAAGCAGCTTGTTAGCAGAGGACGTGGTTTCTTGCCAAATTAATTGGTAATTTAGCCCCCGCCCTTCATTAGAGTGAGTCTTATCGACAAGCCTAGATTCAATACCTTCATTCAGCCCCGTTAAGAAGACCAAACCAATCACAACCACGCCTACTAGCACTGGGATGAGCTTAGCCGCGGCATTCGTTTTGAATGCAAAAGGAAATGCTACGAGCGCGATGACCATGCCAATCCAGGTACTTCGGCTCAATGAAGAGTAGATACTGAAAATATCCATACAGATCAAAACAAGGCATAGAGCCGCAAATACTTTAAATTGATCTCTCCAAAATTTATATACGAAATATGCCTTTATCGCCATAGTAGACGCTAGAATTCCAGCCATGGTATTTGGGTACATCATTAGCCCTCGTGGGCGAAAGAACCCTTTTGAAAACCATGAAGCCTCGGCCTGAATCGTATTCTTATTCAACATCCCGCTAATATATTTGGAGCCCATATCTGGTATGACGTAGCCAGCGAGCGATTTAAAAGCAAGCGCAGAACCGTTGCTTGCTAGAAAAGCAACAACCGAACACTGCACTGAAAACAATAAGAGTGCGAAATACAATTTATCTGCTGTATCAGCATCTCTTGCGGATGCAAAGGTTGCTGACACAAAAACAAAGAGCATTGCCATATATACCCCTTCGTTTCTAATATAGGTAATGTATCGATCAGGCGTTGCTATTTGAAATACAGATAAAAACGTTGCTAAAACGAAGAGCGCAAAAAACCAAACCTCTCGACCCGGCTTTGGTTCGTCAGTAGATAAATAAGTAAAAAATCCAACTAAACAGATGAGTGCAAAATACAGTTGATCAATGCCGAGTGCCCAAAAGAGCATAAACGCTGCAAAGTAGGCAATGAGCAACTTATGAAACATCTCTTTCCCCTAACCAGTCGCTAACCCTGCCTCTAGTCAATGTGTTCAATTGATCTAGATCTGCTGAGAATTCTTGGCGAAGTAGAGATTTCGTTTCGTCTGACACACTACCTTTGACTGTAGAAAACCGTTTAAACAACAATCCGAGCTTTTTGCGTAGCCTTGGTGGAATAATGACTCGCAATGTGGAATTCAAGAATCCCTCCGCCAGTAAAAGCCTATGCACATGCTTCCATCGACCCGACACTACGCCAGATTTATTTGAGCTGAATTCTTCAAATACGACATCGTTTGAATCCAAACCAATAAAATCCATAACCTCTCGTAGGTACAGCTCCTGGTTCTTCACAAAATCTTCGAACAACAAGATTTTTACGTTAGTCTCACCAAACGTATCAAGGTATTCCTTTACAAAATCAAAATACAGGCTATTGCGCTTCAAGCCCCAAAACCACTCCCAGCCCTCTGCAAGCCGATCTTCTTCTGCAGCTAATGCCTCTTCGAAACTCAAATGCTCTCGACCGTCGCGTGAAAGATGCTGGTAATTACTAAAGGCGCGGCTCACTGGCTCCCTTAACAGGATAATAATTTTTGCATCGGGGTTGTGCTGATAAATATTGGCTGCAGCACCATCAAGCGCATAAGACGGACAAATTTCACCAAACAAAGAATCCTGTTGATGGTCAAAATCATTTCTGTATTCCTCTAACGAAACAACAGTAGGTTCGTTAACACTGGAATGATCAAGAGGACCAGTAAACGCAGGCTTTCCGGAAATACCGAAACTAAAGTAGTTGGTTTCCTTTCTTTGGGGCAGAGATACGGTGTTTTGCAAGCCAAGCAAATCGTGCAAAGTGGTTGTGCCAGCCTTTGCGACGCCAACGCAAAAAAAGTCGACTTTGAAAGTATCAACACTCATTCAACATTACCTAGTTAGACGTGTGGATTTGATATCCATACTTTCTAATTAGCGGAAGAGTCATCGTGGCAATGGCTAGTTGCTTACTCTTTGGCATTTTCTCACGCCAGGAGTTATCTGGCCGAAGTGGAATCCAGCCAGACTGATGGCGCATAGGGTTACCGGCAATAGTATGATTGACGCCTAGCTTGACGCCTTCAGGCCCAATGAACTGAGACAGGTCGGAATCGCTAGGTGCTCCAACTAAACGTAATACCTCTCGAATCTTCGCCTCCGGCTCGAGGACTAGATCTTCATACTTCATAAGCATGCTTGGGGATCTCTTCGTAACGGCATGCATCTCAGCGTTGTAACCCACATACCTTGCTGCTCCTGAAGCTGTACTGTAACGGGGCATATAACGCGCCTTATCCAGATCGTCCGTCATACGAACTTGCTTCATCCATGAGTTCAATGTACCGCGGGGGTCACGCACTAAATGTACAAATCGCGGAGACAAACCTTCAGTACGTTGGAGTATGGCTCCATAAGAAGCAATTTTAGATGCATCTACGATGTAGCTTGCACCTGTAATTTTCCGAATAGACTGATACAGAGATAGGAGTAATTGGCCATACTCGTCAACGGCCTCATCTGTAGTACTACGCAACCCAGGTTTTACCAACGCTGGGACATGCCACGGTTTATCTGTTTTTATACGTAACTCTTTTAACCGAGGTACGGATAGTTGATCCCATCCCCCATAAGCATCATCACCCACAGATTGCCAAAAGTCACACGAGCTGAATCGTTGACCGCAGCCGCAAACACGATCTTCGATGATACCGCGTAAAAATACATCACGAACCTCGCCCACCGCAACAAAGTCAGGCACCTCCGCAAGCATCCGAGCTAACAATGTGCTGCCGCTTCGCCCCCAACCGCCCACAAACACAATGTCAACATTGCTTGTTGCGGTATTTTCTGTCTTCGAATCTTCCATAGTCTGTCAATTTTTTTTATTAGCTAAATCACACAAATTGATTGCGAGAAAAGAACGAGTTCAACAGTTAATAGCGACAAGCCACCCTTTGTATAGAGGCGGCGATTGTACGCAGCACACCAACATACTTGAGCAAGCGAATGTTCGGTTTATGACGCTGTTATAACTAGGCTAAAAAGGGCCCTGTATTATGTGATGCAGCACACAGTAATGATTAACCGACACGAAGTCATGATTGGATTTCACAAAGAATTAACCATTGAAATAACTAGCTACCTCCTTAATCACAGCTTATGTTCAATGCCCTACAGTAACTCCGTTATCCAACCAAAAAGAAATGACGGATGGTTCAGATCTACTGTGCTAATCAACTGATTTAATTACCCCTTCCACATTGCTTATTTTAAAACTCGTTCGCATAACTTATCGGCAGTTGAACTGTCTCCGCCAATTAACCCTTGCGTAATAACTAGCACCAGCGCTAGAAAACAAAATACAGATTCACCTCACGATAGAAAACTGAGAACTGCTTCTCACTGACATGCTTGTGCCAACCAAAATAAACAATGAAAATACTGTTTTAGCTAAGCCAATGATCGATCGCACAATGATCACAGATGGTCATTAGCACATAAATACCGCCACGTAGAAGTGGTCGGTGGATCGATTAAAATTGAGTTACATAAAGCTCAGAGAAAGATTTTGAGCATAGAGTGAAGAGTGTGGAAACAATAAAAATAAAAACAAACGCCCAAAGCACACGGACAGAGAACACTATGATTCCGGTTAATATCGCCACTTCCGAAAATATGGAAAGCAAGCCTGTTGTAGCAAATAATCAATACAATTCGCTTGATAACCTACGCCTAGATAAACTAAACGTATCTGCAAATGAAAACAACTTCCAATCGCTGCTAGGAAGGTTTCAATTTAGGCACGAGCCAGACTTACCTAGAAGCCACGCTGCTATTGACTTGATCCTTACAATCCTGTGTTTTGCAGCGGTTCATGTTATTTATCTCGGCAGTTTGGATCTATCTTCGCATCGCTTTGTTGCGCTGTTTAGTGCGCTCGTTTTGATGTCTCTATCGCTTTATGTCGGCGGCATGTACAACAACAAAAGGTTGCGACGTTTAAACGTGGAAATATCAAACCTAACGGTTTGCTGGACCTTCGCTTTTGCGGCCATTGGTTTATTCGCTTTCCTATCAAAAACTGGAGCAGATATTTCGCGAGCCTGGATAACCTTGTCAATGGTTCTATCCTTGGCATTACTCGCGGGCACCAGAATCGTGGGTAGCCTGGGATTCATGACAAGAAACAAAGCGAGCGGTAGAAATATCGTTATCCTAGGGGATGCATCAGGTATTTCACCGATATTGGGCGACCTAGGAAAACTATCCAATTCGCAGTTAAAAATATCTAATGTGTTTAATCTTCCTGCGAGTTCTCCCGATGCAGCTGAATACTTAGCCTCGCTGAGAGATTTGGCCAAGCAGTTAAGTATTTTTGTCGAAAATCAACGCCAATGTGGAGCCGCGATTGAGCAAGTATGGATCGTCGCCGCAGAAAACCAGTCACGCATTGTTCAAGAGATATCAGAAGTACTGATTAATAGCTCTGTAGACGTCTGTATCGTGCCGGATCAATATACGCAACGAATATTAAAAGGGGACGTGACCCGATTTGGACATACCGATATCGTCAACGTATCAGAGGTCTCGCTCTCTCTAGCTGCCGATTCATACAAACGTGTGTTCGATTTGCTTGTAGCATCTATGGCATTGTTATTCTTAGGCATCCCTATGATGATAATCGCCGGATTGATAAAGCTCGAATCTGCTGGGCCTGCTTTGTTTCGACAGAAACGCTATGGGGTTGATGGCCAAGAAATCGAGGTGCTTAAGTTTAGAAGTATGATTGTGCATTCTGATAAAGATGCCAAGCAAGCCACTAAATCAGATTCAAGAATTACCCGCGTTGGCAAGCTCATCAGAAAGACATCGTTGGACGAGCTGCCTCAATTATTGAACGTTCTAAACGGAACTATGTCGCTAGTAGGTCCGCGCCCTCATGCAGTTGCTCACAATGAGCTTTGGAGGCATGAAATTCAAGGTTATATGCTTAGACATAAGGTACGGCCTGGCATCACTGGGTGGGCACAGGTTAATGGCTGGCGCGGGGAAACAGACACACCGTTTAAAATGCAACAGCGCGTTAAATATGATCTCGAATACATACGAAGCTGGTCCCCATGGCTGGACCTTAAAATCTTGGTTTTAACCGTGTTTGTAGGCTTTGTCCACAAAAACGCTTACTGACACATTCACAAACCACGAAACAGGTCATACCACTCCACTAAATTGGGTCCTAATCACTAAACAGAGTCTATACTGCGCCGCTAACTGATTAACAAAACCATCGTTAGCGGCAGCAGCTGTGCCGATTAGAATAGATTATCCAAAGTGGAGCAGTGAGGGTGTTACGTCGAAATCAAATTTGCACAAACACCACTGAATTTACTAAAGCCAAGGCAGTCACCTTTCTTAATCCTTATAGCTTCCTCCAAATCTATAATGCAAATTCGGATTTAAGTAGATTCGACAAAATTTGTATCGATGGCGTTGCACTAAAGCTATTTCTCAACCTAGCTTACCGTGACTCCACAATCCAGCGGTTAAGTTTTGATTTTACATCTGTCGCTCACCTAGTTTTTAACAATGCCGCAACAGATTCACAACGTGGTTTTATATTAGGTTCTGATCAAACTTCAAACGACACATTCCTGTCAAAAATAACAAACATGTTTCCTGGCATTAGCTTGGACGGCCGATCGGGGTATTTTGACGATGCCGAAGACCTATCAAATAGCCTAAGCGCATTAGCAAGCACCGATTACGATTTTATTGTTATTGGTATGGGAGCAGTAAAACAAGAAGAGGCGGGCATTGCACTCATGGATGCTGGTTTTAAAGGACGGATATATACCTGCGGTGGTTTTATTCATCAAACCGCCATGGGTGACGGCCACTATTACCCGGGCTGGATAGACAGGTTCAACCTGCGTTTTGCTTATCGAATGTTCAAGGAACCTTCCACTATCAAGCGGTACCTAACCGTCTACCCAAAAGCATTCGTTTTACTTTTTCGCAACATAAAGAGCTTTAAGTAAATCATGGGTGGTTTTTTAGGCGCTGCTTTTCGTAGTTTTTCTGGCCGTATATTAGGCGCTGCAAGCGCACTTGTTGCAGCCTATTCCGTCACATCGAACCTATCCATCAGTGATAGCGGCTTATTCTTTCTAAGCCTCGGCTTTGCCATTTTCTTTGCACACTTACTAACGCTTGGGCTAGATAACTTTGTTCTAAAAAAATGTGCCATTTTCTTAAACGAGCGCAGTTACTCAGAGTTTCTTTCCACTGTATTGGTCAGCGTCTTAGCTTGCACAGCTGGAAGCCTGTTGATTTTTCTAATATTGCATGCCTCAAATTGGGTAGTTACTTATAAATACATGAACTACCTATTGTTGATATTCCCAGCAGGTATTGCGCTTGCATTACTGGGTATCGTTGCTCACTCCCTGCATGCTTCTGGGTTCGTTTTTACCGGCGCAATAACCAATACCTCCCTTCACTACATACTATTTTCGATATTTGTTTGGTTATTTTCTCCATCGAACGTAAATGAGGTGGTCGTTCTGTTCTCTATGGCTTGTTACGCCACGCTACTGATGCAGATCGCAGTTGCTTTGTTCTTGTACTCAATTAAGGGAATTCAACTTACGCAGTGGAAGAATGTACAGTTCTCAAAAGTCGATTATCAAGAAGTTTATCGAACTGCCCTACCCTTGTGGATGATAATCATCGCGCAACAACTAAACATGTGGGGCGCACAATTTATATCATCGGTTTACGTAGCGGAGGCAGACCTTGCATTACTTGCCATCGCTATGAGAATAGCCCTACTCGTACCGATGGTGCTAGTAGCCGTCAATATGGTGGTGTCACCCACATTTGCATCGCTTTACCATAGAGGTGAGCTTGAAAAAACCGAAGAGGTTCTTGCTAGATCATTGAAGCTCTTGGCAATAGTTTGTTCGTTAATTTTTCTTGTCATGATCCTGTTTGGCAGTTATGTACTAGGAATTTTTGGCGAGCAATACATAGCAGCTGCAAGCTTGCTATCGATTTTAGTGTGTGGGCAGCTTGTTAACGGGCTTACAGGACCTTGCGGCAAACTGCTCTTGATGAGTGGACATGAAAAGGAAGTTAGAAACACTACAATAATCGTAACTATTATTGGCCTTTCACTCGCACTTGTACTGGTGGCCAAATACGGTGTATACGGTGCTGCCATCTCAACGGCATTAACCATCGCCACTCAAAACATCGCCATCGCGTATATCGTTAAACATCGCTTGGGAATAAATCTGCTTAAGATTTATTCACGGTTTTTTCGACTTACAGCCTAAATACTGGCCCACTTGGCTACTGATTAGCTGCACGCATTGAATTGGCTTAGTTTTCAGTGACTTTTCGCTTATTAAGACGTTCAAAGATCATCCGATTGTGCGACTCAATGTAAATCGCTAAGTGATCATCTAACCGATCAATGCGTTTGGATAGGTTCCAGGAACGCCGAGAAAGTCTACTCATCTTGTCGCGAAACATAGCCAGGGTATGGTTGATACTAAACAACGGATCACGCCCGACTTTCTTGAGTTCGCCTTGCCCGCTAACCGATCCTCTAGCGCTCTTGTGAGTCACGTGAGTGGCGTGTGGAAAGTGTCGTTTAATCACGACTGGATAGTGATTGTGTTCATCAGTACGAAAAGTTGTGTGTATAGGTAGCAGGTCAGTTAGCTGCTTCAACAGGCGATTACGTTGGCGCCTGCTGTGATCCGCTCTATGACCGTACTTTTGCTTTGCTA
>CALJAA010000077.1 GCA_938028465.1 uncultured Granulosicoccaceae bacterium | reverse complement strand
TATATGAAGGGTACGCCACAGATGCCAATGTGCGGATTTTCTGCGCGTACGGTTGAAGTACTGAAGGCATGTAATAAAGAGTTTGCGTACGTCAACATCATTGCTGATGTTGGTGTGCACGAAAGCCTACCTAAGTTTTCTGATTGGCCAACGTTCCCGCAATTGTTTATTAAGGGCGAGCTTGTAGGCGGTTGTGATATTACTTGCGAGCTAGCTGAATCGGGTGAGTTGAAAAAGATGATTGACGCAGCTGCGGCTTAGTTTTTCTAGGCTTGTCATCTCTGATATTGTCTTCCCCGCGTTAAATGGTCATCCCGCGTAAACTGGTCATCCCCGCGATTACTGTCATCCCCGCGTAGGCGGGGATCCATATACGCACACCATGGATCCCCGCCTTCGCGGGGATGACAATAACCACGTGGGGATGACAGTAACCATGCGGGGATGACATTATCCGTTGGGATGACAATATTCGCGGTAATGACATTCACGCGTGCAGCGCTTCCCACTTGTTCACTATCTTGCAAAATAACTCGGCAGTCATTTGTGTATCGTAAACGGCGCCGTGAGCTGCACCTGTATCCCACTCCATATCTGCCGCTACCGCAGCTTTTGCTAAAACAGTTTGGCCATACGCTAAGCCTGCCAGGCTAACGGTATCTAAACTACTAAATGGATGAAATGGATTGCGCTTTGCGCCGCTGCGTTCAACGGCTGCATTTAAGAACTTCAAATCAAAATGGGCGTTGTGACCAACTAAAATGGCACGGGTGCACTCGGCTTTTTTCACCGCCTGCCTGATGGGCGTAAAAATATAGCTTAACGCTTCACGTTCGGCGCGAGCTGCTCGTAATGGGTTCCACGGATCTATGCCGTTGATCTCAAGCGATTTCGGCTCCAAATTTGCACCTTCAAACGGGGTGACATGTGTGGTGTAGGTTTCACCGGTCGACAGGCGACCCTCGTCATCCATCTCAATCATTACTGCCGCCATTTCCAGCAAAGCGTCGGTTTGCTCATTGAATCCACCGGTCTCGACATCCACCACAACGGGCAGATAACCCCTAAATCGATCAGAAAATTTGACAGGCTTGCCTGGCTGGTACATGACATATTCGTTGAAAAGCGCCTTTTGAAAGCGGATAGCGGAATCATACACGCGGCGCCAGTGATAACATTCAATTCGATCCTAAATTAGTGACAGGGACTTGCTGAATCTACTTCAACATTACGCTCGAATCGCGTTATTGATGGCAAAGCCACAGGATCTGCCTGCGGGTGAGCATCAACTACTGACCGGTGTGGTGTTGAGTGCAGTCACCTATGTGCTCGCAGTGGCCAGTTTTGATGGTGTGGGCAATGCGATCGTCCAAGCGTTTATTGAGATCGGTCTAACAGGTTTGTTGTTTTGGGTTGGGCTGAGTATCGTCAATCGTACGGCGCGCTTTGCGCAAGCGTTCGGTGGGTTGTGCGGGGCCAACGCAATGTTGCAAATTGTCGCAATTCCCATCTTTATGAGCGGAAATGGAGCGGAATTTACCCCAGTAGATGCGTTTTCACAGTTCTTTTTGATTGTCTGGAGCCTTTCATTAATGGGGCATGTGTTCCGACATACCTTTGAAACAAGCATTCCTGTCAGTATTGCTGTGGCCTTTATTTTCTTTGTATTCTTGATGGCTCTGCTCAGTGCGGTAATACCCCCATCGTTACCTCAAACTGTCTTGTTGCAGGCTACAGGGGCATGGATGGTATGATTAGTGTCCAAATGTTCTCAACATATCGGCTTTTTTTACTTACTCTGTGCCGGCTACGATCGACAATCCAAGCGCTGTGAAGAACCCTGCTGAAGATAATAAGCAGGCAAATAAAAGTGTGGGTAATGCTTCGCCACCGGTAACAGCTGCTGACGATTCGCAAAGTGCGACACCAAAAGCAAAACCGCCATTACGGATCAAGCCCCTTGATATTGTTGTACCTGAGGAAATCAATCGCTATACCATCGGTGCCAAAATTGGATCAGGCACTTGCGGTGTTGTACACCTGGCGCTCGATAGCGTTTTGAATCGTGAGGTAGCGGTAAAGCTGTCTCCGATTGGTGAAGCGCACGCTTCCTCCGGAAAACTGCCTGGCGCACAACGCGCATATCAAACAGAAATCATTGCTGCAGGTAAACTCTCGCACCCTAATATCGTGACTGTCTTTGATGCTGGGCAGCATGAGGAGCTCAACTACTTGGTGATGGAGGCGGTTGAAGGAGAATCGCTAAAAGAATATGGTAAAGGTAAAGCACCGCTACCAATTTACCGATCACTAGAAATCATTGTTGAGTGTTGCAGAGCGTTAGATTATTCGCACAAGCAAGGCATATTGCATCGCGATATCAAGCCTGCCAATATTATGTTGGCCAGCGATGGTTCAGCCAAGCTATTGGATTTTGGTATTGCTATTGGGCTAACGGGCGCAGAAGGCTTAAACAAACAGGGGCCAACACTGGGCACGCCAAATTATATGTCGCCTGAGCAAATCCTCGGCAAGACGCTTACGCCTGCCAGCGACTTTTACTCACTTGCCACCGTACTGTTTGAACTACTCACAAGCCGTCAGTTGTTCAAGGCGCAAAAAGTTAAGCAGCTTTTTAATATCGTTGTACATAAAGATGCGCCGCTACTGCATGAAGTTAAATCAGACTTACCGGCCGATCTGTCTAAAGTGGTATCACGTGCTTTGGCTAAAAACCCAAGGCAGCGTTTTCAAAATGGTAAAGCGCTTGCGGCGGCATTAACGCCATTTATCGAACGTTTTCGTATTATTGAACAACGTCCGCCGGCACAGCAGCGCTTTATTCGCCAGCTAAAACAACAAACGTTTTTTGAAACATTTTCAGAAGTTGAAATCGCGCAGCTACTCGAAGTGATTAAGGTGAGAACCTATGTCAGGGGTGAAAAACTAATAGCCGCTGGTAGCGTTGATCGTGATTTGCTCATCGTGAGTAGAGGTGCTGTTAAGGTTTCTGAAAATGGTGATTTGCTGCGCCTTTGTAGTGAAGGTGAGTGTGTAGGCGAGCTTGGTTTTATTCACGGTGCTCCTGAAACCAAAGATGTTGTTGCTTTGTCTGACGTGAATGCGCTGGAGATATCGGCGGACTCCTTAAATGAGCTACCTCCCAAGGTGCATTTGCACTACTACCGACAAATATCAGATGTACTCGTTGAGCGTTTAGCTAACGAAGGCAAGCTGATTCTCGACCACACGCTTTAACAATGCGCTTTAGTGAGCTGCCCTATTGGTTATGCTCGCGCTTCATTAGCTGACGTTCCCACGCAAGCGAAGTCTCTACAATCTTGTCTAGATCATCTAGTTCTGGTTTCCAGTCCAAGGTTGCAAAAATTTTATCAACCGATGCAATGAGGGCAGGTGGATCGCCAGCGCGTCGCGGTTGTTCTTTTACGTTTAGTGCTTCGCCGTGTACACGTTCAACTGCATTGATGACTTCACGAACGCTAAAGCCGTGGCCGTAGCCTGCGTTCATTAGTGTGGAGTCACCACCCTCGCGCAGATAATCAAGCGAAGCTAAATGTGCGCTCGCTAAATCACTGACATGGATGTAATCACGTACACCAGTGCCGTCAGGCGTGGGGTAGTCAGTGCCGAACACCTGTAATTGTTCGCGCTTACCCAGAGCAACTTCTGCTGCAACTTTAATTAGTAAGGTGGCTTTAGGCGTTGATTGGCCAATGCGGCCATCTGGGTCAGAGCCGGCAACATTAAAGTAGCGCAGTATTACATGAGACATATCGCAAGCCTTACTTAAGTCTTGCAGCATGTACTCTGACATTAATTTAGACATGCCATACGCGTTGATCGGTGCGGTTGGTGTGCCTTCGTTGCAAGCACCTTCGCTATCGGGCGTCCCGTAGGTAGCAGCAGTGGATGAGAATATAAAATGCTTAACGTTGTTGTTTTGGCAGGCTTCTAAGAGCGTGCGTGTGTTGCAGGTGTTGTTGCCATAATATTTAAGTGGGTTTTCAACACTCTCTGGCACAATTGTGTGTGCGGCAAAGTGCATAACGGTATCGATGTCGTGATCACTAAATAGTTTGTCTAACACGGCTTTGTCACCGGTATTGCCAATAACAAGCTCGCCTGATAAGACGGCATCAGCATTACCCGTGCAAAGGTTGTCCAACACAACAACTTGTTCGTTGCGCTCGCCTAGTAGCTTTACCACATGGCTACCAATGTAGCCTGCGCCACCTGTTACTAATATTTTTTTATTTGACATGTTATTGGTCTTCTTCGGTTAGCTGCTTATCCAGCTTAATGGTGCGAGCACTGCGCTTGCGCATTTTAATATTGAGCATTTCAACAATGACTGAGAACGCCATCGCAAAGTATATGTAACCTTTTGGCACATGTACATCAAACCCTTCGATGATGAGCGTCATGCCAACAAGAATTAAAAACGAGAGAGCGAGAATCTTAACTGTTGGATTGTTATCGACAAAGTTAGATATTGATTTAGATGCAAATAACATCACCAATACGGCGGTCACAATCGCGATCACCATGATGGGTAGCTCATCAACTAAGCCTACCGCGGTTATCACTGAATCTAGTGAGAACACGACATCGAGAATAGCGATTTGAATGAGGATGCTAAGAAAGCTTGACGTTTTTTTACCTTGAGCATGTGCAGCATCATCGATTTCGAGGCTGTCGTGTATCTCGCGTGTTGACTTGGTTAGCAAAAATAAGCCGCCACCGATCAGTATCACGTCGCGGCCGGAAATATCATGCCCAAACGCGCTAAACCAGTTTTCAGTTAAGCTCATCACCCACGTTATCGAGAACAGCAATAAAAGCCGTGTCAGCATCGCCAAGGCTATACCGATTACTCTGGCTTTGTCGCGTTGCTCTTCAGGTAGGCGGCCGACTAATATCGAGATAAAAATGATGTTGTCGATACCTAGCACGATTTCGAGCGCAGTAAGTGTTGCAAGCGCTATCCAGGCCTCAGGGCTGCTAATCCATTCGATCAATTTTTGCTCCTGAATTGTTAGTGTCTAAGTGTTAATAATTGTAGTTCAGACTTCGTGGGAATCTGCTACCGATCTTAGCCGTAGAGTGTAACATTGGGCTATGTCAAAAGAAGAACAAAGCATGTCTGACGATAGCTGGTTTGATGCAGTAAGCGATGGTGCTGTGCTAATCACAGTCAACCAGAGATTGGCGCGAGAATACATGCATCGGTATAGCCTGTGTCAGCAACAAGCGGGCCATGCCGTTTGGCCAACACCGGCAATAATGCCGTGGCGCACGTGGTTATCTACACAACTTGATCAACTAGCGGTTAGTGGCAAGTCTCAACGTGTGTTAATGCCCGCTGTTGTGCAACAGCAGCTGTGGCGAGAAATTGTTGAGAACGATAAGCCCACACACAAACTTTTAGATGAGCAGGGCGCAGCACGACAGGCAATGGAAGCTTGGAATACAGCACACGCTTGGGGTTGTATGCCCAACGCAAAAGATACACATCTGTCAGCGGATCAGTATGCTTTTGAGCGATGGAGCAAGGCCTACACTAAGCGTTGCGAGGAGATGCAGTTTATCGATGAGGCGGTACTGCCTGATTTTCTTTGTTCGATAATTAAACAAGATCCAATGTTAATAAAACTGCCTAATCAAGTATTAATGGCAGGCTTTCTGGATAACACGCCGCAGCAATTGCATTGGATTGATTGTTTGCAAGCGCAAAGTTGTAAGGTGGTGTCGGTTAAACCTCAGCAATCAGCGCGGGCTACTGCGGTAGCTTATATGGATGATGATGCAGAGATGTTAGGTGTGGCATGTGCTGTAAGAGCTGAGCTTGAGGCTAACCCCAATCAAAAGCTAGGCGTGGTGGTGCCCAACTTACATCAACGTCGGGCTGCTTGCTTACGCTTGTTTGATCAGCAGTTTTTTCCGTCACAAAGCCCGCTGCAAATTGAAGCATTGGGTAGGCCGTATGATATCTCTTTAGGTACGCCGATTGACGAACAGCCAGTAGTAAAAGCGGCGTTGTTAGTGCTGCAATTAAAGCTTGGCGTATTGCGTGAATCTAGCATCACTGAATTTGTTCTCAGCCCCTACGTGGGTAGTGCTGATAGTGAGTCTCGAGAGCGCGAAAAGCTGGATAGGCATCTACGCCAAGAGCGTATTGAGCAAATCGGCCTAAATCGCTTGATAAAAGAAACACAAAAAAACTCTGCTAAGTTGCGTAAAGCGTTGGTAAAAATATCGGAGATCGATACCGGTAAAGCTCGCAGCTGTGCTGAATGGTCAGTTGTATTTGGTCAGATATTGGATACCTCAAGGTGGCCAGGTAAGGGTATTAATAGTTCGGAATACCAAGCTGTGCAATCGTGGAAGCGTTGCATGGATGATTTGCAGTTATTGGATAACGGTAAAAAAATCACGGCTAATAAAGCCATGGTTTTGCTGCGAGAGCTCTTGCGCGATCGTCTATTCCAGCTCGAAACACCAACCTGCCCAATACAAATTATGGGGCGTTTAGAAAGTCATGGTATTGAATTTGACAAGCTGTGGGTATGCGGTATGGATGCAGGGCAGTGGCCGGCCCCAACGTCTCCAACGCCTTTCTTGCCTATTAGCCAACAAAAAGAAGCGGGTGTACCACAGGCAGATGCCAGTACTCGTTTGCAGCTAGCGATGAGCGAAGTCGGTTTGTGGCTGAGTAGTACGCCAGAGCTCATTTTTAGTTTTAGCAAAACGCGGGACGGCGCAGAAATTATTCCTGCAGCAATCGTATCGGCAGGGCTGTCTGATAGCTTGCCGGGCGATTGGCCTGATGAGGCACTGCAATCAATTTCTATCAGTGATGCAGATATGAGTGGTTCGATTGATCCTGCTGCAATGGTGCTACAAGCAGCCACGCTGGAAAGCATAGAAGACACCCATGGTGCTGAATTGCCTGATGGTAGCCCTGTAAGAGGTGGTGCCCGCCTGCTCGAAAATCAATCTGAATGTCCGTTTAGAGCATTTGCTTTGCATCGTTTAAACATTAAGCCGTTGGAGGAAGCTGGCCTAGGCCTTGATGCTCGCCAACACGGTACCGTGTTGCATTTAGCCTTAGAGCTTTTCTGGACCAAGATTAAAACTTCAGATGCTTTGCTAGCACTTGACGAGGCACAACTTCACGTAGAGATCGATGAGGCCACTGATAAAGCCTTAGATGAATTAGAAATTGGCAAGGCTCTGCGGGCGCTGGAGCACAGGCGCTTGCATCGGTTAATTTATGAATGGATTGAACAGCAGGAGAAGCCTCGAACTGTGTCCTTTGAGGCTGTTGAGTTTGAAACCAAAAGAGAGATTCATCAAAACGGTATCGTCCTAACGCTGTTGGTGGATCGTATTGATCGCTTGGCAACAGGCGAAAAACTGGTGATCGATTATAAAACGGGGATTCACAACAGAACCAAAGACTGGGAGGAGGAACGAATCAAGAGCCCTCAGCTGCCGTTGTATGCGCTAACCGATGATGAAATACAAGGCGTAACGTTTGCGCAGGTAGCGCGGCATAAATACAAATTTCTGGGCGTGGGCGCGGATAGGTTTGTTCCTAATATGACGGCTACTGAAGATTGGGATGCAACAGTAAGCGACTGGCGTGCTCGCATCGATGCGATCGCTTTGGAAGTTAAGCAGGGCGTAGCCACTATTACGCCTACTAAAAATGCTTGTCAATTTTGCGATGTGTTGCCACTGTGCCGCATCGAAAAACAAGCACTAGAAGAAGATGATGTTCCCAGCTACACGGGTGGTCAACGCTAATGGCCGCTATACCCGAAGATGCAGCGATTCGCGAACAAGCGCTGCAAGCTGATCAATCGTTTATCGTACAAGCGCCTGCAGGTTCGGGTAAAACCGAGCTGTTAACTCGTCGTGTCCTAACTCTGTTGGCTATTGTCGACAAGCCGGAAGAAGTATTGGCGATTACCTTTACCCGTAAAGCCGCGGTGGAGATGCAAACACGCGTGTTTGAAGCATTGCAGTTGGCGGCAACAGAAGCGCCTGCTGAAGATGCTTATCAAGCTGAAGGTATTGCATTGGCAAACGCAGTATTGCAGCGTGATAAGCAACAAGGATGGGAGCTGTTATCCAATCCACAACGGCTCAATTTACGCACGATTGATTCCCTGGGTACCGCGCTCGCGCATAACCTACCTATCGTATCCAAGCTAGGTGCGCCTTCCTCAGTTGTAGATGATGCTAGCGCATTATATCGAGAGGCTGCCGCTAATTTTCTCAACAAACACCTCGAAAGCTTTGATCTGGTACTACTGCATTTAGGTAACAAGTTGGTTGATGCCGAACGCCTACTGGCCGAAATGCTGGGCAAGCGTGATCAATGGGATAACTACGTTAACAATGATTTAAGCACCGATGTGTTGCGTGCTGGTTTAGAGGCAGTGTTGTTAGGTTTGGTAGAGTCGCGCTTGGAAGCCTTGGTAGACAGTGCGCCTGCAGGATTTATCGATAAGCTGTTGCCGCTGATTAATTTTTCTCAAGAAATGAAAGCACTGCTGGACGATTCTGGTACGCCTACTTTATTCGAGCAATCACCCGGTTCGTCAATCGATCATTTAGGTACCTGGCGAGTATTCGCGGATTGCTTATTAACAGCAGATGTTAAAAAGCCAGCTATTCGTAAGCGCATTACTCGCGCAAATGGGTTTCCAACTAATGCAGCTGATGCAAAGGTAGTTGGATTATCGGCAAAAGAATTAGGTGTGCCGAAAAAACAAATTGTGGAGTTGCTCGAAACCATCAGTGATTACCCTGCATTTATTGAATTGATCAACGAAGTAAGAACCTTGCCATATCCAGAATACGATGATATCGATTGGCAGGTGATGGAGCAGTTAATCAACACGCTGCCGTTATTACTAAATGAGCTAGAGGCCGTATTTGCATCAGTGCATCAGGTTGATTTTACGGAAATCGCTATTCGAGCAAAAAAGGCGATGGGTGAAGAAGATGAGCCAACTGATTTAGCCTTAGCAATGGATCTACGTATCAGCCACATATTGGTTGATGAATTCCAAGATACCTCTCTTACGCAATTTTCTTTGTTTCAGCAATTAGTGGCTGGTTGGCAACCGGGCGATGGCAAAACATTTTTTGCGGTGGGCGACCCAATGCAATCGATCTATCGATTTAGAAACGCAAAAGTTACCTTATTCGCACTAGCGCAAAATGAGGGTATTGGTGCAACTGTGCTCACACCATTAGCCTTAACCGTTAATTTTCGTTCGTCACCTTCTGTGACAAATTGGATTAATCATGTGTTCGCTGATTTGTTTCCGGCAGAGTCAGATGATGTCACTGGTGCAACTGCCTATGCGCATTCAGTTGCCTTTAAGGACTTGCCAGGCTCAGTTACCGTTCATCCAAACTTTAACAGCAGCGTAGAAGACGAAGCCAGCCAAGTTGCTCAGTTAGTTAAAACAGCGGTTGATTCAAGCCTAGAGCACACGGTTGCAATATTGGTGCGAAGCCGGGGTCAAGCTACCGAAATTTACCCGGCTTTGCAAAAGTTGGGGGTGCGTTATCAAGCGGTCGACATGGATAATCTAGGTGAAAAACCAGTGGTTCGTGATCTGTTGTCCTTAACGCTTGCCTTGCGATACCCGCATGATCGCTTGCATTGGCTGGCAGTGGTTAGAGCGCCATGGTGTGGTTTAACTGCTGCTGATCTCAATGTGTTGATGGATGATAGTGCGCAAACACCAGTAATTGAGTTGCTGCAGGACACCGCGCGTATAAGCAATATGTCGGATGATGGTGCGCTGCGTGTGCAATCGCTTTTGCGAATCATGTTGCCTGCGGTTCAGCGTTCAGCGCGCTCTACTATCATCCCTTGGGTCGAATCCTGCTGGCTAAATTTAGGCGGCCCTGCGGTATGTCGTGACCAAAGTGATCTTGATGCTAGCGAACAATGCCTCAAAAAGCTGCAGCAGATGGAAGCGCGCGGCCTGTTATGGCGACT
>CALJAA010000076.1 GCA_938028465.1 uncultured Granulosicoccaceae bacterium | reverse complement strand
ATATTTGTGATCAAATTCATGAACAAACCATTGCGATAAAAGCATTGATTATTACCGGTGCAGGCAATAAGGCTTTTGCTGCAGGCACGGATATCTCGCGTTTTAGGGATTTTAAAACGGAAAAAGATGCGTTAGGTTATGAGCGCCGAATGGATCAGGTGTTGGGGCGTCTTGAAACGTTGGCAATACCCACTGTAGCGGCTATCCGTGGTGCGTGTACGGGGGGTGGTGCAGCTATCGCTGCTTGTTGTGATTTGCGCATCGCCAGCAGTGATCTAAAGTACGGATTTCCCATTGCGCGTACCTTAGGCAATTGTTTGTCTGTTGGTAACTTATCGCGTTTGGTTGAACTACTTGGTGCAAATAGAACCCGAGAAATATTACTCACATCACGCCTAATACAGATCGATGAGGCCATGAACATCGCATTAGTTAGTGAATGCGTCGATGACCCAGTGCTCAGAGCACAAGAACTCTGTACGCAACTTAAAAATCAAGCCCCGCTGACCATTGCTGCCAGTAAAGAAGGGCTCCGCCGCTTGCGAGAACACGCAGCTAACGTAGCGGGTGATGATCTCATTATTCAGTGTTACACCAGCGATGATTTCGTAGAAGGTATCGACGCGTTCTTCGCAAAACGTAAACCGAATTGGCAAGGTACATGACAAGCGAGTCATCTGGCCCACTCGATGGCCTTCGTGTCATTGAGCTAGCACAC
This sequence comes from uncultured Granulosicoccaceae bacterium, assembly GCA_938028465.1. GTDB lineage: Bacteria > Pseudomonadota > Gammaproteobacteria > Granulosicoccales > Granulosicoccaceae > Granulosicoccus. The sequence continues at coordinate 35,045 of CALJAA010000076.1, read as the reverse complement.
ATCATGGCAGGCCCGGCTTGTGGGCTTATGCTTGCGGACATTGGGGGCTGACGTCAGTCATTTGCTGTGACGATTTACTAACAGTGCATGGAGTCGGTTGTTTAAAACTATAAGGCTAGGTAACAGTAGATACTCAGAATTTATCCTTATCACTGGGTAGCAAGCAGTATGCTAAGCGGCATAAATACATACAATATTAAGAACAACCCATCATGAATACACATCTGCGCGTTGTTGATGAAGAAAACTGGGACGCCTGTATCAAGCTAAAGGTTGCTGAACAAGATAAAACATTTGTTGACCCAAACGTATTTGCTATAGCAGAATGGAAATTCGAGCCTGATAACCAATTAAGAGCGATTTACTCAGGTTCAGAGTTAATCGGTATGCTTGCCTATTACTTTCATGATGGGCGTTACGGTAGATTTTATTGGCTTTATCACATGATGATAGCGCCAGAATACCAAGGGATGGGACATGGCAAATCTGCTGTTATGCTGGCTATCAATGAAATGCGTGAGCTTGGCGCTAAGGATATTGTCACTAATTGCGAACCTAAAAACAATCGGGCTTTAGCACTTTATAAAAAGTTGGGGTTTGAGAAAAATGGAACTTTAGAAGGCGGCGATATATTTCTTTTAAAACCAGAATCGGCGTGATGGTGCGCTAAATCTTATGCTTGTCAGGATGGGCAGCCACAAACGCATCCAACTGATCGCAACGTTGGTCAATTGCGCAAATTAATGAAAGTTCAGATAAATCACAACCCCAGCGACGAGCGTTGTACACCTGAGGCACTAAGCAACAATCTATCAGTCCCGGAGCGTTGCCATGACAAAAATCCCCGCTTTGGCCATCATCTAATAACGCTTCAACACTTTGCAATCCGCGGTTAATATAATGCTGCATCCATTGTTTTTTAGTCGTCTCTGAATCGGTTTCCGTGACTAAATTACCAACATGCTGTGCAACACTTAAATTGCAAATGGGGTGGATCTCCATTGCAATGGCATGGCTAAGGGCGTGTACGCGTTGTCTATCCAACGCATTTGCGGGTATTAAGCTCACCTCGGGCCTTGTATTATCAAGATACTGAATGATCGCTAATGATTGTGTCAGTGTATGGCCATCAATCTTAAGTGCCGGCACCAAGCCTTGTGGATTAGTGTCATGATAGGCATTCGATTTATGGTCACCAGTTAATAAATTTATTGACACCGATTGATACTCAATGCCCTTGAGCGCGAGTGCAATTCGCACGCGATAGCTTGCGGATGATCGCCAGTAATCGTAAAGCACTACGTCAGTCATAATGGTGTGCCGTGTTATGGATTGAAATCAGGCGAAGGGAGAATCTTGCCGGTGCATTCACCAAATCCGATTCGAAACCCGTCACCGATTGCTGCACCAGTAAGCGTTAAGGTGTCGCCATCTTCCAAAAATGATCTGGTTTCGCCCGTATCCAGTGTTACCGGGTTTTTACCACCCCAGCTGATTTCCAGTAAAGACCCGTAAGCCTTGTTGTCATCCCCCGATATGGTGCCGGAACCAAGTAGATCCCCCGTATTCATCTTGCAACCACCAACAGCGTGATGTGCCAATTGTTGTGCGGCTGAGTAATACATATTCCGATAATTGGTATTGCTAATTGTTGTGGCTTTAGCTGCACCTTGTGGTTGTATATGTACTGCTAAATCGATGTCATACAGCAAGGGTTCTTTCTCTTGAAGATAGGGTAATAGCTCAACGTCTCTAGCAGGCGTTGAAATACGGAAGTTTGCTAAGGCATCTTTGGTGACTACCCATGGGCTTATGCTGGTTGCAAAGACCTTTGCTTGAAATGGCCCCAGCGGTTGATACTCCCAAGCTTGTATATCGCGTGCCGACCAATCATTAAGCAAAACATAACCAAAAATCATATTGTCAGCTTCTTTGACTGTAACTGGCCTGCCCATATTATTAGGCATACCGATTACTGCACCCATTTCGAGTTCTAAGTCGAGCCGCTTACACGGGCCGAAGTGGGGAATTTCAGCTGTAGGTGGTTTCATCTGGCCCAAAGGGCGATGTATGTCGGTACCACTAACCACAACAGTAGAGGCGCGACCGTTATAACCAATCGGTATATGCAGCCAGTTAGGCGGTAGGGCATTTTCAGCACCACGGAACATAGTACCAACGTTGGTAGCATGCTGACGGCCTGCGTAAAAATCGGTGTAATCTCCTACTGCAAATGGCATATGCATTGTGACACTAGACTGAGCATGAAGTGCTGTGTCTATAACATTGGACTTACTTGCGTCGATGTCGTTTTCAGTACTAAGCAATTCAATGAGCTGCTTGCGTACATAAGACCAACTCTTAGCACCCATGCCCATAAATGCATTTAGTGTTGTGTGCGCGAATACATTCTCAGCGAGATCAGGGAAAATTGCTTCGGCGTAAAGTGTAGATAGATCAAGAACTGAATCCCCAATCGCTACACAGCAACGAGCAGTACCAGCATCTTTTGAGAACACGCCATACGGTAAATTATTAAGCGGAAAATCTGACTCGGGGTTATTAGCGCTTTCTATGCGGCAGTGTATGATTGTCATCGGTTTGCTAACTCAGTTAGTTGTCGTTAAATGCAAAGCAGTATTAAGCTTACTTTGGATCAGGCGTTCCATCAAACTTTCGTTCTAAGCCAGCCCAACAATCTATGTAATCGTCTTGAACGGTGTCTAGTTGTGCTGCATATTTTGTCATATGCTGCGGGTAACGGGTTTCAAACATAAACGCCAAGGTGTTTTCTAATTTTTGTGGCGCAAGGGCCGCGTTGGACGCTTTTTCAAAGCCTGAATGATCCGGCCCATGCGGTAGCATCATATTATGCAAGCTCATACCACCTGGTACAAAACCTTCTTCTTTGGCATCGTATTGCCCTTGGATCAACCCCATAAATTCGCTCATGACATTGCGGTGATACCAAGGTGGGCGAAAGGTGTTTTCAGCGACTAGCCATCGTGGTGGGAATATCACGAAATCGATATTGGCGGTGCCGGCTTCATCGCTTGGCGCAGTGAGCACAGTAAAGATTGATGGGTCAGGATGATCAAACATCAATGCACCCACAGGAGAGAATGTAGCGAGATCATATTTGTATGGCGCATAGTTACCGTGCCAGGCGACCACATCAAGTGGCGAATGATTAATATCAGTGTTATAGAAATTACCGCACCATTTAATACAAACTTTGCACGCCGATTCTTTATCTTCAAAGCAGGCAACCGGTGTTTTAAAATCCCGCGGATTCGCTAAGCAGTTAGCGCCAATTGGGCCGCGATCAGGTAGGGTGAGCTTTGCGCCGTAGTTTTCACATACGTAGCCACGTGCTGTACCGTCAGGCACGGCTACTTTAAACGTAACCCCACGGGGTATCAGGCCTATCTCGCCGGGAGCTATTTGTATTTTGCCAAGCTCCGTAAACAAGATAAGTGAGCCTTGCTGAGGCACTAACAACATCTCGCCATCAGCATTAAAAAAGTAATCATCAATCATGTCAGTATTGGCAACATAAACATGCGAAGCCATACCGGTTTGTGTCATCACATCACCCGCTGTTGTGATAGTACGCATACCTTGTATAAAGTTAGTTGGCTCACTAGGTAAGGGTGTTGGGCTCCAACGCATTTGCTGTAGTGATAACACAGCGTCGTGGTTAGCAGGCGCTGAGCGCCATAGCGGCAGCTCTAGGTTTGTAAATCGATGTGTATGACGCACACTAGGTCGTATACGGTATAGCCAGCTTCGCTCATTCGTGCCGCGCGGTGCTGTAAATGGAGAACCCGATAACTGTTCAGCATATAAACCGTAGGCACATTTTTGCGGACTATTTTGACCCTGCGGCAATGCACCCGGCAAAGATTCGGTTTCAAAATCATTGCCAAAACCCGACATATAATTAAAGGGGGTTGGGTCGCTGCCAGACGTACTCATTGTTTTCTACTCCTAGTTGAACCTAGTTGAACCTAGTTGAGTTTTAATCCATTGCTAACTGCACGCTGTTTTGAAATCAAGCTAGCATATTAATAATACAGTAGTCTTTGATTAAGACAGCACAAATACCTAATCAACACGCCATAGTGAATTGCATAACGATTCTGAATGAATACCCATGCCAACCGTTAATCCAGAGGCTAGTGCTTGGTATTGGCTTGTGCTGGTGATAAGGGAGGCCTTATCATAATTTGACTTAAGCAAGCCTATCAGCTCTCGGGCTTTCATCCATTTGCCTTGTAAGGCAATCACGGAACGCTTGCAGACAACTGTAATTATGAGGTAATTCACTTTTAGGATTAGATGCTGTCAATCGGTTCCCTACAATGTTGGTTGCCCGTTGTTATTTCTAACTATAAGAGGCGACCAATTGACCAATGCGTCCTTCATCGGGTGTAACTCCTAAACCAACACCCTTCGGCACCTCAAAGTAACCCCCGTCAACAGCAATACCGTTATCTGGGTCGTAGTGTTCATCTATGTAGTTGCCGGAAGTCCACACGCTTTCAAGTAATTCAGGTTTTACTGTAGCGCTAACGTGCAAAATAGCAGCTGACACAATATCGCCACCCCATGTATCTTCCATGCTGTGGGGTATACGGCGTGCTTCACAAATATCGCGCACCGTTACCATTGCATTGATTCCGCCCAAGCGAGTGATCTTTAACCCAAACGCATCTGCTACATCCATAGAGATTGCACGCAGTACATCATGCACGCTTTCAAGATTCTCATCGATTGCCAATGGATGACATACCTGAGAACGGATGGATTTAACTTCTTCCATCGTATTGCAAGGCTGCTCCATGACAAGCGGAATATTGCGGCAGCCCACGCTAAATTGTTTTGCCTGTGCGGCCGTAAGCCCGCGATTTGCGTCAGCGACAAGTTGTACCTTGTGCCCAACGGTTTCCCAAACCTTCTGCATGACTTCAATATCGGTTGAGATATCACGACCACCTATTTTGAACTGAAGGCGGTTATAGCCTTGCTTGATCTTATCTACCGCAATATTTGCAGTATCAGTTGGGCTTCCAATACCAACGGCATAGTAAGCCGGTAATCTTTCACTCACTGCACCACCTAAAAGATCACACACTCTTACGCCATGATGCTTACCAACCAAATCCATAGTCGCGATATCGATTGCGGCCTTCGCGTAGTTGTGACCATCGAGCAGACCATCCATGTGCCGTCGTAGAAGTAGGTGATCTAAACATGATTGCCCAATTAACCCTGGTGCCATATGAGCAATTGCGGCCCTCGCGCCCATGGCATGTTGTGGTTGATAGTTTGGTCCAAGAGGTGTGACTTCACCCCATCCTGTTAGGCCGGTGTCCGTGAGTATTTTTACAATCGTCGTATCGATGGAGTGCAGGGTAATTGTTGACATGGTGTAGGGACCATCAACAATGGGTAGATCTTTTTGATAAATGTGTATCTCAGAGATTTTCATAACAGCGTTGATGCCTACAAGGTTTTTTGCATCATACCAGTCGCCTTTGAGCAGTAGTGCACATCAATCTCGCTTACAAAACGCACCTACATTTATAACCACAATGACTCATTAAATTGCTACCAATCCCGCTCATAAAAGGTTGATTTGACACAAATCGTCGAGCGACCGTAGTCGTTCAACCGGTCACAAATGAAATGGTCTTATTACCATTCAGCCCATAAAGATATGAATCAACCCACAGTTTTACGCAATAACAATTCTACGTAATTAAATTAAGGGTAAACCTGCCAAACGGACCATAAAAACACGGGAACTGCCGTGATAGTTTCATTCGGTAAATATCAGGGGAAACGGAATTATGCAACTGAACAAGAAAGGACCCACACTCGCTCCATTAAAAAGCATAACCATTATTGCAACCTTACTGTTGTTGATAACGTCTTGTTCATCTGATGACGAAGCACCCACACCTGATGTAACGCCACCTATTGTTGAAAACGGTCCTATAGCGGCACCCACAGGTTTGGCTTCTACGGTGTACTCATCAAGCTCAGTACAAATTCGTTGGGAAGCAGGCAGCACTGCTGGGCTCACCTATGAGGTTAGCCGTGACGATACAGTCGTTAGCAATACGAGCAATACTAGCTTTACGGATAACGCGCTAGCCAGTGCTACAACATACACTTATGGAGTCGTTGCAATAGCCGCGGATGATAGGCGTTCTGCTATGGCTGAAATAACTTTGATTACCCAGAACAGTAATATTGACCCAAACGTTCCGGGCACGATAATTCCGCCAGCTCCAAACGATCAAAACATAGCAGAACCTGCCAACCTGTATGAGGATGGCTATAGCCCGAGCAATGTTATTCGCGTTGATTTACGTACAGCGACCGTGGCTGGCCCTTGTAATGCAGTCGATGAATCTGGTTGCACACTTGCTGATGTGATGGCAGATGTTGATAAGTTCGATGATCATACCGTTGATATTAACGTGCATTTTAAAAGCAGCGATTTTGTTGATGATGGATCAGTTAGTAATGCTGAATTACGATTGCGCGGCGGTGGCTCTCGTTCTGCTCCACAGAAGTCATTCCGTATTAAGTTAGATAGTAAAGAAGCTCTGTGGCGCGGTGAGCGTCATTTGCAGCTCAACAAACACCCCTATGAATCAAGCCGTATCCGAAACAAGCTTGCTATGGACATAATGGCTGAAATTCCCAATCTTCCAAGTGTGCGTACTCAGTTTGTTAACCTGTGGATTGATGATGGTCAGGGTCCAGTTGACTATGGCTTGTTTACGCATGTTGAGCGCGTAAATGGATATTTTTTACGCAAGCGTGGTTGGAATGACGATGACAGGATCTACAAGGCAGAATACTTTAAATTCAACAAACAATCGTTGGACACGCTAAAGTTAGATGAATTAGGCGAGCCGTTAAATAAAGACTTATTCGAGTCTACTTTGTCCATCGAAAATGGTGATGATCATCGTCCGCTGGTAGCAATGATTACGGCATTGCACGATCCAAATCGAACATTCGATTCGGTATTAAATCAGTATTTTGATCGTAGCAACGTCATGGCATGGGTTACCGCAAATATTCTGCTTCGCCAAAAGGATGCTGTTCGTCATAACTATATTTTGTACAACCCAGTTGGTACCGAGAAGTTCTATTTTGTTCCTTGGGACTACGATGAGGCAATGGGCGAGTGGATTGAACCACCTAACGATATGTCTGCCGATTCGCTAAGGCAACGTTTGGAATACGGTTACGCACTAGCATCACAAAACACGTTTCTTAATAAGTTCTACAAGCAACCTGGTATTCATGAGGAGATATTGACCACTATCGAGAGCATTCGCCGTAATCATGTTTTGCAAGACGAGATGGCTAAAAAAGTGAATCACTACATTGGTTTGTCTGAGGAATATCAAAATCGCGCACCAGATAGTCTGAATAATCCTGGCTTCACGATTTACTCATCTGAAAAATTTATTAGTCTGTTTGACGACAACGAGCTGGCTGTACGTTCAAATTTTGGCTTACTCATGCCTCCTACTTTGTTCGAACCAACTTTGGTGGCAGGGCAATGGCGTATGACATGGGAGCCAGCTTATGACGTGACGTCCGTTGCTGGGGTTGTTCAATATCGTTTGCAAATAGCCACTACACCGACCTTTGACTCACAGTCAATCGTGGTTGATATCAGTCAAATCCAAGACGCGCCAGATGTCGTGGTACAAAATGTCGCTCAAAGTCAGCTGCCAGCAGGTCAATATTTTGCTCGGCTGATTGCGACACCGAGCAATGAGCCAGAACGGCTTTGGCAGGTGTCTGGTAACAAACTGTACTTCGAAAACCAAACTTACTATGGGGCAATGCGTTTTGTAGTGCCATAGTTTTCAATCTAGCCCTCAGTAAGTATTGCAGAGCGAAAGCCCACTGATTACAACTACTTGGTTGTTCAGTGGGCTTTTTTTGTGGCTAATCCTTGCCTAATGACAATGTAAAATCACCGTGATTGGTCAAAATATGAACAAACTATTTTTTTGAAGTGCGTAATATCTGCGCTGTATATTTGACGGTTGTCTATTTTCAGCCCAACAATTTCTGCGCAGGGTTACCAAGTGCTTTTAAAAAAACATCGCCTCCAAAGCCGATTAGCAATTGGCCGGCGGCTATCTATCACCTCGATAGCTTTTGCATTTTTTTCAATTGCTCCCGCAATTTCTGCAGACACAGTGAAAATCGCGTTTACGGGTGACCAAGGCGTCGGCGAGCACGCCCAATCATTACTTAGGCTGGTTCAGTCGGAAGGCGCTGATCTGCTGATGATTCAGGGTGATCTTGGGTACAGTGTGCAAGCAGCCGCGCAATGGGAAACCAATAATAATGACGCGCTAGGACGAAATTTTCCAATATTAACGCTTGTTGGTAACCATGAAAATTTCGAATGGCCTATTTACCAATCATTAACACGACAGAGACTTGACCGTTCCGGAGCACTGTCGTGTAGTGGCAACCTTGGTGTTAAGGCTGCTTGTCAAATTGGCAATATCGATATTGTTCAGGTGTCGCCTGGCATCAATGAAGTAGAGGGCGTTCAAGCCGACGACAACTACCCTGACTATATCCGATCAACATTTGCCAATAATAGTAATCGCTGGCGCATTTGTGCTTGGCATAAAAACCAGAACGCACTGCAAACGGGCCGTAAAGGTGACTCAACGGGTTGGGGCGTATATGACGCCTGTTTAGATGCTGGTGCCATGGTCGTGGTTGCTCATGAGCATGCTTATTCGCGTTCTTATCTGCTGAGTGATTTTGAGAACCAAACCGTCGTAAACCGTGAAAGCGATATGATCTTGCAATCCGGCCAGTCATTCGTCGCTGTTTCAGGCCTTGGTGGACGAGAAGTTAGGCCGCAACGACGTGGCGGTGATTGGTGGGCGTCTGTTTACACAGCGTCACAAGGTGCAACACATGGTGCACTTTTTTGCGAATTTGGTGATGTGGTTGCTGAGTGTTACTTCAAGGCTATTGATGGCTCGATACCTGATCAATTTACGTTGCGCCGCGGTGCACAACCCCATACTGACCGAGCTGCGTATGTTTTCTCTCGCAACGATACAGATGAATTTCGTTGGATCGACAGAACAGAGCAAGGTGTCATGGGCAATGTTTGGATAGATCGCGAGTGCGCAGAACAATTAGGCGGAGCGTCGGTTTACGGAGATTGGAATGAGCTGAGGGACCTGGCACCTGCGATGGATTCGATTAGCAACCCTTGCGATAACGTACCAGCGGAAAACGGTTATGTGTTTTCAAGGACTGATACAGAAGAATATCGTTGGGTAGACCGTAACGCCACAGGAGAAATGGGTAACGTTTGGATCGACCAAGCCTGTGCAATGCTACTTGGTGATGCATCAGCATCAGGTGACTGGAATGATTTAGTGGGTAGAGCGCCGGCTATGGACTCTATCGCGAACCCGTGCCTAACGGGTAGTCCAACAAACGATACAACGGGCTATGTTTATAGCCGTACTGATGTAGCTGAGTATCGTTGGGTAGAAGGGGACGGCAATATTTGGATTACGGAAGAATGTGCCGCAAGCCTGGGTGGCGCGTCAGCTTCTGGTGCTTGGGTAGATCTAAACGAGATTGCTCCTCGGTTTGATGCTATTGCTAATCCGTGTAATTGATAGCATCTTCGTGCATTGTCATCCCGCGAAAGCGGGGATGACCAATCAAGAAACAATCTTCCCACTCGTCACAATCACCCCATCTGTATCGGTATAAACATAATCTCCTGGGCGAAATTCTGTGCCTCCAAAACTCAAGGAAACATCGCGTTTGCCTTGCGTAACGGGTATGAATTTCTTAGAGCAGGTGCCTAGCGCATAGAGTGCTACGGGGATGTCTTTGATCTGCTGCGTATCTCTTATGTAGCCGTTAACAATGATCCCAGCGTAGCCATTTTTAAGCGCAAACTTCATTAAGTTTTCACCTACAATGGCGTAGTAGGCTTCATCAGAGTCCACAACAACCACCTTGCCAGTACCATCTTCATCCCGCAAAAGTGTGATGAGATCGCTGTTGTTTCGATCAAGTTGGATGGTCACGACTTCGCCTTGGCACATGGCAGCGCCGCCGTAGTTTGAGTACCCCGGGCCCAGTACGGACACTTTGTCAGGATGGTTATCACAAAAATCTGCAGTAAAATCAGCCATGCTTTGCTCTCGGATTAGGTCGCTAGCCCCGATAAACGAGGTTTTAAGGCTAAATTCTACCATCTCAGCTTCGCTGGGCCCGGTGTCTTTTGATACTATGATCGGCTGGATATAAGGCGCTTAAAGCATGAAAGTTGTAACGGGTGTAATTGGCAATGATATACACGTTGTCGCCAACCGATTAATGGATCTCTCTCTCAATGCGAGGGGCTATGAAGTATTCAATTTAGGCGTCAACACCTATCTAGAAGAGTTCTTCGATGCGGTGGTTGAAACCGGTGCTGAAATACTACTGATTTCCTCTCTCAATGGTGAAGCTGAGGGATGGGGGCGCGAAGTCAAACTACTCAAAGCTAAGTATAAGAGCCTTGACAATCTAACCATGATGATTGGTGGCAACCTTACCGTGGGTAGTGGTAACGCCGAAGACATCGTGCCGCGTTATAAAAATTATGGTTTTGACTTGGTTTGTCACCAAGTCGATTTGAACACGGGTTTAGACATGCTCGAAACGTACATCCAGGAACACAGATAAGCATGAGCCAGTTACAAGAAGAACGAGAGATCATCCTCGGCAATGAAAATGTCGATTCGTTTGATTTTGATGAAGTAAGAGAATTTGTAAAAGGCGCTGACGAAAATCTGTTTATCTCGCATCATTTTGCCAAAAAAGGAAAGATGCTGGTGCAGCCACGCGGTGGGTTCCCAACCTATGAAAAACAGTATGCGCTGTACGAATTTTTTGTTGATGCCAATGTAGATGTGCTACCCCTTACGATTGACTCCAACACACGCCTCAACGATTACGCCACAGCTAAAAAAATGTTGCGTTTAAGTGAAGCCAACGAAGTTGACATGCTAAACGGCTACCCCCTAGTCAACCATGGCTACCGTACAACACGTAAGATGATGACGCATTTTAATCATCCGGTAAGCTTGCGTCACGGCACACCCGATGCACGGCTACTTATTGAAATCGCCATTGCGTCTGGTATTTTTGAGATCGAAGGTGGCCCGATCACCTATCTACTCCCATATTCCAAGAACTTCCCCTTGGATAAAGCTTTTTTGTATTGGAAATATGTAGAGCGAGTTTGCGCCGACTACTCAACACTTAACAAACCGATTAACCGAGAATCGTTTGGGCCGCTTACGGCAACACTGGTGCCGCCGTCTATCACTATCGTTATTCAGTTACTGGAGATGTTGTTGTCTCTAGAAGAGGGAGTGAAATCGTTTTCAGTATCATTTGCCCAACAAGGCTCTATGATTCAGGACATCGTGACTGGCACGGTTACTCGCAAACTGGCTGAACACTATGCCGCGCAAATCGGTTGCGAAGATGCGGTAATTAATCTGGTTTATCATCAGTGGATGGGCGCATTTCCGATGAATCGAGACTCGGCAGATCAGCTTATTAATATGTCGACGGTAATTGCTTCCATGTGTGGAGCGGACAAAATCATCACGAAAACCCGAGAAGAAGCCGTTGGGATACCGACCAAGGAAGCCAATGCTCAAACCGTGGCCAATACGCAGTACACGCTAAACATACTCAGTGGATTGCCAGCTGTGGTAGATGAGCAAGAAGAAGAAATACTTACAGCAGAGGTACACGCCATTATGGAGGCGGTGTTTAACGATCCAGCGGATACCTTATGGCGCAAAGTATTTAACTCAATTAAAAACGGCATTATCGATGTGCCATTCTCACCGCATATCATCAATCACAATAAGATGATCACCATTCGCGATCCGCAAAAGAATATTCGCATTATTGAGCGTGGTAATGTACCGATACCTGATCATTGCTATGAATACGAAAAATCGTGTTGTGACCTAAACAAAGATACAACCAGTATCGTCAATGACATCATTCATGATATCGGGATAATGCAGTGAGTACCTCAAGCGACAAATTGCTAATTGATATCGGCAGTACCTATTTTAAAGTCAGCACTAAGGAATCCATCGAGCAGCATTTTCGGGATTTCAATAAGCAGATACTCGATGACTTAATGCACAAGTGTAGTGATACCGTGCAACGCTTTGAATCAGATGATATCCATATATGCTCATCGGCTAATGGTGGCTTAAGTACGCTTATAATCGGGCTTACCCATTCATACTCATTAAAATATGCAACCAACATTGCCTATAACGCGGGTATCAATGTTATTGATTCGATCATCTTTCAAGATATAGAAGACTACTCAATCCCGAGTGATCTCATCGATGTTGTGATTATTGTGGGTGGTATCGATTCCAATGGTGGTCAATTTGATGAGCGCCTTGATAATTATCTTGAAAAGCTAAACTACTCGAATATTGTTTATGTAGGCAACGGTCCAGATGCTATGGGCCTTGCATCGCGAATAGATAAACTGCTTGTATTGCCAAATGTTATTGATAATCGCCTTCATATCGTAGAAAAACACCTAAAGGAGTATTTAACCAACCTATATCAACAAGATATTGAAGGTAAGGAAGACATTAAGGATCTCTACAAGATCACCGGCAATCAAATCTATTCAACGCCTTACGTTGTAAATAAATCGTTACCGGAGATCAATGCGACATTTTCAGTAACAGATCCATTTATATTGCTCGATATCGGCGGTGCAACCACTGATGTTCATTACTCGAAAGATTTGGTTCGCGACAATATTGTCACTGAACAAGGTCATGATCGGATCGTATTTAAAAAGCTCGGTGTATTTAAATCAAGAGAGTCTTTGATTTTTACCGCTGAACAAAATGAATTTGCCTATGAGTTGCTGATGCATCTTAAAGTAACCGAAAGCATCTACAAAGAAAACAGCGAACGTGCGACAAAGGTTATTATGCAGTTAGCCATATTCTTAGTGCTATGCGAGATGTCACACTATCGAACAGCGAATGTAACACTAAAACTCCTGGCCATGAATTCAATTGTCTTTACGGGTGGGATAACAAAAGTACTGACTGTTGAAGACATCGAAGATGTGGTGGCTTTTTTCTATCGAAAAATCTTAAATTCAGACCACAAGCCGGTAACAGTACTGGATGCCAACTACGACATCTGGACAATCGGCGCTAAGGAGTACGCATCATGTCAATAAACTGTATTCGTATTCTTCTAGAAAACGCTGCTCAATCGCACCCAGACAAGATTGCACTAACACATAAAGAAAAACAGCTTACTTACGCTGAGCTGTTGGCTCGGGTAAATCAGGTTGCGCTGTATCTGCAAGAGCTGGACTTACCAAAAGGTGCACGAGTAGGGATTTACTCCAACAAAGATACCTCGCAGGTCATTGCCATATTAGCGATCCTTTCAACTGATTATATATTGGTACCATTAACGCGCCTGCTCAAACCTGAGCAGGTTCAATACATCATTGATGACTGTGGTATCCAATGCATCATCACTGACAAATTAAAGCTTGAAAGTATCGAGGAAATTAACTTTGAAGGGCATATCGTATCGATAGAAAACGCCGGCAAAGACATCCCATCGTTTGAAGAAATCTACAAGTATTACAACAAACCATTCAGTTGTGATATCAATGGCCATGAAAATGCGGTTATTACGTATTCCTTTGGCTTAACAGGCACGCCAAAAGGTATCGTTATATCGCATCGTAACCTGATTGATTCCGCACGCGTGGTTACACAGTATCTGGATCTCAACGAAGATGACGTCATTTCTGGGCTACTCATATTTAACCTCGATTACGGTCTAAATCAAATTTTCTGTTCATTGATGAACCGTGCAACCTTAGCCTTACATCGGTTTATTTTGCCGGAAGATTTTTTCAATCATCTAATAAATGATGGCGTTACGGTTCTTCCACTAATGCCTGTTAATATTTCGCAGATGTTTGACGAAGATCTCTACGCACATACAAATGTGGAGTTGTTTGACAAGGTTCGTACGATCACATCATCTGGTGGTAACGTCACGACGAAGATGATCGATGATTGTGAGAAAACATTTAAAAATGCCAGTTTTTACTCGATGCACGGCTTAACCGAGGCATTCCGCTCCACTTTTCTAGACCCTGCTCAGATAAAGATTCGACCTGAATCTATCGGCAAAGCGATACCAGACGTTGAACTATACGTTTTAAATGAAGAAGGACAAGAGTGTAAGGTACGTGAAGTCGGCGAGTTAATCCATCGAGGCAGCTACATCTATCGCGGGTTTTGGAATGCTCCAGAAGATACAGCAGAGCGATTCAAATCAGTACAGATTTTAAAGAATGTAGTCGAGCTAGAAGGGCAGCTGGCTGATGAAATCGTGGTGGCAACTGGCGATTATGTATACAAAGATGAAGAGGGGTATTTTTACTTTGTCTCTCGTCGTGATGACATGATTAAAACCAGCGGTTTTCGCGTATCACCCTATGAAATCGAATCTGTTGTTTCAAAGCACCTACCGCAGATACAACAATGTGCTGTTTTCGGCATGGATAACCCGCAGATTGAAGAAGAAATCGTTATGGTGTATTCATCGCCCAGCGAGATCTCAGAGAAAGAGATTACGTTTGAGCTCAAGAAGCATCTAGCGTCTTATATGATTCCAAGCCGTATTGTGTATCGTAAATCGTTGCCATTGGTGCAAAGCGACGAAAATCAAATTAACAAGGATGAGCTGAAACGCGAACTATCTAGGAGCTAGTAGCAGCATGGCTGCTGTATTGCGCTCCTTTATTCCCTTGATGTTCGTACTACTGTGGAGCACTGGTTTTATTATGGCGCGCTTTGGTATGGAAACAGCAGAGCCTGCAAGTTTCCTTTCAATAAGATTTGCACTAGCAGCGTTAGCCTTATTAGCGCTGAGCATATTGTTCCCAAAGCTCAAAACCATGAAGCTACATTGGAAGCAGCTAGCACATGCTGCAGTGGCTGGCGTATTGTTGCAGGCCGTTTATCTCGGTGGTGTGTTTGCCGGAGTTAACGAAGGTATAGGCGCTGGTTTATCATCTCTCATCGTTGGAATACAGCCAGTACTCACTGTGTTGCTCGCCGCAGTTTGGTTATCAGAGAAGCTTAGTAAAGCTAAATTAATTGGTATTACACTAGGTTTTATAGGTGTTGCATTTGTCACTGCAGCATGGGGCCAAGCCGATGATGTGATATCGGCAAAGGGCATTGGTTTTTGTGTTGCAGCGCTATTTGGGATTACGCTTGGCACCTTATATCAAAAGCGTTTTTGCCAATCGATTGATTTGCACTTTAATATGATTGCTCAGTACATCGCCAGCGCATTATTTTTACTGCCATTTGCATGGGCTTGGGAGTCTTACGCAATTGATTGGACCCCTAAACTACAGCTTGTCATGGTGTGGTTAGTATTAGTGTTATCCCTTGGTGCCGTGTTTCTGCTGATGTGGCTTATTAAAGTCGGTGAGGCGGGGCGTGTCTCTGCTTTGTTCTTCCTAGTACCACCCGTGGTTGCCATTGAAGCATGGTGGCTATTTGAAGAACCGCTTACTCTTAACGTTATAACGGGCACGGCCTTATGTGTTTTGGGCGTGGCTATTGTTAGCGGTTCCTTTGGTAAACGCAAAATAACAAAAGCCAGTTAGCAAAAACTGCATATTAAGCAGATGCAGCTTCCGTCGAGGAAGGTTCCTTAACAAACTTAAGCAGTACCATTCCGATAACAAACAGCACCACTATGGATACGATACCAACACGCGTGCTGCCACTTAGCACACCAACAATACCCACTAAAACAGGCCCCACCACTGCCGCAGATTTACCCAGCATATTAAGAAAGCCAAAATACTCACCGCTTCTATCTTGAGGTATTAGCTGGCTAAAGAGTGAGCGGCTAAGCGATTGCACGCCACCTTGAAATAAACCAAGCACAACGGCTAACACGTAAAAATGCATCGTTGTTTGCATAAGTGATGCAGCAACTGTCGCAACAACATAAGCTGTTAGTGCGATCCATAGCCCAAGTTTTGCACCATATCGATGCCCAAATCGACCAAAAAACAAAGTAGAAGGAAAGCCAACAAATTGCACGATGAGCAAAGCTGTGATCAAGCTGTTTGTAGGCAATCCGATTGAAAGACCGTAATCAACAGCCATTCTAATTATCGTGGCTAAGCCATCGATGTAGAACCAATACGCGAGTAAAAAGATAGCGACATTTTTATTGGCAAATATTCGTTTGGCGCTTTCAAATAATTGGCGTAGTGAGCTGGCAATTGTGACGTTTTTCTTTGTTGCATTTGGATTGTCTTTTACGTTTAGCAATAATGGAATCGTAAACACTGTCCACCAAATAGCCACCGTAACAAACGACCACCGAACCGCTTCGGCAGCATTGGCTAAACCGAACATGGCAGGTTTTAACGTCATTGCAACGTTAAGCAAGAACAATATTCCACCACCTAAATAGCCGAGTGCAAAACCAAGAGCTGAAAGGCTGTGGTGTTGAGACTTAGGGGCAAGAATGGGAAGTAACGCATCGTAAAAAACATTCGCACCGGAAAAACCGATAATAGCCACAACATAAACCAACACGGCAACAGGCCACATTCCTTGCGCGACAAAAAAGAAACTGCTGGTAGCCAAGATGCCAAGCATGGCAAAACACATTAACAAGCGCTTGTGTCTGCCACTTGAGTCAGCAATTGCGCCTAATAATGGTGCGAGTATGACGATAATTAGGCTGGCAACTGAATTACCTAAACCCAAATAAAACGTACTGGTGGTAACGGCCATGTCTCCACTCCAATACTGCTTAAAGAATATTGGAAAGAAGCCCGCCATAACCGTTGTGGCAAAAGTGGAGTTAGCCCAGTCGTAAAAAGCCCACGAGAGTTGTGGGCGTGTTGTTTTGTTTAGCATGCGATTAATGCTAACTCACAATGAACCCTACAGCCAGTCTCGCAACTAATTTGGCTCTAAATGTAAAGAATCGACAAACGCTGAATTATTACGGCCCATCGTTTTAAAATGAGCTGCTAGCATATCGATAAATGTTCTGACCCGTTCTGGAACGTATTGCCGCGTGGGATAAACAACATAAAGATCAGCGCCGTGCTTAGAGCCGCTTCGATGATAATCAGGAGAGAAGGGCTCCAGCAGGCTTACGAGCCGTCCTGTTTTCAGATCCTCTGCTATATCAAGATAGGACTTCAGCATTATTCCATGACCTTCTAATGCCCATTTACGAACTAATGCACCGTCGTTAGATGAGCGTGCAGGTTTAATCGATACCGTTTGCTCTTTATTGCCAACGGTAAAGTACCAGTTAGTCAGTGGTTCGACTAGCTTAACCATCGCCAAGCAATCATGTTCAGCTAGGTGTTCAGGTTTAGTGGGAACCCCTTTTTTTTCCAAATACGACCTTGATGCGCACAATACTCGATAACTCGGCGCTAGCCTTTTTGCTATTAATGAGCTATCTGGCGGTTCGCAGTATCGAATGGCAAGATCAATATTTTGTTCTGCAATATTAACGATTCCATCCGTTAAATGAAGGTATGGGGCTATACCGGGATGTTTGTCGACCAACTTGGAAAGTAAAGGTGCGACGTGTTGCTGCCCAAGATCAGACGTTGCGGTGACATTGAGTGGCCCGGCCAATTGCGTGCGGCTCGACAACAGTTGGAGTTCGACCTCAGCCATATCAGCCAAAATGCGAATACTTGCATCGTAGAATGCCTGGCCGGCCTCAGTGATGGATAGGCTACGGGTAGTTCGATTGAGTAGCCGAGTATCGTGTCGTTGCTCCAGAGCGGTAATACGGGCACTAACGCTGGCTGGAGAAAGATTTATCTCGCGCCCAGCGGCAGCGAGCCCACCTGCACGAACAACCCGCACAAATAGATCCATATCACCTAACTTATCCATATTGTTCAGTATAACCGAATAGTGATTTCAGAATAACGGATATTATCAAATACAGCTGCATGAAGTATCTTATTGGAATAATTCCGAACAATAGTAATTTACCGCTATAAACGGACGCAGTTGCCATTTGGGCAGGAGTAGGAAAGTTGCTTATCTTAAGTCGTCGGCTGGGCGAGAGCATCATCATCGGTGATGAAATCAAAGTTACCATTTCTGAAATCAATGGAAGTCAGGTCAAGCTAGGGATTGACGCACCTAGGGATATCATTGTGCACAGAGAAGAGATTCAGGAGATAGCCGACGAGATTTCAGCTAGGATTAAGAGAAAAGGCCTCGTAGATGATTCATGACACTAACGCACGTCCCGTTTGATCAATTCGAATCAAAGCTCTGGAAGAACGGCTTAGGCACCACCTACGACATCGCGTTATTCCCCAAAGGCGCAGATCACGCCGATTTTGACCTCCGTTTTGCCTTATCCCCGATTGTAGAAAACAACGTGTTTTCGGCATTTCCGGGGATAGAACGCGTTATTACGCCCGTTGAAGGGGCGGGGCTGCGCTTGGAATTTGCTGAAAAAGAACACGAACTTGTCCTAAATCAATCACTCCGCTTTGATTCCGCTCTCACACCAATGGGAAAACCTCGAAACGGTGCTATAAAAGTGATCAATGTCATGGCTAGGCGCGAAAAGTGGAACTTTCTCAGTTGCGGTGTTACTGAGCAAGATAACTATGTACTTCAGGATGGCGAATACCTGTTGTTATTTGCTCTACAGAACTGCGTAGTGCGCTCTGATGATGAGAATGTGCTTATGGCTAAACATGATGCTGTATTGGCTAGTTCAGCCCGCACTATTTCTATCAATGCGCCGGAAATTCGGATTTTACATGCACATCTGCAAGTCGTTTGAGACACTCCGTTAATAACTGAGCCGAACATTTACATAGATCAATAACCAGGACAACTTCCATGAACAAAATGTCTTTTTTAATGCTTAGCGGCCTGCTTGTTTTGAGTGCATGTTCCGATTCAAACACAACGCCGGCCGTAACAGATAACTCTGATAACGACATGATGGAGCAAATGCCTGGAGACAACACAGCCAGTTACCGCATAACATTTAATGGTACATGGAGCGCTGCAACTCATCCCACACAATTCCCAGGCAACCCGCACTTTTCAGGCATGGTTGGCGCAGCTCATAACGATCAAGTGATTTTTTGGGAGCCAGGGCAAGTCGCCTCCGATGGCATTGAACAAATGGCTGAGACAGGTTCTAAAGCTATTTTTCTTCAAGAGGTAGATAGTGCAATCAATTCTGGGTACGCATTATCGGCCATTGACGGGCCAGGTATCGTTACTTCTCCAGGGATGGCATTTGTTGACGTAACTGTTAGCGTTGATAACCCGTTAATCACGGTTACAACCATGATTGCGCCAAGCCCAGATTGGTTTGTTGGTTTTCATGGCCTTAATCTGTATGAAAATGGCCGGTTTATCGACATCACAACCGTAGACGCTATTGTTTACGATTCAGGTACAGATAGTGGCGCGAGTTATACATCCGCAAACAATGATACACAGCCACGCGACACGATAACTAGACTTACCAGTGAAGCAACTGATTCTCCATTTGTACAAGGCTTGCCCATGGTTGGTCGGTTTGATATCGAGAAGCTGTAGCCTTCGTCTTTTGCCGTGAACAAGTAAAACAATGTTCTATCAAAGAGCTATGTTTGCCTGCCAGTGGTGGATTAATTTGCGCTTTATTGATGTTACGATACGCGGCTCAGCCTCGACCGCTATCGTTAATTTAATAAATGAAGCCCAACAATACAACGCTATTTCAACGCATAGCTGAAACCATCAATGCATCTTCTCAACAAGTACAAGTTGCGGTGGAAATGCTTGACAACGGTGATACGGTACCGTTTATCTCGCGCTACAGAAAAGAGGCCACGGGTGGTTTAAGTGACACACAATTGCGCGATCTTGAACAACGGCTTTCTTATCTGCGCGAATTTGATACGCGCAAAGACTCCATACTTGCCTCTATAGAAGAGCAGGGCGCGCTCACGGATGAGCTACGAAAGCAAATTATGCAAGTCGACACAAAGTCGGCACTTGAGGATCTCTACCTTCCTTATAAAAAGAAACGGCGTACAAAAGGCCAGATGGCGATCGAAGCTGGGTTAGAGCCCTTGGCTGATCTATTGTGGAATTCCCCCGATAAGCAACCGGATACTGAAGCCAAAGCATTTATCAAGGATGACGTAGGCATTGCCGATGAAAAAGCTGCGCTAGAGGGCGCACGATCCATATTGGTGGAGCGATTTGCAGAAGACGCCGTATTGATCGGCCGAGTAAGAGATCTATTACTGAACCAATCTTATCTTTGCGCTAGCCTCACGCCAGGTAAAGATGCTGAAGGCGAAAAATTTCGCGATTACTTTGATCATCAAGAGCACTACAGTAAAGTACCCGGGCATCGGGCATTAGCCATGTTTCGTGGGCGTAAAGAGGGTGTGTTGTCTTTGCGCTTGTTACTTAAAGAAGCTGAAGGCTATGGTGATACGGCTTGTGTCGACACCGTGGCGCGTCATCTGGGTTTTGAAAATAAGCAGCTCCCCAGCGATGCATGGAGAGAACAAGTTGTTTCTTGGGTTTGGAAAGTGAAGTTAGTATCACACCTAGAAATCGAATTATTTACCAACTTAAAAATCAAAGCCGATGCTGAAGCCATCAGCGTTTTTGCAGCCAACCTGCAGGACTTACTCTTATCAGCACCTGCAGGAGCGCGCCCAACCTTGGGGCTTGACCCTGGATATCGATCTGGTGTGAAGGTAACCGTAATTGATACTAACGGCAAGGTCGTCGAGCACGACACGATATACCCGCACGCACCACAAAAGCAGTGGGACAGAGCGCTGGCCACTCTAAACAACTTGTGTAAAAAACATAAAGTCGAACTCATCGCTGTGGGTAATGGTACCGCTAGTCGCGAAACAGAAAAATTGGCTGAAGAAATCATAAGAACATCAGGCGTTGGCGGGATAACAAAGGTATTGGTATCAGAAGCAGGCGCGTCAGTTTATTCGGCATCAAAAATTGCTGAGGACGAATTTCCAGATTTAGATGTAACCATTCGAGGTGCTGTATCCATTGCGAGGCGTTTGCAGGATCCATTAGCAGAGCTCGTTAAGATTGACCCTAAGGCGATAGGCGTTGGCCAATATCAGCACGATGTATCACAAACTGCCTTAGCACGTAGCTTGGAAGCAACGGTTGAGGATTGCGTCAATGCGGTAGGTGTAAACCTTGACACTGCCTCTGCAGCATTGTTATCCCGTGTTGCCGGTTTATCTACAACGCTTGCTGAAAATATCGTCGCGTACAGAGATGAACATGGAACGTTTGACACACGAGCTCAACTTAAAAAGGTGCCTAGGTTAGGCCCAAAAGCATATGAGCAATGCGCAGGCTTTTTGCGTATACCCACGGGTTCAAACCCATTGGATGCATCAGGCGTTCATCCTGAAACCTACCCTGTTGTTAAACGCATTATTAAACATGCTGGGCGTGAGCTCAGTGAAGTCATCGGTGATACCGCTTACCTAACTTCGCTTAATCCAAAGCAGTTTATCGATGAGCAATTTGGTGAACCTACCGTAAAAGATATATTGCTTGAACTAGACAAGCCTGGTAGAGATCCACGTCCAGATTTTAAAGCCGTAAAATTTAAAGACGGTATTGAATCAATTAAGGATTTACAAAGCGATCAAATACTAGAAGGGCAAGTAACAAACGTTACAGCCTTCGGCGCTTTTGTTGATGTTGGCGTTCATCAAGATGGTTTGGTTCATATTTCAGCATTGGCTGATACCTACGTTAAAGATCCACGCTCAGTAGTTAAGGCTGGCGACATTGTTAGGGTTAAAGTGATGAGTGTTGATGTCGAGCGCAATCGAATAGCACTATCGATGCGCTTAACAGATAGTGCGGATGATGTAAACGCACCTCGAGATACCAGGTCATCGCGACAAGACAACAAGCCAACCGAGCGTACTAAGCCAAACAAACCGTCGAAGCAACAGCGTCAGACTGCGCAAGCTGATGCGCCTTCAGCGTTAGCGTTGTCACTTAAAGCCGCATTGGCTGGTAATTCAGATGACTAAGCTAATTAGTAGTCGTTTTTAACGTGCGAAATTTCCATGGGATTTGCTAATCTGTATTTCAGTTCGAGGATTCAATGATGGCAGCAAATAAAACCAATATTCTAATCATCATGGTCGACCAGCTCAATGGAACCTTGTTTCCAGATGGGCCTGTGGATTGGTTGCATACGCCGCACTTAAAAGCACTGGCCACACGTTCGACTCGATTTCAAAATGCTTATACGGCATCCCCTCTATGTGCACCAGGCCGAGCAAGCTTTATGTCAGGCCAATTGCCGTCTCGTACTCGTGTTTATGATAATGCAGCCGAGTTTGCATCGGATATCCCAACCTACGCTCATCACTTACGTCGTGCGGGTTATTACACGTGTTTGTCAGGCAAGATGCATTTTGTCGGGCCCGATCAGCTTCACGGATTTGAAGAACGCTTAACCACGGACATCTACCCCGCAGATTTTGGTTGGACGCCCGACTATCGAAAACCGGGTGAGCGCATCAATTGGTGGTACCACAACATGGGATCGGTTAAGGGCGCAGGTGTTGCCGAGATCACCAATCAGATGGAATACGATGATGAGGTAGCAAATTTTGCTACTCAAAAATTGTATCAACTCTCTCGTGGTTTGGATGAGCGTCCTTGGTCGTTAACCGTCAGTTTTACACACCCACACGACCCATACGTAGCGCGTAAAAAGTTTTGGGATTTGTATATCGATTGCGAACACCTTGAACCGACCGAGGCTGCATATAACTATGAAGATTACGATGCGCATTCAAAACGTATCATGCTTGCTAATGATTACACTGAGTTTGATATAACAACTAAAGACGTGCGGCGATCACGACAAGCGTATTTTGCCAATATTTCTTACCTCGATGAAAAGATTGGTCAGCTATTGCAAGTATTGGAGGAAACTCGTCAAGCCGACAACACGGCAATCGTATTCGTATCAGATCATGGCGATATGATTGGCGAAAAGGGCTTGTGGTTTAAGATGAATTTTCTTGAGGGTTCCTCTCGGGTACCTCTGATGATATGTGCACCTAATATGCAACCTGGTTTGGTGCAAACACCCGTGTCGAATATTGATGTGACACCCACCGTGGCAGAGCTTGCAGGTGTATCGCTTGATGAAGTCCAACCGTGGACAGATGGCATGAGCTTGGTGCCTATGGGCAGTGGCGCTACACGTGATGCGCCTGTGTTAATGGAATATGCAGCAGAGGGTAGTTATGCGCCCGTGGTGTCTATTCGGCAGGGTGCCTGGAAATATAACCGTTGCCAACTAGATCCAGAACAGTTATTTAACTTAGACAATGACCCTCAGGAGATAACTAATTTGGCTGAATCAAGCGATTATCAGGATGTGCTGCAGCAGTTTAGGGAGCAGGCTGACAAGCGTTGGGATTTAGAGCAGTTTGATAATCAAGTACGAGAATCGCAGGCTCGTAGATGGATTGTATACGAGGCGCTGAGGAACGGTAATTATTATCCTTGGGAGTTTCAACCATTGCAAAAAGCATCAGAGCGTTATATGCGAAACCATATGGACTTAAACGTACTTGAGGAGAACCAGCGATTCCCGCGGGGGGAGTAAGGCTCGCTATATTTCTTGACCGGGGCCATGAATCTTTCGGTAATTTTCGGGCCATAGATCTTTTGGTAATGCTAGGCGTTCTCGCAACCAAGGGTGAATAACAACCGCTTTTTGTAGCATATTTATTGCCGCTTTTTGACGATTCTGAATCTGCAATACGTGATACAAACCCGATAGTGCGCCAAAATGATCGGGCTCTAACTTAATTGCGGTTTCAAGATCTGTTTTTGAGTTTTCGTAGTTTTCACGCAAAAACCGAGCAAATGCGCGTTGGTTATAACCTTCGGCATAGTTAGGCGCTAGTTCAACAACCTTATCAAAGTGTTTTTCAGCCGCTTCAAAATCATAGGCTTCACGCCGTTCGATGCCAGCATCAAGTATTGCTCGTACATCAGTTGTAGGTGATTGGTCAAACCAATACTGCCAGATGGCTTCTTCGGCAAGTTTGCCCTCTTTTTCGGTTTTGGCGTTGGCTAGATTTGCAAACAAAGCAATCTTGTTTGCATCCGAGGTGGACGTATCAGATGCATTCGCCACGCCGATTGATATCGCTAGAGCGCTTGCGAAGGCTAGAATAGTGATCAACGCATTTTGTTTTAATCTGAGCATGAATACCTCCGAAAACTTAGGCGGCACCTGCCGGTACCGCCTATCAGTTTATAACACGCTAAGTTTACTGGCTAGCCGCCCAGTTTTTTAACCATCATCTCAGCATGGCCTTCGTGTGCTTTGAAGATCTGTAGGCCTGCTTCAAATAGCGACTTCACTTCAGCATTTTCAATGTTGGGGATAAACGCGTTTTCTACCACGTTATTGACTGTTTTGTGGTACGCCAGTTCGTTTTCAGCATAACGCTTATCAAACGCCGCACCACGCAATTGGCTCAATTCATCGATAATCTTGACAGAACCTTCAGTCAGGCTTTGGCTGAGGAAGTTATCTTGCGGCTGCGCACCTAACTTTGCTAGCAATGCCAGTGCTTGCTCGTTAACTGCTTCGTGATCTCTGATCATCGTTTTAGCAAATTCCTGGACATCAGGGTTTTGAGAAATGCTGAGTGCTAAGTGCGCATATTGAATATCAATGTTGTCAGCAGTGTAAGCAGCGTGTGCCATTTCAAGATCATTTAATTGATCTGGTGTTTGAGCGGCTTTCGATTCGGTTGTATTGCCGTAAGGCGTATTAGCGCAGCCCGTAAGAGCCACAACTACCGCAGTAGCGATTAACAGTTTAATTTTCATGTGTATCCATCCTAAATCAATTTGCAGAAGAGGCACTTGATCTGCAACTGATTGATGCAGCAAGCTTCAACAATATTTTAGGGTGCAATTAAAAACAGGCTATGATTTTGCGTACAGTTGTTTTGATCGATCGTACAATTATTCCGCTTATTCAACTTTTGTCATGAACACCCGTCAAATATGTAACCATTTATGCTGATAGAGTAGTATCTGACTACAGCCGTTAATCGATTAATTACATGAAATCACTAAAAATAGAAATCGTCTCAGACGTCGTGTGCCCTTGGTGCATCGTAGGTTATAAGCAATTAGAGCAAGCTTTGGCGCAAAGTGATGTAACCGCTGAGATTCATTGGCAGCCGTTCGAGCTAAACCCAACGATGCCACCAGAAGGTCAAAACCTGCAAGAGCACATTAGCGAAAAGTACGGCAGCTCAAAAGAACAAAGCGACGAAAACCGAAAACGGCTAACCGATATTGGGGATTCGTTGGGTTTTGAGTTTAGGTTCTCTGACGATAGCCGCATGGCCAACACGTTTAAGGCACACCAGCTATTGCATTGGGCGGGGCTGAAATCCCTAGAACACGAACATAAGCTGAAGCTTGCGCTGTTCAAAGCCTATTTCACAGACAAACAACATGTCAGTGATGATGATGTATTAATAGAGGCCGTAAGCAATGCGGGGCTTGATTCAGGTGAAGCCTTAACAGTGTTAACGGATCAAACTTATGCAACCGATGTTAGGGCACGCCAAAAACATTGGACTGATCACGGAATCACTGGTGTGCCGGCAATGGTTTTTCGCGATAAGTATCTCGTTACTGGCGCTCAAGGAGTTGAGAATTATCTTGCCGTTATAAAACAACTGATCGAAGAGGAGGAAGGCGTTAGCTAGCTTTTTTTTGTGTATCCATCAAGGCTGAAACGGCACCGTATGTTGAGACGCAATACGGCACCAGATACGTCAACATACATTTCCACCATTGGAATTTGGACATATCATCAATGAGATCACCTTGATTAATCAAATTGAGGATGGTTCCAACGATGGCCGCAATGATAATTGATCGTTTGACGATAGCAGGGCGGCGCGCTAGTCGGAAAAACGTCATTTATTGGCTTCCAGTATTTTCACCATGTTGTCAAAACCGCGTTGTTGAGCGTGCTTTAACGGCGTCATTCCATCCTTATCGGCCAAAGTTTGATTGGCACCACCTTTAAGTAGTGCCTCAACGATAGCTACGTAATTAGGGCCTCCATCCCCTAGAATGACGGCCTCTAGTAGCGCTGTCCATCCTAAGTTATTTATATGATCAAGTGGTGCGCCTGCATCAATCAATCGTTGCACTACCTCAATATGCCCACGGTCAGCTGCGGCAATTAGCGCTGTACCGTGGTAAGGACTGGTGACATTACCTGATTTAGCGCCTAAGCGTAGTGCTAAATCCATAAGCGCTAAGTCATTGGCAACTGCTGCAATGGTCACGATATCGTAGGCGTGTAGTTCGAGTGCATTGAGGTTAGCGCCAGCTTTGGCTAAGCGTTCTACAATCTCATCGTTAGAGGCGTATGCTGCAACGTGAAGAGGTGTGCGGCTATAGCTGTCCAATGCTTCTATATTAGAGCCACTCAATAACAACGTTTCGAGTGATTGCAGGTTGCCGGTATGAGCCGCGGCATGGAGATCTTCATAGCCTGCAATTTCAGTTGCAGAAGGTGCGGTCTGCGCAAATACTTGTGTAACCGTTAGCGGTAAGGTTACGATAAGCAACAGTGATTTTAGGTTGAGCTGACACATAGATTTTAACGATTTTTTTGGGAATATACGCAAACCGTGGTGTAGTTGCAATCACTCGTAGTGGATTATTCAATCACGACGCTAAATAATATCCTGCCGAAAGCCATTGTCGAAAACAGGAGGTACATGGCTACTAGCATCAGAAAGAATAAACCGAAGCGTTAATGACTATGGCTGCGGCGTCTCCTTGTACCTCACTCGTCACGCCAAAGCGACCCAGCGAAAGTTGTTCAGCGGGTATATTGTATTCAGATAATACTTGCTTAGCATTGTTGGGGAAATTAAACTCTCCATCATCATCAACCGTACAAATCATCGTTATACTCAATTCAGCATTCTTTGCATTATCGGTCACCTCAACATATGATGAGATTGTAGTAATTTCATTTGAATTTGGAGTCTGAGGTTTGGCCCATGTTACGGTCGTTTCTGGTGAGATCAAACCACCCACTATATTGGATAGTGAAGCCTCTTTTACCTGTGCCACTGTGGGGATAGATAGGCTCAGGAAAGCGGGAAATTCATCTCCAGGGATACTTATAGAGCTGCCGGCTGGTAGCGTGCCTAGTGATGATGTATCGGTTTGAAATTCGTAGTAGAAAGATTGGACTTCTCCAAAAGTTTCCTCCGACAAAATGAGATCAGGCCAACTAGTGCTTGGCGTTGAAATACTTAATGCCTCGCCGGCTGCTATTGTGCTTGAGTCTGCAATCAGTTGTAGGAATTCAGAATTATTCTCAAGCCCTGTGTTTTGAGAGTCATCAGTACTGTCTATTGTTATTAGGCATGTGTCGGTATCAGCAGCAGGAAAACGATTAGACAAAAACGCATTATTAAGGACTTCGTGATAGTCGGTGAATACGGCATCAGCAACAACATACCCCGATGGAAAGCCAAGCTCGGTGTAGCCTTTGCCATCAATAGCGGCAAAAGTCACTGTTCCGATTCGCGATATGGTGTCTGCCGGTAAGTCGATAATTTGATTGCTGCTAGCAGCTAGCGCTTGGGGCGGCCCTTCTGAACTGCTACCACCACAAGCCGACAACAGAGAACAAACCACAGCGGCGGTGAGAGAGTTAGCACGTACGTTTGGCGCTGGTAGTCCTTTGGCCTTATTGGCAATTTGACAGAGTTTGATCATGAGGCATCCTTTTCATTTTACTCATATACTTCACTAGTAAGGCGGCCAGAGTTGTCGGTACTTGAAAGATGGGATGCTCATTGGCTCATTCTTGATGAGTGGTCAGTGTTACATTGTTAAGAGTGAGAAGAGCTTCAAATCTACCGGGTGCCCATTAGGCAAATCCAGAAGCTAACCATTTAGGTATGGGGCCTGTGGGTGAAGTTTGAGTTATACGGGAACTTACAACACTTAATAAAGCTCTTAGTCACTATATATAAAACAATCAGGGGGGCACTATGAAGCGTTTAACAATGGTCGCTGGTATCACAGTGGCGCTCGGAGTCGCAGCTTCTATGGCTTTTTATCCAACCGAAAACGCTAACAAAGGAGCATCTCAATCAGCAACTGAGGCCCTTCGAGATAATACCGGTTTGCCTGCTGATAAACCTATGTCAACCACGTACCCAGGAACAGCTGCGGTGTATAACCCTGATAACTTCGTAATGCCTTCGGATGCAGAGCTCAAAAAGCGACTATCGGCGATTGAATACAAAGTGACTCAACATGAGGGCACAGAACGCGCCTTCTCTAACTCAATGCACAATGAGAAGCGACCTGGCTTGTATGTCGATATTGTTTCAGGAGAGCCGTTGTTTTCGTCCATTGATAAATATGATTCAAGAACGGGCTGGCCTAGCTTTGATCGACCAATTTCAGAAGGCGTTGTTGTGGAAAAATCAGATATATCGATTTTTGGTGCGCGCACAGAAATTCGTAGTTCGTTGGCTGATTCTCATTTAGGGCATGTGTTTAATGATGGCCCAGCTACAACAGGTAAGCGATATTGCATGAATGCAGCCGCTATGCGTTTCATTCCGTTAGAGCAAATGGCAAAAACCGGCTATGGTGCCTACATAGAAAGAGTGTCAGGTAACGTAACTGAACTGGCCAACCAATAAGGTTTAATCTTTATCAAACTTAACGCGGCCACGTAGCGATTTAGTTTTTGATTGTTTGGTTTTACTATCCATACGCCTTTTGGCAGAATTGCGGCTCGGCTTAGTCGCTACACGTTTCTTTTGCACAACGGTAGCAGCCAGTATTAGTTCACGTAAGCGATCGTGAGAATCTTTTTTATTCTTAGCTCGGCTACGAAAGCTCTGCGCCTTTATTATGATTACCCCATCATCAGATATTCTCTGATCTTCCCACGTGAGCAGTTTTTCTTTGTAATTTTGCGGGAGAGAAGATGCATTGATATCAAAGCGAAGATGAACGGCAGTTGACACTTTGTTAACATGCTGCCCACCAGAACCACTAGCGCGTATTGGCTGTAGTTCGATTTCCTTTTCGGGAATACTAATTTGGCCTTTGATATGTAGCATCATAGACAGTATATAGATTTGCCTATTGGCTTAGCTACAAAGACAAGCCATATAACCCAATTTAACTGCACAAATCCCAACCCACATGAACCATTTGCTAAGACGCGGGTACTCAGTGATTACAGCTACTTAACGCAGCTATTAATTAACTAATTGGGTATTTCTGATGCAACATTTCAATAAGCGAATAAAACAAGTTTTGGTCATGGGTGTCATTACGATATCTGTTGGCCTCTACGGCTGTAGCAGCTCTAACGATACAGCGCAAGCTGATCAAAATGATACTGATGGTTCCAGTACAACCGGAATCGGCCGAACCGAAGATTCAGCAATTGGAGCTGTGTTCGCATTTGGTAACGCTAACCGTACCTTGTACACCTTTGATAATGATGATGACAACGTTTCTAACTGTACTGGTGGCTGCTTGGAGGTATGGCCGCCTGTCATAGCAGCATCGGCCACGACGGAAGGACAGTTTGGAACCATTGAACTTAGCGATGGTAGATTCCAATTTACCTTTAAAAGTCGACCCGTGTATTACTTCCAGGGTGATGCTGCCGCTGGGGAGATTAATGGAGAAGGTAGTGGTGGTGTGTGGTTTGTTACAAGGCCTGACCCGATTTCAACTGGTACAACAGCCTTAGGCACTGTTTTTGTTGGTGCCGGCAATATAAATGACGGATCAGGTGATCCCGCCGTACGCAACAATGTTGACGGATTAACGTTATACACCTTTCGAAACGATTCATTAAATACGTCTGTATGTAACGGCCAATGTGCTGTTGTATGGCCACCACTGTACGCTGATGCGGGAGCTTTGCCAGCAGACGACTTCACGCTCATTACACGCGCCGATAACACCGTGCAATGGGCACAAAACGGTCAGCCACTTTATTTCTTCCAAGGCGATTCAGCAGCGGGTGACACCAACGGTAACGGTGTAAACGGTGTATGGGAAGTCGCTGTGCCGGTATCTCGTTAAATCCACTACATAACTAACTAATCAAAACCATTAGGAGAACAACCCATGAAATATTTTATTTTAGTAATTTCACTTTTCGTATCACAAGCCGCCTACGCAGCTGGTAGTAGTGGTGGATCCGGCTATGATAGCGATTCGAACGATGCTAGTTTAAACAAACATATGAATGCAGCTCAGTCGCTTCTTGGGCAAAATAAGTATAAAGCAGCAATTCGCAAACTGAACCACATCATCAGGGAAGATTATAAAAACGCCGATGCTTGGAATTTATTGGGCTATTCAAATCGGAAGCTAGGCAAGTACAAGAAAGCCAGCAAAGCCTATCGAAAAGCGCTTAAGTACAACCCCGAGCACAAGGGTGCGTTGGAGTATCAAGGCGAGCTTTTTATCGAAACGCAACAATACGACAAAGCTCGAGCAAACCGCGCCATGCTTGCTGAGTTATGCCCAATTGGTTGTGAGGAATTAGATGATCTTGATAGAGCGTTGGCATCGATTAATTAACTAAAAAAGAGGACCGTAGGGGGTATGTCTCTACGGATCCTCTTTGAATTGTGTGAAAACCGAAAAAAGGAAATTCACAATATTGTTCACAAAACCAACAACTTAGTTATATTTTCAACTAATTTGCGATATCAATGAACCCAACCGTTGTTAGCGGGTACCCAGTAGATAGCAAGACTGCTATAAATGATGTTGAGACTGGGATGAACACGGTTGTAACTACAATGGCGCTAGGGGCGTGGCAAGACAATTCAACAGAACCTAACGATGAGGTGCTTGAGTTGCAGCGTATTGCTAAGCGAGATGAAAAAGCGTTTGAGCGGCTTTATCTACGCTATCACCCAAAGCTATTTCGTTTTGTGCAAGGGCTGCTAAAGAATCCCTCGCAAATTGAAGAGGTGGTATCCGATACGCTTTACGCGGTGTGGACGGGAGCAGGGAAGTTTCAAAACCAATCCAAAGTATCAACATGGATATTCGGCATTGCTTTTAGAACAGCCATGAAAGCCATCAGGTCTGGTAAACGCCACACTCGGTTTGATGAACACAGTGAGGATGCCGGTATTTTGGTTGATCAAAATACCAGTAATGATCCAGCAGTTGGCACGACGATGTCGGAGGAACTATCACATGTCATGTCGGCACTTAATGAAGTCAGCCCCGAACAACGAGCTGTGGTTGAGCTTACAGCTTTGGGTTGGACGACTACCGAGATAGGCGAAATAGTTGGTTGCCCTAGCAATACGGTTAAAACACGCATGTTTAGTGCGCGTAAAAAACTACGCACCATTCTCGATTCTATTTAATCGGTGTACGGATATTAATTATGACTATCGACTCTACAACACAATCCGAGCACGAAGAAATTATGCTTAAATTACCTTGGTTACTTAACGGTACATTGCCTGAAACTGAAGCTAACGCCATGCAAAACCACGTTGCACATTGTGATCAGTGTCAAAGCGAAATCGCATCGTTGAGCCTAGTAAACAACGCTATCGATAGTAGGCCCTATGAAACGGGCAACGCCTCTGCATCGTTACATAAAATGCGCGAACGGATAGCAGCAGAACCTAACAACCCATTAAGCGATAGAGCAAACCGTTTCTTCGCAGCGCTTGGGCGTGTCATGCCTACGGGAGCACCGCCACAATGGGCGATAGCCTCGGTGGGTGGGTTGCTTTTGGGGTTTGTCGTGTTGGTACAAACTGGGATAATGGGGAACAACACGGATGACGTTTATCAGGTGCATGGCTCCGGGGACCCAGTTAACAGCATTTCGTTAGCCATCAGTTTAGATACAAGCATGATAAACGATCAAACAGGGGCTAAGTTAACGGAAGCAACTGAGCAAATGGCACTTGATTCTCAGTTAGTTGAAACTAGTTCAGGTGGCTACCGCCTAACTGTGATCGATCCTTTTGATGATTCAACTGTAAGCCCCGAAAAAGTAAGCCAGTTGATTGAAACTGTTCGTGCAATACCTGGCGTTACCGCAGTGGGTATCGCGCCATGAGCGGTGTTTATCTTAACAACGTAGATTCGTTACCCAAAGTGTACGAAAATCTCTGATACAGATTTTTTGATTAGCTTGTAAAATTAATGATAAAGCCGCTCCAAATAGGATTTCGTGAAGATGAACCTTTGATTTCACCTGTACGACGACGAACGAAAAAGCTTAAACCGATGCCGCTATTCCAAGTTTTAGTCACTCCTAGCCATCCTTCATACGTGACATTTTCAAGCTCATCTCTATCGAACGTGACTGCACTATCTCTAAACTGACCTTGTAAAAATCCATTGTAAGCAATGTATTTAGCTTTCACTCCTGTCCAAACGAACAATTCAGCAGGCAAAGTTCGCTCATCAATGCGTCCAGTAATTGTCTGACCGAGATTAATATAGTCAGATTGATGGGGTACAAAGCTCCACCAGGGAGATTTGAGTTGCCCTAAACGAGCAGCCATGCTGATACCTAAGTCTGTGTTGAATCCAATGTTACCTTCTACAGAGCCGGTAAACTCATACGAAAATCTGTTGTACTGACTAATGAGGTTTTTGTGCCCCACGACAGAATATTTGCCGGTTAGTTCGCCTCCGTCAGATATTTGATTCCCCCAGCCATTAGCTTCCTCGCTTCCAGTCGCGCTGTGTATCGAATTTTGAAACTCAGGCCCAAGCCCAGTGCCTACGAGACCAAGCGTTAAAGCCGATTGCAATACCCATCGTTGTTTAGGAAACGTCACTTGCTGGCTATTGGCCACAAACAGAAAATTAGAATAAGGGTGATCTTCAGGTAATGGTGCACTCTCAGATAAATCTACAGGTGTAAAAAGCACTAAACCAAATTCGAAGGTATGACGCAAAAAACCATCAGCGTCGAATTGTAATGATTGGATTCCAGCAATCTCATCGATATGATCCAACCAAGTGTCCATTGAGAAGATCCACTCTCGTGCTCGTCTTCCACTATAAGCCAATGCAAAACCGCCTGTATAGTCACGATCTCGGTCGGTACCGGTAAAAAGATCATTGTCAAAATACACTTGCCAGCCTGCATCGTAGGGTTCATCGTAGGCCATTGGATCGATAATGAGCGAGGGGAACGATGAAAGCGATTTGGTGTCTGATGTAGTTAAAAGCTTAGAATCTGACTGTTGTGCAAACTGTTGCCCTATGTCGCTATCTAGCACGCCCACGGACGGTTGCAATTCAAGTTCTGAAGCTGATACAACGCCTGCAGCTTGCAAGCCACATACCGAAAGGCAGACTATTAAAGTTGCTGCGCTGGGCATTTGTCGTAATTTCACAGCGATTTTTAGAGTGGATTACAATAGACTTATAGTTTAAACAATTCGACTGTTCATTTGCACGCGAAATGTGATGCAAGGAAACTAGAACAATACAGTATTAATTCATGAAGATTGCACAACATTTTTTTATGTTGCAAAGGAGGGGGTTCGGGTTTCAGAACGCCATACTCTGCACGCCATGGTTCACCACGTTTGCGAGGGTGACAAATGGGATTCTAGTGATTGCCAGTTTGGCATTAGCAAACGTCGCACTCGCGCAGGAACACACTACTTGGACTCAAAATTGGCCGAAAACCGATTTTACCCAGACCAATATAAATCTCACTGAAATTGTTGATAGCGGAATACCTAAGGATGGTATTCCCGCCATCAGTCGGCCTCGTTTTGTTTCTGTGAAAAAGGCACGAAAGTGGATTGATGATAGAGAGCCTGTTTTAGTAGTAGAAATCGACAATAAGGCACGTGCTTATCCGCTGCAGATTCTCCTCTATCATCAGATAGTGAACGATACATTTCGCAATAAACCGATATTGATCACGTTTTGTCCGCTGTGCAACAACGGCTTAGTTTTGAATCGAAGAGTTGATGGTAAAACACTCACCTTCGGAACATCTGGTTTGTTACGCAATAGTGGATTAGTCATGTTCGATCGGCAGACAGAATCACTATGGCAACAGTTTACCGGTACTGCGATTGCTGGCCAATACGTCACTAAGCAATTATCGCTAGATTACCCTACTCAGTTAATAGCGTTTTCGCAGTTTGCACAGCGACACCCAAAAGGGCGGGTGCTTTCACGTGATACAGGGTTTAATCGCAAATACGGTCTTAATCCGTTTCAAGGTTATGACTCAATTGATAATAATCCACTGCTGTTTCAAGATGAAACTGACCCTCGTTTGCCTGCTATGGAAAGGGTGTTGAATGTGCGGATTAATGAATCGCTAAAGTTGTACCCATTTACTTCTGTCAAGAGTAGTGGTGTGATTAATGATGTTGTCGACGGCCGTCCAGTAGTGGTCATGAGCGGATTAGCTTATGCATCACCTCTTGATCAAACAGATATCCACAACTCAACTAGCGTACCAACCGCAAGTGGCTTTGACCGAACTATAAACAACAACACCGTGTTAAAGTTTACAAGCATCAATGGCAAGATCATAGACACTGAAACAAGGTCACAATGGAATGCGTTCGGTGAGGCCATAGCGGGAGAGCTTAAAGGCGTAAACCTTAAAAGAGTAGATGTTGGAGTAAACTTTGCTTTTGCATCTCTGGCGTTCATGCCTGATGCTGCGATTTATCGCAATCAATAGAGAATCAGCGCAAT
>CALJAA010000075.1 GCA_938028465.1 uncultured Granulosicoccaceae bacterium | reverse complement strand
CAAGACGATGGTTGGTTAACACAAATACGTACCGCAGCCGCGGGTGCATTAGCGGCAGAACTGGCGCACGTAGATAAAAATGCAACGTTAGGTATTATCGGTACCGGTACGCAAGCACTACTACAGGCACAAGTCATTACGTCTCATCTGAAGCTAAACGAAGTTGTAATCTATGGACGCTCTGCAGACAAAGCCGCTGCATTGTGCAATAGGCTAAATCAATCAGGATTGCAGGCTACTGCAAGGCATTCTGTAAGCGATGTATGTGAAGCTGCTGATATTGTGGTCACAACAACGCCTTCTACGTCACCAATTATAAACGCCACCGATCTACCTAAAAAATTACACATCATAGCGATAGGCACCGATAGCCCGGGAAAACTTGAAATCGAACCTGCTGTGTTTGCATCGCTTGATATCATCGCCACAGACAATCATCAACAGTGCTTGCACCATGGGGACTTCGGTGCAGCAGTGCGCGCAGGCGTCGTGGCAGATGATGCGGATGTATCCTTTTGTGATTTGCTAGCCGGCGAAAAGGCTACAACGGATTTTCTGGAGCAGATCTTTCTCTAATCGATCTAGCAGGCCTAGGTGTGCAAGATCTTGCACTGGCATCCTTAATTGTTGATCAAGTATTTGTGTAATGGTTGAGCGATCAGTCTTCCAACACTTGTCGAACAGCAGTAGAGAGGCTTGATTTACTAAACGGTTTTTTTAGAAGCTTAAAGAGTAGGGTGGAATTAACAACGCCATGATTATCAAAAAATTCATTATCCCTGTTGGTAAAACCACTACAGATCAAAATCTTTAATGAGGGATACAACTTCTGCGCTGATAAAGCTAGCTCGTAACCATCCATTTCACCAGGCATGATGACATCAGTAAACAACAAATCAATCGCATTGTTTGTGTTAAGTATGCTTAAAGCCTGTTTGCTATTGTTAGCCACAATCGTTTTATAACCTAACTCTTGGAGGTTCGAAACAACAATATCCACCAAGGCTTTTTCATCATCAACCACTAGAATGGTTTCATGTCCGCGCTGAAGATGGGGTTGTGAGCTACTAGGTGCAACATTATCGAGCTCGTCCATTACACGTGGTAAGTACAGCATGATGTCAGTGCCTTTCCCTGGCGCGGATTGAATACGCATGTGCCCGCCGGCGCGCTCGACAAAGCCGTACACCATGCTTAATCCTAATCCCGTTCCTTTATCTGGCCCCTTGGTTGTAAAAAATGGCTCAGTCGCTTTGGCAATCACATCTGAATCCATACCGTGCCCATTATCGCTTACCGTTAGCATGACGAACTCACCCATCGTTGCCAATGGGTTAGTGCGAATGTAGTCTTCATCAACTCGTTCATTACTGGTTTTAATGGTCATGGCACCACCAGCTGACATAGCGTCGCGTGCATTGAATGAAAGATTCAGAATTGTGTCTTGTAGCTCGCCCGGGTCTATATTAACTATCCACAGATCGTCCTCTAACTGGGTACTAATGTTGATAGAAACTGTAAGGGATTTAGCTATCAATGGCTCCATTCCGCGGATAAAGTCGTTAAGCGAAAGATTCATCGATAACGCTTCTGATGTTCCTGAAAAGCTCAGCAACTTTCGTGTTAAATCTGCAGCGCGAGTGGCGCTTTTGTAAGCCCATTCGACACAAAAGCGAGCCTCCTCATTTGACTCAACAAGCGGTTTTAGCATCTCCAAATTGCCCATTATGATGCCGAGTATGTTATTGAAATCGTGAGCGATACCGCCTGTTAATTGCCCCACAGCCTCCATCTTCTGTGATCGAAGTAGGGATTGTTCCAATAACTTGCGGTCGGTAATATCTGTCGCGATTGCACCAAGGCCATCCACTTCGCCTTTGTCGTTAAATACAGGAAACTTTATCGTTAAAAGAGTGTGCATGCGCCCATCATTGGCTAGCACTGCTGCTTCTTCGCGTTGATTAGCCATTCCGGATTTCAAGACGAACTGATCTTGTTCGATCGTGGACTTGGCTAACTCTGGGTCATGAATATCGGTTGGCAGTAAACCAATAACTTCCTCATTCTTGACATCAAAGATTGTTTCGAATTGTTTGTTTATTCTTAAGTAGCGACCTTCACGGTCTTTTAGGTAAACCTCTACCGGTGCATTATTCAGGATTGCATCGAGCTGTTGCTTGTATACCAATAGTTCTCTATTGGTTTTCCTAAGCGTGTTTAGATCTTGCCGAAGCTGCCTGTTTTCAAGGAGGATTTCTTCAATCCGGCTTTTCTCAACCATACGATAAACCTATAGAAAACCGTGTGAAAACAAAGTGACACGTCCGTTAGGAGAGTTAGCCAACATTTGTTACTAAACGAAAGGGAGATAGTTGAACATAGCATAGATTGGTGCTGTATCTGGGCGGCTAGAAATACAAACTCACTCTACAAAACTAATGCGGTGCGATCCCACGGCAGCCTGAGTGTCTATTGAGGGGCAGTAGATCGAGCCATCCAAACGGCTGGCCACGTGTACGATTACAAAAAGGCTTGAGGCTCATGTGAAAAATTATGGATACTTGAGCAACTTCGATGAAGTTACTCATCAATCAAAGGTCAAGATCTGATGGTCGTATTGCACTTCAATCGTTCTACAATAAAGTCAAACACTCTACGCACCCGGAGGCTAGTTCGTAGCTCCTGATGGCAAACCAACCATACGGGTAGCGTCATAACAGGCTCGGCATCGTTAAAAGCCCGCACCAAATCAGGGTCGGCATCTCCCATATCCTCTGGAAAAAAAATTAAACCTAGGCCCTCCTTACATAGTTCAAGTTGAAGTGGCTGAAATGAAGTTAGCAACTGGAAATTATGCTTATCTAGTTTCCAGCCTTGACCGTTAAGCATATCAGTCACCACATTACTACGATCAAAACCAATGATTTGCATGGCATTTAAATCTGCGACATCCAATGATTTTCGTTGTTTCTCAAAGTAAGCAGCCGTTCCGTAGAGCCTGATTATTTCGTCTCCCAGCTTTTTTGCAATCAGATCTTTTTGTGTAGGATGAAAGTTGCGAATCGCTATATCTGCCTCACGCCGTAGTAGATCGCTAGGCTCGTTGGTAACGATTACCTCTATGTTAATGAGCGGTTCTTCATGGTGCAGCGCAGCAATAATTTTCGGTAGACGAAAAGCTGCATCCAGTTGGCTAACGGATATGACTACAGAGCCTTCTAACTGTTGAGATTGACCGCCTGCAGCTAAAGAGAATTGAAAGGCAGCCTCACTCATCAAGCTGACATGTTCCACTAATTTGGAGCCACTATCCGTTAACACCAACCGCTGCCCAACCCGCTCAAACAACGTTATTTTAAGTTCTGCTTCTAAGGCAGCAACCTGTCGACTTAAGGTGGGTTGAGTTACCCCAAGGGCTTTAGCAGCAGCTGACAAACTACCTTCCTGCACTGTTACGTAAAAAGCGCGAGCATGATTCCAATCGAAGTTAACAGATTCCCAGTTCATACAGATATGCATACCTAGAATACGGTTTCAGCCAATATACCTATCAATATTGAATGGGTATAGTCAATGGATATTACTTAGTGAGATACCAATTATGTCTGTTTTAGTTGTTGGAGCTACTGGCGCAACAGGCCGTCTCTTAGTTGAGCAATTACTTGATCAAGGCGAAACTGTGAAAATTATTGTGCGCTCGACCCGATCACTACCGGAGCAGCTCATAAATCATGACAGGCTTACTATCGAGGAAGCCAGTTTGCTAGAAATGACGGATGAAGAGTTGGAAGCACAGGTTCACGGCTGCCACGCCGTCGCTTCGTGTCTTGGGCACAACCTAAGCTTAAGAGGGATTTTTGGCCACCCTAGACGATTGGTAACAGATAGCGTCAAGCGCCTTTGTAAGGCAATCGGAAAAGATGCCCCTGCAATGCCAGTAAAGTTTGTTTTGATGAACACTACTGGCAACCGCAATAAACAGGAGGGCGAACAAGTTACGTTGAAGCATAAAATTGTAGTGAGTATGCTTAGACACCTATTGCCGCCACATGCAGATAACGAGGATGCGGCCGCATTTCTGCAATCACATTACGCTGCTAGTGATAATATCATTGAATGGGCTGCAGTCAGACCAGATGGCCTTATCGATGAGAAAGCGATTACTCCGTACGATGTGTTCGTCTCTCCAATTCGTGACCCGATTTTCGACTCGGGAAAAACTAGTCGAATTAACGTGGCAGGATTTATGGCAAAGTTAATAGTAGACGATGAGGTATGGCGAAAGTGGCGAGGGAAAATGCCCGTTATCTATAACGCTTAATCAGAACTTAGTAATTTATTTCATGACAGAATTCGGCTGTATCAAACCAAAGGCAAGCTCGCCTATAAATCGGTACTTCCCGGCAATCCTGTCGCGGTTTTAGCTCTTTACACAACGTTGTATGGCAATTCTCACAATCAAAAGTTGATAGAAGTCATGAACGCGATGGATAGTGCCAAAGGCCGTTGACTTACACAGCGGTTAGCTCGTATAAGCATACAGGTAGAATATCTAGCAGTTAAATCGAGGCGTGTATCAGATGCCGCTGGTCTTTAATATTGAATTATTTACCAAGAGGGTCAAGCCTTTCGTTTGGTAATTTAATACTATTTAGAGTACATGCCTCTTAGTTACTAAAACTTAGCAATTGAAGTGAAACATTTCTTTATGTCATTCTATAAATACGATCTACACCCGGTGTGATCGATATTTTCGGAACCGAAAAATAATCGGAGAATTTCATTATGTTCGCACGCGTTACTACATTTAGAATGAAGCCAGATCGAATAGCTGAAGCGGAGGCAAAGCTCAACGAATTAATACCTCAGATCATGTCAATGCCTGGATTGAAAAGTTTTACAAATGTCATTGACAGTGAAGGCAATGGCGTAGTTATGTCGGTAGTTGAATCTGAAGAAATTTCAAACGCAAACCAAGAGCAAGTTGCTCAAATTTGGGCTGCATTTAGTGATTTTCTCAGTGAGCCACCATCGGCAAATGGCTATCGGGTACTTTCCCATCAGTCAAACTAGTCGCGACTTGGCAAGGGATCTCCAAATTTAATTTTAGCTGCAATCTGCTAAAAACAAGCAGTAGCGGATGCCATTAGCGATACTAAACAGGCTATCTGGGGCGGATGAGGTCTGGTTGGGGCCTCCCACTCAAAACGCATATCTGCGAGGATGGCAGACAGGTCTGTAATGTACCTGCAATGTATATATTTTGACATCAATTAAATCGATCAGGTTCGATATGACATTAGATATTGCGTCTCAAAGCAATATGAGCAGGTCGATTTATTTCTGTTGGGGAATGGCAGGAGAGTTCGTTGGTAAACTGGCGGCCGGTTAAGTTCGAACTAGAAGTTGAACGGGCATACGAAAAACATATGCTAGAGCGCTTTATTCCACTTGGCAGACTTGCCATGTGCATTGGAGTCGTCTCTTTCATTGGTTATCAAGCTTGGGACATGGTGCTTGATCCGACGGCAATTCGCAAAACGGCTCCTATTCGCATAGCCGCCGTATTTCATTTCGTGGTGGTTTTAGGTTTAACATTCCTGCCAATCGTACGAAAAAATCAAAAGTGCTGGCTGTTTGCACAGGTATATCTCTATATCGGTTATGCGATTCTTTTCGCAATAATACTTTCGCAATTACCGGGCGGATTTGTTGCGGGTGTTGGAGGGTTTATTCTAGGGATGATTTTTACTCCTGCAGTAACTAGCGGTGCGCTTCAGGCAACAGGCGTTTTGGTACCTTACGTTATAGCTGCGCTAATTACGATGGCTCTCTTGGGTGGTACCGGTTTTGAATTAATTAATTTATTAGCTTGGGTCGGTGGTGGATTGGGATTTGCGGTTGGATTTGCCTATTTACTGGATGTTATGAACCGACGAGCGTATCAGTTGGAACGACTGCTTGAAATCGAGAAAAAGCGTTCCGATGCACTACTACTGAATATTTTACCGGCAGAAATTGCAACAAGATTAAAAGCCGAGGAGAAGGAGCCACTAGTCGATGCTCATGAATGCGTTTCGGTTTTGTTTGCTGATCTTTCGGGATTTACCGATATATCCCGAAAATTGTCTGCGGTTGAGCTGGTAAAATTACTCAACGATTTGTTTTCGCGTTTCGACAAGCTTGCCGAGAAACACGGTGCTGAAAAGATAAAAACTATTGGCGACGCATACATGGTTGCTGCCGGGTTGAACGGCAGCGTCGCTGATCACGCCGAAAATGTTGCAGATCTTGCACTAGGCATGCAAAAAGCTTTTGGAGAATTCCGTATTCAAAACAAGGTTGATTTGAAACTGCGGATTGGTGTGCATTCTGGTGCTGTCATCGCAGGCGTAATTGGCAAACAAAACTTTTCATACGACCTCTGGGGTGATACTGTGAACGTTGCCAGTAGGATGGAATCGGAAGGTATTCCTGATAAGATCCAAATTTCAGCAGAAACAAGGCAGATGCTACCTGGCAACTAC
Organism: uncultured Granulosicoccaceae bacterium; assembly: GCA_938028465.1. Taxonomy (GTDB): domain Bacteria; phylum Pseudomonadota; class Gammaproteobacteria; order Granulosicoccales; family Granulosicoccaceae; genus Granulosicoccus. Next base: position 16,087 of record CALJAA010000075.1, on the reverse strand, counting down.
CAAATTTCCTTCCGGGGCGAAATACCTATAAAAGGGCACAGTCCCAGGGCAACATTTTTTCTTGAAAACCACATTTAATGAAGCTCTAAAGCGAACAGTAGTTTGAAGCTTGATGATTGGGGAGAGGGGTGCGGCAATGATGCAACACAATTCTCGACATCAGCTTGATGGCTCTATTTGATAACTAACACGCACACCGAATCTATAGCTAGGTAGCGACTATTCCTCTTAACTCACGATTACGCTGCAACACATCCAGCCCCTGTTGCTTAAGCCACCAAGGGAAATCAATTAACACCCAGTTCTCTGCTAACTTGTTACCGTCGCGTCGGTAAATATCCACTACTTGCATTTGCGTATTTTCAGTGCCCCCAGGTAAACCTAACCAGCCACCTAACGGGTTATTACGCAAATTTGGCCACCCGAAAAAGCAAGCAAAGTTACCTTCAGCAAAACGGCATACGTGGCCTTCAAACTGTTTATTACCGAGCTGCCCTCTAAACGGCAATTGATGTTGCTCTTGGTATCGTGGGATTGTGTAGCTAGCGCCAATGCCAGCGGGGCCGTACCACAGCATGTCGTCATGCCATGTTTTGGCTAATAGCTCAGGCGGGCAATCCATAGAGCCACTCTTATTTAAATCGGATAAATCCTGAACCATCTCATTAACAAGTGCCAGCGTCGCTTCACTTTCTTCAGATGCCGCATCCTCAGTAAGAATCCCATCGTGATAACGCGGCCCGGGATAGTTGTAATACACTCCAGTAGACGCGGGCAGGGGATTCACACCAGCTTGTACCATCAACCCAATCAAATCTATAAACAAACCGGTTTGGCTTATTTTGCCATCACGTACACAACTGAATTCTGTATAACGAATATTAGCGATGCGCCTAGTAGGGGGGATCCCTAAAAAATCGCTATCGAATAAACCCATAAAGTTGCCCATGCTCATCACCCACGCCTCGCCGTCGTAAATGTTTTCACCGGCAATAAAGATATCTTCACGTCGCTGTAATCGGGTAAACGATTGCATCAGTGGCTGCCAAAAAACTGCTGCGGCACTTTGGCTATCGTCTTGTTGACGAAATGGATACACGCCACGCCAGAGGTAGTCATCACTTGTGTGCTCAGCGAGCACTTGGGCAACCGTGGTAGGCGATGCTTTTTCCATTGCCCGCGTGTAGCGGCGCACCTGATCTTTAGCGGATTGAAAACGGCTCATGGGAATCTCTGCCTTGTTGAAGGTGCGGTTACTCGCTACACGGTCATTTTTGCATGGGTATGCAAAAAAGGCAAAATATAGATTGATTTTGTATGTAGATGGCGAGTATTATTTTGAATACGAATGCAAAATGCAGATTAGGTGGTAAGAATGCGGACTCATAATGGCTGAAATCGAACTACGTAATCTGTGTAAGCAGTGGGGCGACTTTGTCGGCGTTAATAACGTCAATCTGACCATAGCTGATCGTGAGTTTCTAGTCCTGTTAGGGCCCTCCGGTTGCGGCAAAACCACCACGATGCGAATGATTGCTGGCCTAGAGGACGTCACCTCTGGCGAGATACGCGTTGATGGAAAACTGATCAATGATCTAGAACCTAAAAATCGCGATGTCGCGATGGTGTTTCAATCCTACGCGCTATACCCAAACATGAATGTCTACGAAAACATTCGCTTCCCGTTAAAAGTACGCAAGATAGACCCAAGCACACATGATGAACGCGTCAAGCGTGCCTCGGGCATGGTTGAGCTAGATGACTTCCTGCATCGTAAACCGGCTGAGCTATCTGGTGGTCAGCGGCAACGTGTTGCTCTTGCCCGCGCAGTAGTGCGTGAACCCAATGCGTTTTTAATGGATGAGCCCTTATCAAACCTTGATGCCAAGCTGCGGGTATCAACCCGCGCACAAATTAAAAACCTGTGTCATGAGTTAGCTGTCACCACTATTTATGTCACGCACGATCAGATTGAAGCGATGACACTGGCTGATCGGGTTGTTGTCATGAAAGAAGGTGTGGTTCAGCAAGTCGGTACGCCAACCGAAATTTATGACAACCCAGCCAATGCCTTTGTTGCAAGCTTTATTGGCTCGCCTGCAATGAACCTTGTTGACGGTCATGTCAACAACGGCGTTTTTACCGCAGCGCATACATCCCTGTCAGGTATTAGTGCACCTGATGGCCCAGTGACTTTGGGTTTTCGTGCAGAAGACGCCACCTTGGCAAGCGGCCAAACTGGGCAGATCAACGCACCGGTATACACGCTAGAGCTACTTGGTGATGCCACGATGATTTCCGTCCGTATTGATGGAGTATTAGTGTCAGTTAAGGCAGACAAAAATTTTCGAGCTGATATCGGTGATGCGGTATCGATCAATATAGAACCGCAGTTTTGTCATTGGTTTAATGTCGAAACAGGTGTACGCATTTAGTGTTTATAGCAGTACTTTAATTTTAAAACGGTGCGGTCATATCGTCGGCACCACTCAACTTAATGATGGGAGATAGACCATGCTTTTAAGAAAACTAACCCTCGCCGTATCATTGGCGTTATCTGCAAATGTAGCGTTTGCCAATTGTGGTGACATTAGTGGAACCGTCAGCATTGTTGGTAATGAGTTTCCTGCAATCCAGACTGTTGCAAAGGGCGCAGCTGCCTGTGCAAGCGATGCAGTTGAGGTAATATCAAACCTAACAGCTGATCACCAGAAGATAAACCTAGCAGGTATGCAAGGCGACCCAGCCGAATACACTACTGCAATTATTGCTAACTCTTCCATCATTGCATTAATGAATGACGACGTGATTCGTCCACTGGATGATCTAATTGCAGAACACGGCGCAGACATTCCAAAAAGCAACCTCATCACGATTGACGGCAAAGTCATGGCTGTTGCATTCATGGCAAACTCACAACATCTTGCTTACCGCAAAGACGTTCTAGCAGAAATTGGCGTCGAGCCACCAACCACATATGAAGAGCTACTTGCAGCTGCAAAAATGATCCGCGAAAAAGGCATCATGGAGAACCCAGTTGGCGGAGCGTATAAATCAGGTTGGAACCTAGCGCAAGAATTTGTGAACATGTACATCGGTCACGGCGGTGAATTCTACAATGCAGGTACGGCTGAAGTAGCCATCAACAACCCACAAGGTGTTGCCACTCTTGAAATGATGAAAGCGTTAACTGAATACATGAACCCAGATTTCCTAACTCATGATTCAAACGCCACCAACGCAGAGTTCGAAGCAGGTAACACGGCGTTGATGAACATGTGGGGCTCTCGCATCGGTGTATTGATGGATGACGAAGGTGCAGAAGAAGTGGTTTACAGCAACGTCGCTGTAGGCGGCCCAATGACAGTAGGTGGTGGTACCACACCAGCAACAACACTTTGGTGGGATGGCTGGACAGTGGCTAAAAATACCTCTGATGAGAATGCCAAGGCAACATTCATGGCGATGAAAAATGGCACAAGCCCAGGCATCCTAAACGATGACACGATGGGCGAAGCGGTATGGATGATTGAAGGTTACAGCCCAGCGCCAGTTAACGCCGGCGTGTTTGCTTCAATCAAGGCAGGTGCCAAGCCTTACCCAATGCTTCCATACCACGGCCTATTGCACACAGCATTAGGTGACAACCTATCCGACTACCTACAAGGTAAGGAAAGTGCAGAACAAGCACTTGCAGATACAGAAGCTGCCTACACAACAGCAGCTAAAGAAAAAGGCTTCTTAAACTAAGCCACTACAGTATGGGGCGGTGCTATACCGCCCCATAACCAAAACCGAGTTAACCAAACTCGCCACTCGTTTACACCGTTAGGCAGTCAATAACATCACATGAAACACAAGACGTTTTTTTGGTTTGTGCTTCCATCGTCTTTGGCGATGCTGCTGTTTATATTTTTTCCGATCGTGTCGGTGTTGATCCAATCTGTGCACGTCGATACCGAACAAGTTATCAAAGAGGTCACAAACTGCGGCCCCTTTGGTTGCGAGACCATAACTGCTGTAGATCAAGAGGCTACGCAAGCACTCAAGCGCGAAAACCCCATCGGCCGTTTTGCAGGCTTTACCACCTATCTTGATCGAAGGCATCTAGCGATAGATGAAGTACGTGCAGCTTGGAGTACTAGCAATGGCATCGGTAGTTTTATAAAGCAATTAGTGAATCTTCCATTCTATAAAGCCATGAGCTTTACGCTTGCGTTCACGTTTATCGTCACACCGTTAGTGATCATCTTTGGATTTATCATAGCGGTCGCGGTTAATAGCGCCGCCAAGTGGATGCGCGGCCCATTGATATTTTTCTCATTGCTACCCATGCTAGTCACGCCGTTAATCGGTGCACTCATTCTGTTTTGGATGGTCGATGCACGGGGCATAGTAGGCAATGCACTTCAATATCTAGCAGGTGATCCGACCCTGTCAGTTAAAGCTTCTACACCATTAACTTGGATCATGTTAATGGTGTACGGCGTATGGCATTCAGCGCCATTTGCCTTCATTGTTTATTACGCAGGGCTGCAGTCAGTCAATCAAGACACCCTTGAGTCGGCCATGATTGATGGTGCTAGCCGATGGGAACAGATCCGCTATGTGATCATTCCGCATCTCCTACCACTAACCACGTTCATTGCTCTTATGCAGTTAATGGATAACTTCCGTGTCTTCGAACCCATTGTTAGTTTTTCTGCCGAAGCGCACGCGACCTCGTTGTCTTGGGCGATTTATAACGATTTAGGCGGTGAAACCCGCCAGCTGAGTTCGGCTGCCGCTACGTCTGTGTTGACCATACTCGGTATCTGTATTTTGTTATTGCCAGTGCTAGTACGCACCTGGCGTGATTTCACACGTAAGTAGGCGGGTCTGATGACGGTACAAGCGCAAAAAAGATCTCATCTATTAAACCTGGTGTTAATCGCTGTGTTGGTTATCTGGATGATACTGGCGGCGTTTCCATTTTTATGGACGCTTTGGGGTTCGTTTAAAGTCGAAGGTGATTTCTTCTCAAAAGCGAATTGGGCTAATGCGTTAACTGGGCCACTCACAATTAGAGAGACGGGCGGTTCATTCACGGGTGACGGCTACCATGGAGCATGGATCAAAGAAGCATTCGGGCTAGCTGCTTTAAACACCATGATTGTCTGTGTATTTGTCGTCACCATTTCACTCACGTTTGGCACCTTGGGCGGTTACGCGCTATCACGCTCTACGTATCGTTATGCATTCTGGTTTTTAATTATTGCGCTTATTTTCAGAGCGATGCCACCCATCACATTAGTGTCAGGTTATCTGCCCGTATTTTTTAATTGGAATCTTTGGGGGTATCTACCCACCGCCATCGTGGTACTCGTGGCAATCAACCAACCGTTCACTTTGTGGATGCTGCATTCGTTTTTTAAGAACATCCCTAAAGACCTAGACGAAAGTGCCATGGTGGATGGCTGCAATCGCTTTCAGGCATTTCGGCATGTCATCGTGCCGGTGATGTGGCCAGGAGTTATTACTACAGGTTTGTTTTCTTTCTTACTTGCCTACAACGATTTTGCGGTAACCGCGATGATTCTCTCCAAAGAGAACCAAACCATGGTACCGAAGATTTCAAGCTTTTTAGGCACAACGCAAACCAAAGGCAACGTCATGTTTGCGGTCGCCGCCGTGGTATCAGCGACCGCACCGTTGTTTGTCATGGTGCTGTTCTTTCAACGACAAATTGTATCCGGCTTAACCGCTGGTGCCGTTAAAGGGTAAGGCTATGAAAGGCAGCAGACCAGAACAGGCAAGCTTAACTCGTGATACCGACATGAGCAAAACCGACGATACACGTCGGGTAATTGAAGGCATGGTTGACGGGCTTAATGATCACCGTATTGGCGATATTGGTGAATTCTTCAAAGAGACCTTCCGTTGGATGGGCAATACCGGTTGCGGCACAAAAAACGGCTTACAGGAATTTCAAAAAAATTGGCAACAACCGTTTCAAGCTGCCTTTTCAGACAAGGTCTGTATTGATGAAGCGCGCTTGTATATGGGTGAGTGGGCAGCCGCTTTTGGCAAACAACAAGCGGTACACAGTGGTGACTTCATGGGTATACCCGCCAGCGGTAAAACCGTAGAGATTCGCTATATGGATTTCTGGAAAGTGGTTGATGGCAAAATTGAAGACAACTGGGTGATGGTGGATTTTCCTCACGTGATGGCACAACTAGGTAAAGACATATTTGATGGTGAAGGTTGGGAAGCGTATGACCGTGGTGAGCGGGAAGCTCCACAAGTCAGCTCTTAAACCAGCCCTTACGAAACACAGTTTTGAGACAAATGTATGACGATTGAATATTTAAAACGGGGTAAATCCGTAGGAGAACGCGCAGAGGACGACGCGGTTGTCAGGCAAGTAGTTGAAACCAATCTTGCGGATATCGAAGCGCGTGGTGATACTGCGGTGCGGGAGTTGGCCGAGAAATTCGACAAAGACTCACGGGATAGTTATCGCTTAACGGACGATGAGATACAGGCACTGATAGCCCAAGTAGCGCCAAACGACATTGAAGATATCAAGTTTGCACAGGCTCAAGTTAGGGGGTTTGCAGAAGCGCAGCGCGCATCGATGACAGACGTTGAAGTTGAAACTTTACCTGGCGTGATACTTGGCCACAAGAATATACCGGTGCAATCTGTCGGTTGCTATGTGCCAGCGGGTAAATTCCCTATGGTGGCATCAGCGCATATGTCTGTGCTGACAGCATCGGTTGCGGGCGTACCACGTATTGCCGCTACTACGGCTCCATTTCAAGGCCAGCCAAACCCTGCGGTTATTGCCGCGATGCATATGGCCGGCGCACACGAAATCTATGTCTTAGGTGGTATTCAAGGCGTAGGCGCATTAGCACTAGGCACTGAAACGATCGATCCCGTACATATGCTAATCGGCCCTGGTAACGCCTTTGTTGCAGAAGCTAAACGCCAATTGTTTGGTCGCGTTGGTATCGATCTTTTTGCTGGCCCCACCGAAACCATGGTAATCGCAGACGACACTGTCGATGCCGAACTCTGCGCAACTGATTTACTCGGGCAGGCAGAACATGGTTACAACTCACCCGCGGTCTTGTTAACCAATTCACGTACCTTGGCAACCAACACGCTCACGGAAATTGATAATCTCCTAAAAATTCTTCCCACTGCCGAAACGGCTGGTGTGAGTTGGCGCGACTATGGTGAAGTGATCGTCTGTGACACCTACGACGAAATGTTACAGATGGCCGATGAAATTGCCAGCGAGCATGTACAGGTCATGACTGATCGTGATGATTGGTTTCTTGAAAACATGACCTGCTACGGCGCATTGTTTTTAGGTGCACGTACCAATGTAGCCAACGGTGACAAAGTGATTGGTACTAACCACACCTTACCCACTAACAAAGCAGGCCGTTACACCGGTGGCTTGTGGGTTGGCAAGTTTTTAAAAACGCATAGCTACCAACGTGTCACAACAGACGAAGCTGCTGCCGAAATCGGTGCTTATTGTTCTCGTCTTTGTATGCTGGAAGGGTTTGTTGGGCATGCAGAGCAAGCTAATGTTCGTGTAAGACGCTACGGCGGCACTAATATCCCGTATGGCGAAGCAGCTCCATACCATGCTGGTAAAGGCTAATTAGTCGTGAGCCTGAATCAATCCAACAAGCAGCGCGCGCTGGCGTATTGGGAAGCGATAGATACCGCTAGGCCCGAAACCATGGCTGCTGCCGCCAGTGCTCATCTACCTGAACACTTCTGTTGGAATGGCCCAGCGCCCTTGGGGCAAATTACTGGTTCAAGCGCATTGGCAGAACAGGTATTTGCGCCACTAAAAGCAGCCATACCTGATTTAAAACGACAGACTCACATACTCATGGGCGGTCAGTCATCCGACCACGTAGGCGATGATGCAAAAGATGCCTTTTGGGTTGCCGGTACTGGCTACCTGACGGGTACAGCGACACACTCTTTTATTGGTATACCGGCAACCGATCAGCCACTGCGCATTCGCTGGAGCGAGTTCATTCGCTTTAAAGACGATGAGATGGTGGAATCGCAAGTGATCCTCGACTTTGTTGATTGGTTTGATCAAATCGAATTACCCGTGTTACCAAAGTCGTGTGGTGCTGAGCATGTTTACCCAGCCCCCACGGGCTTTAACGGCCTATTAATAGAGCCTCAAAATATTGAAGAAACAACTCACACGCTAAAGCTCGGCAACGGCTTGCTATACGGCGCTTTGAACGGCTTCGACCAAAGTGAACTTGCCAGTATGGGTATGGCGAATTACTTCCACCCCAACCTAAAGTGGTATGGCCCGGGTGGTATTGGCGCGTGTTTATCGTTATCTGAGTTTGAACAACTGCATCAGCAACCTTGGTTAATCGCATTCCCTGATCGCAAAGTGATGGGTATCGAATCCTTGTTTGCTGAAGGGCGGTTGCTCGCAGCATCGGGAGTTGCTGGGGTAGAGGCCACACATACCGGCACTTATCTGGGCGAGCCAGCTTCAGGTGCAAAACTTAAAATATCCGGTATCGATTTCTGGTTACGCGATGGCGATCAGTTTACCGAGAATTGGATATTCGTTGACATGATCGATCTATTCAATCAAATGGGCATTGACCTTTTTGATCGCATGACAACATTGCATCAGCAACAGTCGTTGGAATCATAATGGATCGATTACCGAATACGCCATCATTTAAACTCGACGGACAACGGGCATTGGTTACTGGCGCCTCATCGGGTATTGGTCAAGGTTGCGCTGTTGCACTGGCCGAAGCGGGTGCTCATGTTGTTCTTGCAGCCCGAGGCGCGGAACGGCTCAACAGTACCGTGACCGCTATGCGCGAACGAGGTTACAGTTGTGAATTGCTGGCCCTAGATGTAGCAGATGTTGAAGCCACACAGGCAGCAATAGCCAGCCAAGAACCTTTTAATGTCTTGGTTAACAGTGCAGGCCTAGCCATTCATAGCCCTGCGCTGGATACGCAGATTGCTGACTTTGATACCGTCATGAATATCAATTTACGTGGCGCGTACTTCTTAACAACAGCAGTAGCTAAAGGCCTTAAAGCAACTGGCCAATCCGGTTCACTGATCAATATTTCATCGCAAATGGCCCATGTGGGCGGGGTTGATCGCGCTGTGTACTGCGCCTCTAAATTTGCTGTAGAGGGTTTTACCAAAGCGATGGCCATAGAGTGGGGTAGCGATGGCATCCGCGTGAATACCATCTGCCCAACTTTTATCCGTACGCCATTAACCGAGCAAACCTTTGATCAACCCGAACGAGTCGCTTGGATAAAAGAGAAGATTAAATTGGGCCGCACCGGCGAAGTAGAGGACATCATGGGTTCAGTGTTGTACTTAGCATCGGATGCCTCATCATTAGTCACGGGTACCGCACTGATCGTTGACGGAGGTTGGACAGCGGACTAATGGCCAGCGAAAAAGTGACATCCCAGCAAGTTGCCAAAGCGGCCGGTGTTAGCCAATCGGCAGTGTCACGAGTGTTCACGCCCGGTGCAAGCGCCTCAACAAAAACGATAGAGAAAGTTCGCCGCGTTGCTGATGAGCTTGGTTATCGTCCCAATGTTTTAGCGCGTACCTTGATGACCGGTAAATCACGCATCATTGGCTTGGTCGTGACATACCTAAACAATCAGTTTTATCCAGATGTGATGGAAAAGCTATCCAAAGGTTTACAGGCCGAGGGTTATCACGTTTTAGTGTTGATGGTAGAGCAAACAGCCAACAACACCGATGAGGTGTTTGAAAAAATACTCGACTACCAAGCTGACGGAATCGTGCTTGCATCGGTTGCGATGTCATCAGAGCTTGCATCGCGTTGTCGCGCCGAAGGTGTGCCCGTTGTGTTATTCAATCGTACCCAAGATAACGCGATGCTTTCATCTATTACGTCGGACAACATAGCGGGCGGGCGCAAAGTAGCCGAGCATCTTGTACAACAAGGATACCAACGTATAGCGTATATAGCCGGTTGGAGTGGCGCATCGACACAACGTGATCGTGAAGCCGGGTTTTGTAAAGGCCTTGCTGCATGTGGGCAAAAACTCTTTGCACGCGAAGACGGTAACTTTCATTTTGAACAAGCCAAATTAGCCGCACGACAAATGTTTGCGGTAGACGAACGCCCAGACGCTGTGTTTGTCTGTAACGATCACATGGCGTTTGCTGTTATGGATGTACTTCGTGACGAGCTGGGCTTGCGAATACCCGAAGATGTGGCAGTGGTGGGCTATGACGATGTACCTGCCGCGGCTTGGGGTTCCTACAAACTCACTAGTGTGAGGCAGCCGGCTAACCGAATGGTTGAACAAACAATAACCACACTGTTATCCCAAATTGAAAACGACGATGCACCACCTGTCAGGCTGGCATTTGATGGCCCACTAGTGGTTCGTCATTCCAGCATCAAACCGGAATAGGAAACCAACCATGCAAGGCTTTGATCCCAAGTTTAAAGACTTCCCTGATTACATCATTGGTATTACCAAAGAGATCTGGGAGGACCGAGGTCTAGCCACACTGCACCATTACTATTCTCCAGACATCGTTGTGCGCTCACCCAGCTCAGTGGTCATTGGCAATAAAGATGTGATTGCCGCAACTATGGCAACGTTGGCAGAATTCCCCGATCGCACCTTACTAGGTGAAGATGTTATTTGGAGCGGCACACCCGAAGAGGGCATGCTGTCATCACATCGAATACTGTCAACCGCTACTCATACAGGTGATGGTGTGTATGGCGCAGCTAGTGGTACCAAACTAAAGTATCGAATCATCGCCGACTGCCATGCGATTAATAATCAGATCAACGATGAATGGCTGATACGTGATCAAGGTGCAGTGGTGCGCCAACTTGGCGTAGCGCCAGAGGCTTATGCGCGCGATCAAATAGAAGCTGAAGGCGGCGCCGAAATAAGCTCGCCTGGCTTTACGCCCGTAATCGATAAACCCGGCCCGTACAAAGGTAAGGGCAACGACAACGAATGGGGCCAGCGTTACGCTGATGTGTTAACTCGTATTATGTCGGCAGACCTAGCGGCCATCCCTGCAGAGTACGATCGCGGTTGCCAGTTAGAATACCCTGGTGGTGTAAGTGGCCACTCTCATGGCGAAGCTGATCAATTTTGGACTTCCCTTCGTGCAAGCTTTCCGAATGCAGATTTCAAGATCGAACATCAGATTGGGCGAGATGATCCACTGATGCCGCCACGCGCAGCTATTCGTTGGAGCCTACAGGGTAAACACGATGGTTGGGGAGCGTTTGGTAAACCCAGTGACGCCGATATTTACATTATGGGTATCTGCCATGCTGAGTTTGGCCCGTGGGGTTTACGCCGCGAGTACGTCTTATTTGATGAGACGGCCGTCTGGAAACAAATTGTTCTTAAAACCGGATAAGCAATGATGACACCACAAGATATGGAAGCGCGCATTGTACGTTACGGTGATCTAATACCGTGTCGCACTGCGTTTATTGACGCGCACACACCAGGTTCTGATCAAAAAGAAAACTTCACTATCATAGGTGGCGGAGTATCCGAAAGCCCGGATCAGCATGTACACCTTAACGAAACACCCGGCTTTAATATTGGTGCAGCAGGACAACCACCGCGCGTACGTAATTCTTTACACACTCATCGCACAGCAGAAGTGTTTTTTATTCTAAAAGGCCGCTGGCGTTTCTTTTGGGGCCGTTATGGCACCGCAGGGGAAGTGGTACTAGAAGAAGGCGACATCATCAATATACCCACTGAAATGTTTCGTGGGTTTGAAAATATCGGCACAGACTACGGAATGATCATGGCTATCCTTGGCGGTGACGATGCCGGTGGCGGCGTGCTGTGGGCGCCACAAGTGATAGAAGAAGCCAGCGCTCACGGATTAATACTAGGCGACAACGGCTCTCTCTACGATAGTAAGCAAGGGCAACAATTGCCTGATGGGGTTAAACCCATGCCGGTCATGAACGAAGAACAACTGGCGAAGCTAAAAGAACCCACCGTTGCCGAAGTTGTTGGGCAATACGTTGCTCGTTATCAAGACATGATGGCATTCTCAACTCATGGCCCTTGCGATGTAATTGGCGCTGATGCCCTGATTAAAGATCGCCCAGGCTTTGAAGTGGACTTCATCAGTAGAAACTCGTTAAACAGCGCGATGCACAGCGTTGAGCAGCATGAAATCTTAATGGTGATGCGAGGCCATTGGCGCTTAAATTATGAAGGGGGAAGTACTGTACTCAACCCCGGCGACACCTGTGCCATACCACCCAATATACCTCACGCAATCGAACCCAGTATGAGCGGCGAAGCCAGCTTGTATCGAGTACGCAATACCAATGATAAGGCAGGCCTAACTGGAGCACTCTTATGAAACAGATACCCGTAACACACGTAGGCTCATTGCCACGCACTCAAGACGTCGTTGATTTTATTTTCGCCCGTGAGAACGAAAAACCGTTTGATCAAACCGAGTTCGATCAATGCATGACAGCAGGCGTATCAGCAACCGTTAAACGCCAAGTGGATGCAGGGGTTGATATCGTATCTGATGGCGAGACCAGCAAGATCAGTTACGCCACCTATGTCAAAGATCGCTATACAGGCTTCTCAGGTGATAGCGAACGTAACGCACCAGCCGATTTAAAACAGTTTCCTGGCTTTTTAAAAAGGCTAGCTGATGAAGGCGGCACACCACAATACGCACGGCCGATGTGCACAGGCGAGGTTGTATCCAAAGGACAGGGCGAACTCGAAAAAGATATAGCAAATCTTAAAGCGGCGATGGCAGAACATGGTGCGTCGGGCGGGTTTATGAATGCCGCATCACCCGGTGTAATTTCGTTGTTCTTACAAAACAACTACTACAAAACTCGCGAACAATACTTAGCAGCCTTAGCTGATGTTATGAAAACTGAGTATGAGACCATTGTCGCCGCAGGCTTAACACTACAGTTGGATTGCCCAGACTTAGCCCTATCAAGACACATGCTATTTAATGACTTGAGCGATGCGGAATTTCTAAAGATCGCTAACTCACATGTTGAGGCACTAAACCACGCTCTACGTGATATTGACCCGGCTAAGGTCCGTATTCATATTTGCTGGGGTAACTATGAAGGGCCACATATCTGTGATATCGATATGGCCACTGTTTTTCCTGTATTGATGAATGCACGCGCTAACCATCTGCTATTCGAAACCGCTAACCCACGGCATGGTCACGAGTGGGCGGTATTCCGTGATAAGAAGAATGAAATCCCCGACGACAAGATTCTGATACCAGGTGTAGTGGATACCACATCCAATTTTGTTGAGCATCCTCAGTTGGTTGCTGAACGCTTAACTCGGTTTGTCGACATTGTTGGCGCGGATCGAGTGCAAGCGGGTTCTGATTGTGGCTTTGGCACCTTCGCAGGTTTTGGTGCGGTTGATCCTGATATTGCTTACGCCAAGCTAGGCAGCTTATCAAAAGGTGCAGAACTAGCAAGGGGTGGTGCTTGATACCACTTGTGTTGTTGCCGGGCATGATGTGCTCGGCTCAATTATTTCATCACCAGATCGATTGTTTTAGTAAAGACCGAGCTGTGCAATTCAGCCCATTGATTGCGCATGACGATATTGGCCGTTTGGCCGAAGACGTGTTAACGCATGCGCCAACGGAATTTGCTTTATGCGGCCTGAGCATGGGCGGCATCGTCGCTATGGAAGTCATACGGCAAGCACCAGAGCGAGTCCGTGGGCTTGCGTTACTCGATACCAATCACTTGGCCGAGTTGGATAGCGTTAAACAAAGGCGAATACCACAGATCGAAAAAGTAAAGGCAGGTGGTTTACTGGAAGTTATGCGCGATGAGATGAAGCCTAACTATCTGGTTGATGGCGATGGCAAAGCCGAGATTCTTGATCTGTGTTTACAAATGGCATTAGCACTAGGAGGCGATGTATTTATTCGTCAATCAATAGCGTTGCGTGATCGTACCGATCAAAGCGGTACATTGCGTACAGTTAAGGTGCCGACGCTAGTGTTGTGCGGCGAGGAAGATCGTTTGTGCCCTGTTGAGAAACATCAGCTAATGGCCACGTTAGTAGAAGGAGCTACATTGAAAGTAATTGAAGGAGCGGGGCATTTGCCCGTGTTGGAGCAGGCAGAAATTGTGAATGGCTTTTTGGGGCAATGGTTGCACGAGTGTGATCAATAGTCACCTGTCGTGAATCAATCCAATGACGCGAAACAGCTTCGATTTTAATGGTGTCGGTGCCGGATCGTACGGTTGCGCAATAAGCACAGGACTAATTGACGCTGGTGTAGGAACGGTTTGCACAGATTTTGAAGCTTGACTCCCTATGTGTGATATGTAATCTTGCCAAATTGATGTTAATCCAAGCACAAAAGGTAATCCAATGCATTGTGATGGCTACACTATTAATATCGCGCGTACAGCCCCATCTGTGGGTGCAGATATAACAGGTGTCGATTTATCAAAGCCGATTTCTGACGCTGTTTTTGACGATATACGTCGAGCGCTCGGAGAGTTTGGCGTCGTTTTATTTCGTGATCAAAACATTGATTCAAACGCACACCTTGCCTTTGCAAGGCGGTTTGGCGACATCAATATAAACCGTTTTTTTCAATCCGTAAAAGGCTATCCCGAAATTGCTTACGTGGCCCGCGAGCCAGACCAAGTAGGTTCCACTGGCTGGTATTGGCATACAGATCATTCTTATGATCAAGCACCAGCGATGGGATCAATATTTGCGGCACGTGAAATTCCAGCGGTTGGAGGAGACACGCTCTTCGCCGGTATGGCAGCAGCTTATGAGGCATTGTCGGATGGCTTGAAGTCTACACTCGAAAGCTTGTTTGCTTGGCATACCGATCTTGTCTGCCCAGAGGTTTCCGATCCAACACTGCAGGCTGTTTTCGCAGATCGCCAACCCGGCTTACAAACTAATAAAGGTACAAGGTCAAAGCACCCAGTGGTTATTAGGCATCCCATATCCGGAAAAAAAGTACTTTACGTTAATCCAGGCTTCACAGAACGCTTTTACGGATGGACCCAAGCTGAATCAAAGCCACTTCTCGACTTTCTTTACGCCCACGCGGGCCAGCCGCAATTCACTTACCGACATCGTTGGAAAGAAGGCGATGTTGCCTTCTGGGATAACCGAGCAACATGGCATTGTGCTTTAGATGATTGTTTTGGATATAGACGCGAGCTACATCGGATTACCGTCGAGGGCGTGCCGCTTGAAGCGGCAAGTGCATGATTGGGCTAGCAATTAAACTGGCAATTTACCGCGCAGAATAGTTGATTTTTATCCAGTGATCACAGCCATCCTCGCTGCGAATCAGCAAGATCTTACTCTTGTCGGGGTTGTGAGATCAGGAATTCCAGAACCCTGCTGGCAGAGGTACTTGTAGACCATGATAGAAAAGCAAATAAAGCGCACCGACAACTAGCACCGCCTGTACCGATTTAACTACCAGAAACTTCGCATCGCGCTGACCATCATGTAACGACAGTGTCATTAGCACATAGAAGATAAAACTTGCAATCAGAAAACCCACTATAGGAATCAATACCAGAAACACGGCGAGTAAAAGCAAGCCGATGAGAATTCGATTTCGCTCGAGCGTAGATTCAAAAAACGTTATTTTCTCAGGTTTGAAAACCCCCTTGACTAGCGCGATCAATCCCAAGGCACTCAAAACACCAGCACAACTGAATACAAACACACTTCCATATTTGCTTAAGCCAGTAGCCGATACAATCACTATCACCGCTACAATCAAAGCGGCAATTCCCATGATCAAATCGCTATTCAACCCGTTGTCATCAGAAACCACTTCAGCCGACACACGGTTAGCGCTACTTTTAGAACGTCTCCAGGCACTGATCACAGGCCAAAGAGCTGACGCAATACAAAGCCCAATCAAAAATAGGCTAATAGGCCGTAGTGTCATGTAACTAAGAACGCTACCCGAAGCACCACCAATCATCATGGATTGTATTAGCCCATTC
>CALJAA010000074.1 GCA_938028465.1 uncultured Granulosicoccaceae bacterium | reverse complement strand
TGTCGAGCTGTTTTTCTAATATGGCACAGCACATCAAGCCGGTTCAAGTGCTGAATTGCGTAATCCTCGAAAAAACAGGTGTGGCGGTTTAGAAGTGGTCCTTTCAGTCTCACCTCTGTTAATTGATCAATCGTGCTGGCTATGCGGATACACGAGCCTGTAGAATTTATTCATCAATATGGCCAACCGTCGTACCACCATGACAACGATATATTCTGCAAAAAAGATCATCACGATGAATCCAGCATGCCCAGCTGTATCGCATGTGGCGGTTAAAGGTGGGCGTATTTTAGGTGCAGGGTCGTTAGAGGAATTGGCAGGTTTTGGTGAATACACCTTAGACGAACGCTTTGCTGACAAGATTATAATGCCGGGTATGGTAGAAGGGCATAGCCATGCCGTGGAAGGCAAATGGTGGCGTTTTGTCTATTGTGGTTTTCATGATCGAATGGATCCACATGGAAAAGTATGGTCAGGGCTTTTGTCTATTGAAGATGTAATCGCGCGATTACAGAAAAAAGAAAAAACCTTAGCTAATCCAAACGAAGCATTAACGGGTTGGGCTATCGATCCGATTTATTATTCGGATCGAAAGATTACTCGGCAAATGCTTGATCGAGTATCCACAACCCGTCCGATAGGAATCATGCATGCGTCGGGTCATACCATGAGTGTTAATACCAAAGCGCTTGAACTAGCCGATTACTTACGGACTGGCATCGAGCATGATGGGGTGCCATTGGGTAATGATGGTTTGCCAACAGGAGAATTAAAAGGGCCCGACGTGTATTCCCTTGTGGGTGAGAAAGCGGGCTTTGATGAAAATATGCTGGAGTTTGATGAGCCCGGCTTGATTGATTTTTCTCGCCTGTGTGTACGGACGGGTGTTACTACGGCAACCGATTTAGCAGCGCAACTCACAGACGATACTGTTGAAATGGGTACACGTATAACGGGTGCTGCCGATTTCCCCGTGCGGATAATGTCGTTTAGGTTTCACCTTGGCGTTACTCCGCAGGAGTTAATAGAGCAGGTAAGGTCGTTAAAAAAACGTTCAACCGATCGGTTTAGATTGGGCAAAATTAAAGTGATTGCAGATGGATCGATTCAAGGTTTTACCGCTCGACTAAACTGGCCTGGATACTATAACGGTGCGCCAAACGGGCTTTGGTATATTGCGCCGGAGCAAATGTTAGCCATTTTTGAGATGGCGCTGGAAGCGGACTTACAAATTCACACGCACACTAATGGTGATGAGGCAACCGACTTGGTATTGGATACATTGGAAGCCGCGCTCAAAAAACACCCTTGTACCAACCATAGATTCACTATTCAACATGGGCAACTAATCAACGCTGCGCAATATCGGCGAATGGCAAAAATAAACATGTGTGTTAATCATTTTGCTAACCATCATTTCTATTGGGGAGATGAGCACTATCGTTTAACCGTTGGTCCTGAAAGAGCACAGCGCATGAACGCTTGCAGAACCGCTTTGGATAACGGCATACCGTTAGCGATACATTCTGATGCGCCTGTTACACCATTAAGTCCGTTATTTACTGCTTGGTGTGCCGTTAATCGATTAACGCACTCAGGTAGGGTTCAGGGCGAACACGAGAAGATCACTGTAAGCGAGGCGCTATATGCTATTACCTTAGGTGCTGCATACACGTTAAATATCGATAATGAAGTAGGGTCTATAGAGGTCGGGAAGCATGCTGACTTTGCAGTATTAGATGAAGATCCAACTACCGTTTCAGCTATGAAGTTAAAAGATATTGGTGTTTGGGGCACCGTGCAAGGTGGTCGCGTGTTTGCGGCCAGTGATATCTAATCGTTGAGCACGGTGAAAATTAGTGACATTTAAATGCAATCGATAACGCCTATCACGATCATTGGTGGTTATTTAGGTAGCGGTAAAACGACATTGATCAACCATTTGTTGCGTAACGCAAACGGTGTACGGCTTGCTGTATTGGTTAATGATTTTGGTGAGCTACCCATTGATGCGGATTTAATAGAAGCACAAGAGGGCGATGTCATCAGCTTAAGCGGTGGTTGCGTATGTTGTAGCTACGGTGATGATCTCTCTCTATCGCTACAAAAGCTTCAAACCCAGGACTCACCGCCAGAGCATATCTTTATAGAGGCAAGCGGCGTAGCGTTGCCAGGCGCTATTGGCCAATCACTTTCTTTACTCAGAGCGTATCAACTCGAAGGGATTGTTGTACTAGCTGATACTACAAGCGTGCAGGAAGCCAGCATACAAAAATACATTGGTGATACGATTCAGCGTCAACTTTATGATGCTGATTTAATTGTGTTAAATAAGGTTGATTTGTTATCAAACTCCCAAGCTAAAGCAGTGCGGCAATGGATCAATCAACACTATGCCCAAGCTCCAGTTATTGAATCACGATTTAGTAAAATTGAACCAGAGATACTGTTCGAACTAAAACGCGACGCAGCCTCTAGCCGCCTTGATTTACATGCTGGCCATACTCATGACGTTGCTGCGTTATTCTCATCCGTTAAATTAAACATAGAGCAGCTGGTGGACGCTTGCGATTTGGCAGAAAAGCTTGCGGACAAACAATGCGGTTTAGTGAGAGCGAAGGGTTTCGTGTTAGATCACGACAATGCGTTTAAAACGATACAAGTTGTCGGCAGGCGTTGGTCGGTTACGGATGCACCGGCTGGCATTGAACCAGGGGTGGTTTGCATTGCCGCTTCGCAGAGTTTGTCGGAAGCGCATATTAGGTCTGTGTGTGGTCTTTAACACAGGCCAGTAGGCCTTGTTAGGTAGCCTGTATCACTAAATAAAGTCGCCACTCCGTTCGCGACTTTTTTGGGACTATCATAATTAAATGTTTTAGCCCAAATGCTTACGAGATAAGTGCGATCTGTATCGGTATGTAGATAGGGGCTGATGTTTAGCCACCTGTATCAGCAACAAACCCGGCAGCTTCAATACCCGCCACTGCGCATATTTCGTCATTGTCTGAAATGTCACCGGTGACGCCCACAGCGCCCAGTAGTTGACCCTCTTTACTACGAATTAATACACCACCGGGTACAGGTACAAGTGCACCATCACATAGCGCATTCATGCTCTGAATAAAAAAAGGCTCCGCCTTAGCTCGTTCGAATAATGCGCGTGAGCCTAACCCCATGCTGAAAGCGCCAAATGCTTTGCCGTGTGCGATTTTAGGACGAATCAAGCTTGTTCCATCTTGGCTCTCGCTAGCACGGATAGCTCCGCCTGAGCCGAGCACAACAATGGCCAATGGTTTGAAATTTTGTTTCTGTTGTTCGTTTAACGCGTGTTCAATAATGACCTTTGCGTTTGCTAGCGTGAGTTCCATAATGCTTTGTGCTCTGTTGATAATAATTGAGAATGGTATTTATAAAATTGACAATGCTACACGGTGGTACGTTACGAAAACTTATACTTTGCCTTGCTGTTGTTGCTCTTCTTGCTGAGTCTGTATCCATTGCCGTACGGTTGCAAACTTGTTTTCAAGATGTTGCTTTAAAATGGCGCTTAGCTTCTTGCCATCTCGCGTTTCTAAGGCCTTTAGTATTAATTCGTGCTCGTCTACCGCTTCTTGCCAGCGCTGTTGACTCATATTAGCAAGGTATCGGGCACGCCGTACACGCACCGCCAAGGATAGGTAAGTGGTGGTGAGTGTTTGATTGCCAGCGGCAGTGAGTATGGCTTCATGTATCTGTTGGTTGTAACGAAAATAGCCTGGCATGTCGGCTGATTTAAAACAGGCCAACATGGCGTTATGACTTTTGCGCACGGCTTGCAATTGTTTGTCAGTCACGTTCTTGCACGCTAGTTCACCGGCCAATGCTTCTAACGCTCCCATAAGCGGGAACACTTCTTCTAGTTCTTCAACTGTAATAGCTCGTACACGAGCGCCTCGATTGGGCTGTAATGTTAACAATCCATCTGCCGCCAGTACCTTTAATGCCTCTCGCATTGGTGTGCGGGATACACCAAGTTTTTCACATAGCGCTCGTTCGGGTACTTTTTCTCCCGCTACCAGTATGCCTTCCACGATCATTGTGCGAAGCCGATCGGTTAGCTCTTCGTGTAAAGAAGGACGTTCGATCGAACTTAGTGTGTCAAGCGTGCTCATTATTAATTTCATCCTGGTGCACGTGCACTAGTGTTTGTTCTAGTGTACTTTTGTGTTTTGCGGATGTCTGCAATGCCATCGCTAATACTTGAACAACGTGCAAAGCATCACGTTGTGCACCGTCAGCAATCTGATGGCGACAGGAGGTGCCGTCAGCGACGATTAGCGTTTCGGCATCGGCTTCACGCACGGCAGGCAATAAATCCAGCTCCGCCATTTTTAATGATACATCGTGTGTGTCACGGCTGTAACCAAATGCGCCAGCCATTCCACAACAACTGGATTCAATTATTTTAATATCGATATTGGGTATAAGCGCGAGTGTGCGCTGCACAACGCTAAATGCCCCCATAGCTTTTTGGTGACAATGGCCATGAACCATAACGGTGGCGGCGGGCGCTTTGAGTGACCAGTCCAATAGGCCTGCATCGCTATCACGCATGATCAGCTCTTCTACCATCAGCGCATGGTTGGCAACTAGTTCGGTATCTTCTCCTGGTATCAGTACTTTGTACTCATCGCGTAGTGTTAAGAGGCAGCTCGGCTCTAGCCCAACAATGGGTGTCCCTTTTTGAGCCCACGGTAGTAATGCATCAACCATTCGTTGCGCTTCTGCTTTAGCAAGTTCTACCATACCGGCTGCAAGATAGGTACGACCACAACAAAGTTTACGTTGCCCCGGCGTATGAGCAAGGTGCACACGGTAACCTGCTGCTTGCAAGACCACACGGGCTGCTCGGAGGTTTTCTGGTTCAAACCAACTATTAAACGTATCAGCCAGTAATACCACATCACGATTACCATCGCCCACGGTGTTTTGCTCACGAAACGAATTAGCGGCCCATATCGGCAAATTGCGCTTGGCAGCAAAGCCCGTTATTGATTCGCTTAATTTTGCAACGCCTGGGATCGTATTACGCATATTGGCAAGCCAACGAAAACGAGATACCCAAGGCGCGTAACGAGGTAGGTGCCCAACTAACTTATCATGTAATGAATAACCGTGAGAGCGTGCACGAGCAGCCATAACTTCGATCTTCATAAGCGCCATATCGACGCCGGTTGGGCACTCTCGTTTGCAGGCCTTGCAGGATACGCAGAGTTTCATGGTTTCTTGCATGGCGTTTGAACTGAGTGCGTCGTCGCCTAGTTGCCCAGACATGGCTAACCTTAAGGAGTTTGCCCGCCCGCGAGTGACGTCCTTTTCATCTTTGGTTACGCGGAAGGATGGACACATTACGCCGCCTTTTATTTTGCGACAGGCACCGTTGTTGTTGCACATTTCTATTGCACCTTGTAGGCCGCCATTGGCACCCGGCCAAGTGCTCCAATCCAACACAGGTTGTATCGGGGTCGTTTTATAGTTAGGCGGATAACGAAACAAGCTTCGATCGTTCATACGAGGAGCGTTAACGATCTTGCCCGGGTTTAGAAGGTTGGTTGGATCAAACCGGCGCTTAACGGTTTCAAACAACGACACCATTTGTTCACCAAACATTTTTGTGTGAAATTCAGATCTGGAGATACCGTCGCCATGTTCGCCTGAGTGGGAGCCTTTGTATTTAAGTACTAGGTCAAATGCCTCTTCAGCGATACTACGCATGGTATCGGCATCTTTTTGAAGCTTCATATTCAATACAGGGCGGACATGCAAGCAACCTACTGAGGCATGAGCGTACCAAGTACCCGGTGTACCATGTTTGTTAAACACTTCGGTTAAACCTGCAGTGTATTCAGCTAAGTCGGGTAGGTCGACGGCGCAATCTTCAACAAACGAAACCGGCTTGCCTTCACTCTTCATCGACATCATGATGTTTAGGCCCGCTTTTCGAACTTCACCGATACGTGACTGTAAGCCAAGATCTACCGCATCGATAACTCCGCCCCATTGCTTACCTGTGCCTTGCCAGCTAAAGCCCAAATCACCCATACGTTCGTGGAGTAACGCTAATTGTTTTAAGTTTTGCTCTTGTGTTTCAAACGCAAACTCAACCAGTAACACAGCAGCAGGGTCGCCTTGTACAAATTCGGTGACTGAGTCTTTGTAAATATCAATGTCGCGAGCGAGAGAGATCATGGTGCTATCGACTAATTCGACAGCGTGCGGCCCCAATTCAACTAAATGTTGCGTTGCATCCATCGCTTGATAAAAAGTCGGAAAATGACATACACCGAGCACGCGTTGCCCAGGTAGAGGCCACAATTTTAATTCGATAGCGGTTGAGTACGCTAAGGTACCTTCCGAGCCAACGAGTAAATGCGCTAGATTATGGTTTGCGCCATTGGGTTTTAACGCATCTACGTTATAACCACCCACTCGACGAAGTACTTTTGGAAACCGAGCAGCAATGTTGTCTGCTTCTGTTTTGCCTAATGCTAAAAGATCCTCTGCAAGGCGACGCTTATTCCCGCTTAAGCCTTCAAGTGTTGAGGGTATCTCGCCAAACCGCATTGCATCGCCAGAAGCCAGGATTGCATCAATCGAATGCACGTTGTGACACATGGTGCCGTAATGAATAGAGCGTTGGCCACAAGAGTTGTTGGCCGTCATGCCGCCGATGGTGGCGCGAGAGGCAGTCGAGACATCCACTGGAAACCATAAACCATGAGGTTTGAGTAGGCGATTTAAATCATCCAACACCATGCCGGGTTGCACGCGACAGGTTCGGTTGTCGACATCGAGTTCTAGTAAACCGTTAAGGTGCCGAGAATTATCAACGATCAACCCGTTGTTGACGGTTTGTCCGCATTGCGATGTGCCACCACCACGCGCAGTGACGGGTAGTTCGTATTCGTTGGCGATGCCAAGGATGGCCGTTATGTCTTCAGTGGTTTTTGGAATAATGACGCCAGCCGGCATCATCTGGTAGATCGATGCATCGGTGGAATAGCGCCCACGTGTGAAGGCATCAAGCAGTACGTCACCTTCAACGTGCTCCCGCAAGGTTCGCTCTAATTCGATGCGATTATTATTTTTCATTGCAATTGGGAGGAAAATAAATTAATAATGAATGCATAATTCATTTTACGCAAGTGTTTGCGAGGTCGTTCCATGCGTCAAGCCGGTCGTCATTTTTTACAGATTCCGGGCCCCAGTGCCGTACCAGACCGCATACTTCGGGCTATCGACATGCCTGTAGTAGACCATCGAGGCCCCGGGTTTGCCGATCTGGGTAACCGCGTTCTCAGCGGTATGCAGACCATTTTCAAAACCGAGCAACCCGTCATTATCTACCCTGCATCGGGCACAGGCGCCTGGGAGGCGGCCTTAGTTAATACGCTCAGCCCCGGCGACAAGCTACTGATGGTTGAAACAGGCCATTTTGCATTTCTATGGAAAAAACTGGCCGTCAAACTTGGCCTAGAGCCTCAACTCATCGAAACCGACTGGCGACGAGGAGCCGATCCTGCGCTTATTGAGCAAGCGCTCAATGCCGACAAAGAACACACGATCAAAGCTGTGTGCGTTGTGCATAACGAAACATCGACAGGTGCAACATCACAAATCGCCAAGGTTAGAGCCGCTATTGATTCTGCCAAACACCCAGCACTGTTGATGGTGGATACGATCTCGGGTTTAGCATCGGCTGATTTTCGTTTTGACGAATGGGGCGTTGATGTTGCCGTTTCCGGGTCACAGAAAGGATTGATGTTGCCGCCTGGCCTGTCGTTTAATGCAGTTAGCGACAAAGCATTGGCAGCTAACAAACAAGCAAAACTGCCTAATGCGTATTGGCAATGGCAAGACATGATAGAAGCAAACGAGCGCGGTTACTTCCCGTATACGCCGGCCACCAACTTATTGTTTGGTTTAGCTGAAGCGATCGATATGCTGCACGAAGAAGGCTTAGAAAACGTATTTGCAAGGCATAAACGTCATGCAGCAGCCACGCGCGCTGCGGTAACTGCTTGGGGGCTCGAAGTGCAGTGTCAGGTAGAGTCAGAGTGCTCACCGGTACTGACTGCTGTGCGTGTGCCTGAAGGGACTGATGCAGATAGTTTGCGTGCGACCATTCTCGAGCACTGCAATATGTCATTAGGCAATGGTTTGTCAAAAGTTCAAGGCAAGGTTTTTCGAATTGGCCACTTAGGGGATCACAGTGATGTGATGTTACTGGGTACGTTGGCTGGTATTGAAATGGGCTTGCACCTAGCTGGTGTACCGCATAAAGCAGGCGGTACTCAAGCGGCGCTGGATTACTTGAAATCAACACCCCGGGCACAGTCACGGGCTGCTTAAGTTTACTGACTG
>CALJAA010000073.1 GCA_938028465.1 uncultured Granulosicoccaceae bacterium | reverse complement strand
CGCTAGAGCCGCCATCACAGGCACTTAATGACAATAGTAAAGCGGATACTAAGATTGGCTTGACTACTGACATAAGAGTTGGCGTCTGTTGTTTGATCAGTTGATGCCTTGATATCGTGCGCCAGAATGCTCATCTTCAGTGTGGCTGAAGCTGATTGGGATGGAGTAGACAAAATAGATGATGAACTGCGAGTGGATCGATTTTTTAGTGGCTTAGTACTACGGGGTTGTCAAAAGTGTGAATCAACCCAATGGCCATGAAAGGGTATAGATGGTTTGCAGCCAACCTGGCGGAAAGTCACGTTTTAATAGCCACGCCTAAAACGGTTCGGCTTACCGTTGATAAAAATGGCATGCCTTGTAGCGGCACGCCTAATGTTGCAGCGACTAAGCAGGCGCTAAGAGAGCCAAACAAAAAGGGTAGAGCTGCGCCTAACCAATACAGCAAACAACCACCGGCTAACACTAGAGCAAGGGTAATGACGGGGTTTTGCGTAATCAGTGCGCGGGTCATGGCGTTATTGTATCCAAAAGTATACAATCAGTAGAATGGAATCTGCGTCAGAAAACCAAGCTGTATCTTGTTACCGAGAGCTGATAGATCGCCTGCAGGCGGGGGCTATCCAGCCAGGTGACTATTTACGCGAACAACAGGTGGCTGAAGAATTCGGCATCAGCCGCACTCCGGTACGTGAAGCGCTTCGAAAACTAGAAACCGAAGGCTTATTAGTGTCAGAGCCTCGCTTAGGTATGCGAGTGCGGGTGCTTGACTACACCGAAGTGATTGAGATTTACGAAGTACGTGAAGTGCATGAACGTGCTGTTGCACGCATAGCCGCGGTTAAGGCCACCGAGATAGAGCTGGCGGAGCTTAAAAATATACAGGCAAACTTTGAAAAAGCGAAAAATAGCTCAAGTAAAATGGCAGCGCTTAATCAACAGTTTCATTTTGCCCTATTGCAGATGGCTAAAAATCGGTTTCTCACTAAAGCGGTAGAGAGTATGCAGCGCACGATGCTGGTGCTCGGGCCATCAACGCTAACGGATAACAAGCGGGCTAATACCGCTATTAAAGAACACCGCGCTTTAATACAAGCGCTTGAAAAACGTGATGCTGATAAGGCGGAATCCATCATGAGCACACATTTACAAAATGCTCAGCAATCCCGCATACGTCAATATCAAAAGAATCCTTGGCGTGTCTGAACACGTTGCAGCTCCAACTGCTGATCTATCGCTTGTCACTCCCGGTGAAGGTGAGATAGTGGCTGATATCATCGTCGTAGGCGGCGGTAATGCTGCGCTTTGTGCAGCTATCAGCGCTGCAGAGACAGGGGCCAGTGTCTTACTGCTCGAACGCGCACCTGTTGTTTATCGTGGTGGCAATAGCCGGCATACACGAAATTTTCGATGCGCGCATGATGCACCACTAGGCGTACTCTCCGGTAAGTACGGCGAGGATGAGTTTTATAACGATTTGTTGTTAGTGACCAAAGGCAATACTGATGAGGCCTTAGCAAAACAAGTCATTGCAACTGCCGCGGAGAGCTACGAGTGGATGACCCAACAGGGTGTTTTGTTTCAACCCTCGTTATCGGGCACCTTATCGTTATCTCGTACCAATGCTTTTTTTCTAGGTGGTGGCAAAGCCTTGGTTAATGCTTACTTCCAGCGTTGCGAAGAGCTGGGTGTGCGAATTATGTATCAAGCCACCGTACTGGATATACAAATCGAAAATGGCCATTGCGACGGCTTGTTGGTTGATCATGATGGACGGCAGCAATACATGCGTGCCAAAGCAGTTGTTGTAGCGTCTGGTGGTTTTGAATCAAACAAACAATGGCTACAAGAAGCATGGGGTGAGGCTGCTAAAAACTTTCTGATTCGTGGTACACCATATAACCGAGGAGAAGTGTTAAAGCAACTCTTAGCCCACGGTGCCGATAGTGTGGGTGACCCAACACAGTGCCATGCAGTTGCTATTGATGGCCGTGCACCAGAATACGATGGCGGCATCGTGACACGGTTGGATTGTGTGCCGTTTTCGGTTGTGCTCAATAATAAGGGTGAGCGCTTTTACGATGAAGGCGAAGATGTTTGGCCAAAACGTTATGCCATCTGGGGGCGGTTGGTTGCTAAGCAGCCTGATCAAATTGCTTATGCCATTATCGATGAGAAATCGAGCGAGCTATTTATGCCATCGGTGTTCCCAGCAATACGGTGCGATACCTTACCCGAGCTGATCGAGCGATTAGGTTTACCTGCAGATACAACGCTAGCCTCTATAGATACATTTAATCAAGCTTGCACAGATGGTGAATTTCAAGCAACTGAATTAGATGGGCTCGCAACCCAAGGTTTAACACCTGCTAAAACAAACTGGGCAAGGCCAATCGATCGGCCGCCTTATTATGGTTACAGCTTGAGGCCCGGCGTTACCTTTACCTATTTGGGGGTGAATGTTGATAACACCGCAAGAGTCACGTTTGACGGTGTGGCTTCTACCAACTTATGGGCGGCGGGCGAAATCATCGCCGGAAATATTCTAGGTGAAGGTTATTTGGCAGGCTTTGGTATGACGATAGGCACAGCATTTGGTCGTATTGCAGGTACGAAGGCGGCACAGTATGTCAACGCATAACCATGATGAGGCTGTACGGCAGCTAACAGTATGTAACGCCTGCCGTTATTGCGAAGGTTACTGTAGCGCGTTTAAAGCGCTCACTCGGTATCGCAACTTTGATAAGCCCACAGTTTCGCACTTAGCTAATTTGTGCCATAACTGCCGTGGTTGTTATTACGCGTGTCAGTACACAGAGCCGCATGAATTTGCGATAAACATTCCTGCGTTGCTGGCTGATATTCGTGCGCAGAATTGGGAGCAGCATATCAAACCAAGTGGTTTATCAACGCTGTTGCAGGCGAAGCTTTGGCCCTATGTATTAATGACAGGGGTGTTTATGGTGTTGTTTTCGATGGGTACGGGCGTGAGTTGGATGTCATCCGAAGCGTTCTATACCTCCTTAAGCCATTCAACGTTGGTTAGTATTTTTCTTCCGCTGTTTGTGTTGCCTTGGATAGCGTTATTTTTTGGACTGCGCAGTTATTGGAAATCAGTTGGTGGTTCGCGGGTGGCAATATCGGATATTAACAGTGCATTAAAATCGGCTGCCACTATGGATAATCTAACTGGCGGGCACGGGCAGGGATGTCACTATGAAGCAGCTGAGAGATACACGCATTTGAGGCGTTGGGCGCATCACGCTACGATGTACGGTTTTTTGATGTGCTTTGCCAGCACTTCCTTGGCCACGATATATCACTATGTGTTTGATTTACCGGCGCCGTATTCCTTGTTTAGTGTGCCAAAGCTTCTAGGTGTGGTAGGCGGAGTGATGTTGTCGTGTGGTACTGCTGCATTGGCGGCTCTGAAGTGGAAGGCGGACACCAAATTGGGGTCGCTCAAGCGTACCAATGGCGAATACGCTTTTATCGGCTTGTTGTTTTCTGTGTCTACAACGGGCCTATTGCTTTATTGGGCAAGCGGCACTGACTTTGCAGCTGGTTGGTTAATCATCCACTTATCGTTTATAGCAACCTTTTTTATCTCCATACCGTATTCCAAAATGGTACATGGCCTGTTTCGATTGGCTGCGTTGTGCCGCGAAGCACAAATCCAACGTCTTGCCTCAACTGGGTGATATCACTCTTATTGGATTGCCCGAGTAGTAAGCGCTAAAAGCTTCTAACATTTGTCCGTAAAACACCTCGAACGTTTCATTCGTGCAATAGCCCACATGTGGAGTGGCTAATACTTTGGGATGATCGACCATCCAGTAATCTGGAGGTGTGGGTTCTTGTTCATATACATCAATGGCAGCGCCTGCAATGATGTTGTTATCCAGCGCGTGTTGTAGGGCTTTTAAGTCAATAATTTCAGCTCTAGATGTATTGATGATATACCCGCGCTCACCCAGCCTTGCTAAGTCACCGGCGTTAACCATGCTGTGAGTACGCGTAGAGTGTCGCAAATGTATAGACACCGAATCGGCTTGCTCAAATAGTGTGGCACGATCAACGTACTCTACGTTGTTATCTAAACAGGTTTGCTCAGTTAAGTTCTCGCTCCAAGCAATCACTCGCATACCCATCGCTTGTGCAAAGCCAGCCAACTGTTTGCCCAAACGGCCTAAACCTAAGATGCCTAAGGTTTTACCGCGTACGTCGCTACCCATAACGGGCTGCCATTCATTGTTATGTAAACCATTGACTAATGGAATAAGCTGGCGGGTTAAGCTCATGACCAAAAGAAACGCAAGTTCTGCGGTAGCATGGCCGGGCGATTCGGTTCCACAAACTATCACACCTTGTTCCGCGGCAGCTTTAACATCTATCGAGGCATTGGCTTTTCCGCTGGTCACAATAAGTTTCAAGTTAGGTAACTGCTGAATCACACTGGCAGGAAAAGGAGTGCGCTCGCGCATCAAGCCGACTGCCTCCACATGCTGCAGCGCTGTTATCACAGCAGCTTCATCAGCAAACGGCTCGGAGAAGTATTCGATCTGTGCAAACTGTTGGCCTTGCCAGTCAGCAAAGCTGTGAGCGCGGTTATGATAGTCGTCCAGCAAAGCAATAGTGGGTAGGGAGGAAGGTTTAATCGGGGTAGTCATGCTGGCTCCATATCAACGGTTGCTGGTGACTTGCTGAAGTCAATGCCGCAAAGTACCATGACAGCAATGATTTTGCACAGGAGCTTCGCAGGCACCGTTATCACTTGCTGCCACGTGCCAGCCCTATCCGAAATCACCACAATAGAGCAGCACCACTGCTGAGCGCTTGTAGGGGGCAGAGGGACAGAATACAATTCTTGTGTGCGCCTTTGAACTATTGAGCCAATCCAGCGTCGAACATTCGCCGTAGGCGCTTTTAAAGCTTACTAGTCAAACTATTCAGATTATTTTCACAAGGAACCCATTATGCTTCGCTCAATTAAATCTCTATTACTGGCAGCTGTCACTGCGTCCGGCCTTATAACAACTGCCCATGCTGGCATGACTAACCCTGAGGGTATGATTGTTGTGCCAAGCCCGCATAGTGTTAAAGACACACTCGATAAACTTGCCGTAGTATTGGAAAGCAAAGGTATGAAGATCATGGCACGCGTTGATCATTCTGCTGGTGCTGCCAGTGTTGATCTTGAGCTTCGCCCAACTGAGCTGATGATCTTTGGCAACCCGAAAGCGGGTACGCCACTAATGCAGTGCTCGCAAAGCCTAGCGATTGATTTGCCGCAAAAGATGTTGGCGTGGGAAGACGAAGCAGGCAAGGTTTGGCTTGGCTACAACGACCCTATGTTTATCAAAGCGCGTCATAGCACTGAAGGTTGTGACCCTGTATTCGAAAAGATAAGCGGCGCTTTGGCTAATTTTGCAAAAGCGGCAACTACTCCTTAATACTGTTGTAAAGCAACTGCATAAACTAGCACCGGCGCTTGCCGGTGCTAGTGTTTCGGCTTCTATATCTTGTCTCTAGTCCCCATCTAGCTAAAAAACTATCTCTTCCTTAACTTAGCTAAAAAGCCCATACTGATTTTGCCAACCGGATTCGAAGCGATTTAAGTCGGGGAATACATCTAATAGGTCGGCATTGGATAGCCCCATCCACGAACCCATCGCTGCTCCGTACTGATTAACTGACATCTCGGGAATGAGTCGACCATTACCGATATCATCTTGGCCACCAATGCCATAGTCAGGCCAATTACCATAAAGCTGACCACCGTTAACCGCACCCCCCATCACCATGTAGTGTCCACCCCAGCCGTGGTCTGAGCCATCACCGTTGATCGTTAAGGTGCGACCAAAATCAGATGCTGTAAATGTGGTGACCTCATCTTCGACACCCATGTTAGCCAATGTTTGTTGGAAGTTCGCCATTGCAGAGTTTAGGTCTGTGGTTAACCCATTCAGCCTCGGCGTTTGATTGTCATGCGTATCCCAGCCACCAGTGGATACAAAGAATATCTGCCGCCGCATACCAAGCTCCTCACGGCCTGCGATCATCCGAGCTACCATTCGTAGCTGGGTCTCAAGGCTATTGCTTGCATTGAACGGCCCTAAGTCAGGACTGTTATTAATGGTGGCGGACAATAATCGAGAGCTATCGCGCGCATTGAGAAATGATGATCCCGCAAATTCCTCTAATAGATTATTGGTAGGCAGCGCCAATATCTGCTCCATCGCTGCATCTCTGCCGGCGTTGCGCGAGTTACTGCTGCGATCAAGTAATGGCAGTAGGCGAGGTCCGATCTGAGGGTTAATAGAGATCGGTGTTGAGCGATTGCCCGGTTGGAAAAAATTAGCGTTGGCCATAGAGAAGGTAGGTGGTAGTGCAGTGCCGGAATTGGCTTCCATCAGTAGATCTGCCATACGGCCACCCCAGCCAGCGCCGACTAATCCTACAGGTCGACTAGACCAACTCTTTTGTACTTGCTCTTGCTGAGAGTTATGTGCAAATAGGTCGGCCGGGACGAGCTCAGGATTACTGGCAAACTGTGCTGTAGTGATTGGCTCAATCAGGTTACCTACGTTACGTACAACAGCTAGGTTGCCGGCATTATAGATATCTCGCAACGCGCCCATATTAGGATTAAACAACACTTCGCCAGCACCTTGCCCAGCTGTTAATAGCTGGCTCGGATCAAGTGCTAATTGGCCCCTTGATTGGGTATATTGATCAAGTAAACCCTGATCGCTAGGTACGAACATATTAAATGAGTCGGCACCACCGTATTGGAAAATACAAACTAGTGCCTTGTATCCGGGTAAGTTGCCGTAGTCTCCTTGCGCGGCAAGAGCTGAACCTATGAGTGACATCTTTCCCGTAACAGCGGAACCCGTCGCACCCAGCAAAGCCATATGCGCGCTGCGCTTTAGAAACTCTCTACGGCGATTTAATTTCTTACTCATATCTAATCTCCTATTTCTGTACGAGGTACTGAGGGGACGCCATAATCAGCGCAATACCGTCGCGAACACGCAATGAACGGCCAGCTTCATCATCAGGTAAACCATTCATATGGCTGCGTAACACCGACTGCATGCCTGCACTCATTTGCCCGGACATCAACAATAAATCAAGTCGCGCAATTAACGCATCAACGTCGGCTGCCAATGCGGTTTCGTCGGTGATATCGATGTAGGATCGGTTGGTGGTATTGGTGCCACCGCCTTGATAAGAATAAATCGCCAGGCCAGATAGCTTTGCCGTTGTGCTTAGGATATTGGCATCAGAGTAAATTTCAGCTTCCGGTGCAACTAGGTTGGCATCACGGATGTTACCCAGCGGTGCATAGTTGGGGCTAAAAAAGTTAAACACTGATGGTGAAGACAAAATGCCTTGACCGAAAAAGCTGCCAGCACTCACTAGGTAAGGAGAGCCGTGGTTGTATTCGTTGTTTTCGCTTAGGGTTCCTCGCTGAACATTAAATGCTCGCCATAGGTGAGTCCAACGTAGCAATGGTTCGCGAAGCTTGCCGTAGTTTGGCACATTCACATAACCAGATCGGGCTTCATCATCCAACAAAATGGCTCGTATCACGGCACGCATATCACCGCGTACCCCTGAACCATTATTATTAAACGTTCTTGCAACACGGGCGATGTAACCTGGTGTTGGATTACTGGTAATTAAGCGTTTAATCAATTGCTCGCCAATAAATGGGCCAACGTTCGGATGATTGAACAGGCTATCTAAAGCGATACCCAAATCTTCTTCTTCGCTAATGCCGGCTGGCGATACAATACCGTTAAGAAGATTTTTTGAACCTAAATCATGAAAGCCAGGGAACGGTTCCATTGGTAAAAACTTATTGGTGAAGCTATCGGCTGGGTTGTGGTTAAAGCGATTGGTGCCAGAGTAAGACCAACCGGTGTAAACCCGTGCGTACTCTTGCACATCTGCTTGCGTATAGGCG
Organism: uncultured Granulosicoccaceae bacterium; assembly: GCA_938028465.1. Lineage (GTDB taxonomy): Bacteria > Pseudomonadota > Gammaproteobacteria > Granulosicoccales > Granulosicoccaceae > Granulosicoccus. The sequence goes on along the minus strand of CALJAA010000073.1, from coordinate 764 downwards.
GGAATAGGATTTCCGCTCCCGTCTCGCCTAATGCTTCCATCAATATTCAGTTCGTACAAGCCAATAGTGAATAGTTGCATGGCTTCACGTGCAAAGTTTTCGTCGGCTCGGGTGTTGGTTTCAGGGTCACCGGCAGCGTTTTGCAGCATACTGAGGTAGATGCCCATAATCGGGCTTCGAGTAACGTCCTCTAACAAGTCTCGGTAATTAGCAAATGCATTGTTGAGCAACATGTCATAGTAGTTAGCCATCGCGTATTGTTCGCGACGAAGTGTTTGCGTGACATCCGATACAACAAAGATTTCGCTATAAGCAAAGGCCACTCGTTGGCGAAGTTGGTCGTCGCCTTCTATAGCTTCAATCATCCATTTGGCTTGTCGTGGCCCGCTTAAGCTACCACTACCTGGATGAGCAATTGAATACTCCAACTGCGATTCGCTCTGTAGCGTAAATTGATTATCGACCCAGCCTTCGATGCCTAGCTCTTGAACCGCAGCGATATCACTCAGTGTTGCACCAAAGGTTGCCTGTGCAAGCAAACGTGCTGCCGCGGCACTGCTGGCATCTGGCACTACCGGTGGTTCATTACCTAGTACAGAAATAGACACAGAGGTTGTGTTTTCTAGGCCATTGCTGTCGGTAACCACTAGCGTTGCGATGTAGCTGCCGGCTTCATCGTAGGTGGTAGATCCACCGGCTGACGTGGCGATGTCACCGTTACCGAAATCCCATGCGTAAGTTGCAATTGTTGCGGGTGCCTCAGC
>CALJAA010000072.1 GCA_938028465.1 uncultured Granulosicoccaceae bacterium | reverse complement strand
TGAAACTTCAGCGGTGTTTTTGAATCGCCAAAAAATAGGCTGTCTTCAATTAACAAAACCTTTGCGGGTAAGTGCTCTAACACGGGGTGATGTTCAAACAACTGGTGAGGGAAAATTAATGCCGCGAGTGTGGGGTTGGTTTTTGGTGATGATGGCAAGAGTGTTGGGGCCTGGTGTGGGTGTGTTGTGGGTGATTATGTCATGTGGGTTGGTGGGGGTAGTTCACGTGTACTGGTGTCATTCCCGCCTACGCGGGGATGACAGTGGATGACACTACTCAGGCAGCGTAGCCGTCACCACAATCGATTCATACCAGGCAGCGATATCTTTAATCTCTTGTTCACTGAGGTTTTGCACCATGAGTGTCATGCGTCGATCTTCACGTTTACCGGTTTGATAATCTTTTAGGCTCTTTTCTACATAAAAGGCCGATTGCCCAGCGAGGTGGGGTACTTCTGGGTCTTTAGCGATACCTAATTTGCCATGGCATACCGAACATTGCTTTGATAAGCTGCGGCCGTTGAGTGGATCTGCAGCGTTTGCGGTGGCGGTACAACTTAGTAGTGCGATACAGCTAATAATAAAACCGAAATGTGTTGCTTTCATCTATCAATTGTCCTGAATAGTAATGCTAGCCAAGCAAGATTGCCTGGCCAGCGTTTTAACTCACTTTAATTTAATTACTCAGAATAAGTGATGCGATAAATCGCGTTTGCAAAATCATCCGACACGAGTAACGAGCCGTCTTTCATTTGCGCAACATCGACAGGGCGGCCATCGTACTCACCGTTTTCGTCCATCCAACCTTCAGCAAAGGGTTGCGTTGTTGCATTACCCTCGTCATCAATAAAGGTCACCATAACGCGTGCGCCAACAGGTACGGTGCGATTCCATGACCCATGTTGTGCAGAGAAGATAGCGTTTTTGTACTTGGATGGAAACATCTTGCCAGAGTAAAAAGTCATACCCAAGTCAGCCGCATGAGCGACAGTTTCTGATACTGGGTGGACAACATCAACCGGTACTTCTTGACCGGCGTACTCGTTAGTACGTACGGTGCCGCCGCCAAACCAAGGGTGACCAAAGTGTTGGCCTTTCTCGGTTTGTCGGTTTATTTCACCCGGTGGTATGTCATCACCCATGCCATCGACTTGGTTATCAGTCCACCATAGTTCACCTGTTTCTGGATGAAAATCATGGCCAACAGAGTTACGCACGCCATAGGTATAGACTTCTCGATCTGAGCCATCGCGATTCATACGGATAATGCCGCCGATACCGGTTTTGTTGTATAGGTCGAGCTTTTCTTCAGGCGCTACATTAAAAGGTTGACCGAGCGAGATATAAAGTTTGTCGTCAGGCCCTATCTTAATGACTCGCGCTGTGTGGTTATAGCTTTCTTCTTCAACTGGGATTAGCGTACCTTGTGGCACGATAGGAACGGCAACAACATCGGGGCTCTCATGAAAGAATTCCGCCGCTGGGTACATCATTACGCGGTTACGTTCGGCGATAAACAGAAAGCCATCTTTTGAAAACGTTACGCCATTGGGTACATCGAATTGTAGTGAAGGGGCGAAATCTTTTACTTCATCCGCAACGCGATCACGGTTACGATCCATTACTGCCCATACTTTGGATTTTTTAGTGCCGACAAATAACACGGTGCCCTGTGGCGCCATTGCCATGTGTCTTGCATCAGGTACTAAGGCATAGAGTTCTATTTTGAAGCCTTCTGGTAGTGTGATGCCTTCCAGTACGCTTCGGATCGACGCGCCCGCTTCAGCGCTTTGATCAACGTATGTGTGGTCTTTGGTTCCTGTTAGCTTAAACGCCCCTAGTTTTTCAAGGTTAGTTTCAGCAAGCGCCGGGCCTGCAACGAATGCGCAGGCAGCTAAAACATTAACGAGCTGTTTCATGTAGAGCTTCCTTTTTGGGTGAATGGAACCACCGACTCTACGGATGTGCGGATCAACACTCCAATAGTTTCTACATTAAAATAAGCAGATGGAACATTTTGTCCCGGGAGATAAAAAATAGCGCCAAATTGGATCGAGAATTATAGCCTCAAGCGTTCAAACCATAATCGTATACAACATGTATAAAGTAGAAATATAAGAATGGAAACCATAAACTGCACTAAGCGCATGGTTCGTCATGTGGCGCAACATTGAACACAACTGCACATTTGCTGGTTGGTTCTGCCGCGTTTGGCAGTGCTAATTCTCGCCCTGTTGCGTTAGCGGCGTTGCTCGGTGCATTCATACCGGATATATCACTCTATGTATTGTGCGGCGTCTCCATCTTTATACTGGGTATATCGCCGCACGTTGTTTTCGATGAGTTGTACTTTTCTGATAGCTGGCAAACGGTATTCAGCATCGATAATTCATTTGTTTTATGGGGTGTGTTATCTGCCATCGCACTCGCGCGCAAGCAGCCAGTGTTCGTCGTGTTTACAGCATCTGCGTTACTTCATCTATTAACTGATTTCACCCTGCATCATGACGATGCAAGAGCACACTTCTGGCCGATTACAGATTGGCGCTTTGCAAGCCCTGTGAGTTACTGGGACAGCGCACATCATGCAGCTTGGGCTGCACCCTTAGAAGGGTTGGTCGCGTTTGCGTGTGGCGTGTTGTTATGGCTACGGCATGCTAAGCCGATGGTGCGAGTAGGGGTGGCGATGTTAGTGTTTGTCGAGCTATTGATTATTCGGCAGTGGTTGATGTTTTTTTAGTAAATCTCAACGTGAGGATCTAGGAACGCTGGATCCCCACCTGCGTGGGGATGACTATTCACTCGGGAATGACATGCATGGGGATGACGATTTTAAAGGTTTGCCTCGGTACTCAGCCATTCTTTAAACACCCGCACATGAGAATCTTGCGCGGTGCCTTGTAAGGTCACGAGGTGATAGGCGTGGTCAACATCGGTGGGTAGATCAAACACCCTCACCAAATCCCCTTTCCTAATATCGTTCTCGGCGAGCTTATCCAGCGTTAGCACAACGCCTTGGCCTTCAACCGCGGCCGATAACGCTAACAACACACTATTAAAGTACAAGTTATGCGTAGCCAATTTCCCGGATAAGCCTGCATCGCTTAACCAGCTTGCCCAGTTGGGTCGTCCTTCATAGGGGGATTCATCATGCAGTAGCGTGTGCTTTAACAAGTCGCTCGGTTCTTTTAACGGCAAGGGGGCATCATCGGCCAATAAGGCAGGGCTGCACAAGGTAATGGCATCCACGTCCATCAGCTTCTCAACATCGCACCCTGGGTAGTTGCCGCTACCAAAACGAATCGCCACGTCAATATTGTGCGCCTTCAGTGTTTGAGCGCTCAACGAGGGTGCTGTTGAATCTGAATCAATTAAATCGGCGCTACCGGAAATACGTAAATCTATCGACGGATTGGCTTCGATAAAACGATGCATGCGTGGCATCAGCCATTTAGAGGCAAACGAGGGGGATGTCCATATGTTCAGCTCGCTCTTTTGATCCGCGCTTTGCATGAGCTGCACGGCTGTCTGGACACTACTAAACCCTTCTTGCAGTTTGGAAAGGCCAGCTTGGCCGGCATCAGTCAAGGCAATCCCACGATTAAGCCGGTGGAAGAGCTGGACGTTCAGTTGATCCTCTAGAGCACGGATCTGTTGACTCACTGCTGCGGGTGTGACGTGTAGCTCATCCGCAGCCTTACTAAAGCTGCCGTGACGGGCTGCAATAACGAACGCATGCAAGGCATTTAGGGGGATTGGGCCAGCCACAATTTCTGCTTTAAGTTTTTCTTATGTCAGCTTCAAGAAACCATCGTTTGAGATAGGGCGCGATCGGACGTAAATTCAATAGCAAGAAAAGCGATACGCACTATGCCTTCGCTGATGATATATGACAACGGCATCATTAGGAGATCCTATGTTCCAACTTCAATCTTATTTAACGGATCAGCTAGACCACTATCAAACTGCAAAAGCGGGCCGTTACAATCGTCAACGTTTGCTCGCAATGGATGATCGCTCGTTAAGCGACATCGGCGTGACTCGCGGCGACTTAGTGTTTCAAGCTCGCAAGCAACCGTCACCAGCTAAGCTTCGCGCCAAAGCGCTAAAAGCAGAGCGTGCTGCACAAAAAGCTGCAATCAACGAGCTACGTGCCATGAGCGATGCCGATCTTAATGATCTTGGTATCACTCGCGGTAATATCGTCGAAGTGGTTCGTTACGGTCGCGGTGGATTAGTAGAGCAGCCAATCTTAGCCAATGCTGCTCGCACAACCACTCGTGGTGAGCAAGCACGTGCAGCTCGAGAGCTGGCTTCAATGAACGAAGCACAGCTTGAAGATATTGGCGTAAACCGTGGTGATATCAAAGACCTTGTGCGCAACGGCAGAAAATCGTCAAAAGGGCAAACATTGCCTAGCAAGTTGGCCAATGGATTCGTTGCTTTGTACTACAAAGGTCCAGTTGTGGTTAGCAACTCTACCTATGCAGAAGCTGCCAATACAGAGAGCGCGCCTAAGCCGCCACGCAATCCACTAAGCAAAACTGTTGCTGCGTAAAGCAGTAGACGAAATAGCGCGAAAGCGCAAAGTAACAGTGTTGCGAATAAAGGCTCAGGCATTGTCTGGGCCTTTATTCGTTTTGGGCTTGAGATTTTTGGCCCATTGGAAATGGCCTAGCTCAGTATGGATTCGTACACTCCATCGCCAATTAACAGCGACTCTACACGTTTAAAGTGCCGACGCGATGAGGGATTGTTTCAATCAAACGGGAAATACATCTCCTGAGCCGGAGTCGTAGAGCGTTAGGCCCATTGATTCGCAGATATCCTGAATCTCCATAAAAATATCGACATAGTTTTCGTTATCGTAAGTCATAGACACGATGCAATGCCAATCAGAGGTAATGAAAGAGCTTGCCCATATTGAGCGAGGGTCTTCCTCTAGCGGAGGGAATCGTTGGGTAACAGTCGTGACAAACTCCTCGATCAGGTTGCTTGCATCCAGTTGCTCTGGTTTTGATTGTCCTTCAGCGAGCTGTCCGTAGATGTTGCCAGCCATGTTGTTGCTGAATTGGCTATTGCTTTTCCAGATGCAAATGTCGTTACTCATAGTTAATACGCTTTCCCGTGTGCCATCTAGCTCGGTCGATCTTCTGGTGCGAGGTAACTGGTGACATCTCTTACCTTCCCATCTGGCCTGGGTGTTTCACAATTTTTCCCGCGATAAACATTAATTTTTTCTCCGTCTACCACTGGGTACGCAAACACGTGAAACTGACGAAGATGATCCATTGCGGCGTGCCATGATTCCACCCAAGTCTCGCGATCCATTTCCCAGGGCTGCTGAGTTTCGCCGAGGATTAGTTTTACGCCTCCCCATTTCTGCTCTTCGACAGTTAGCATGGGTGTGGCTTTGAGGTTGTTTAAACCAATTGCGTCGACATGGCGCTTGCAAAGCCAGGTGTACATGCCTAATTTTGGACCGTAGCGCGAGTGATCTCCGCCGAGGAGGAAGCCGCCATGAAAGGCCTGCTTAAACCTCATATCCACTACCGGTTCTTTGAGTAATTTAGGGACGATGGTCAATGTGCCCGCTTCAGGTGGGAATGCATTTGCAAGCTCATCGCTCCAAGCAAATAACTTTTGAATATTCTTTTTTGATATCGAATTATGAAAAACAAAATTCATGACTGGTTCATACCCAGGATGGATCATTCCAGTGTATTTCATGGTTTTACGACGCTTAACTCCTAAGCCAAATTTGAGTTTCTCGCGAAGCTCACCTCTGATCTTCTCCCCACTATAGGGACTTAGCTCAAGCTCATTAAAAAACATTAATTCGGGCTTAATACTAGGGAGCTCTATTAGTGCAAGGACTTCCTCTAGATACCCAGGTTCTTTAAGATCAATGTTGCTCGAAATCGTTAAGGAGACGTCTCGTATGTGTGCTTTATCCATTTCTCATCAGATGTTCTTAGGTTGCAGAGTTGGAATTATTTTTTAGGAAAACAAAAAAACCAACAAGCCGATCTCGCCACCTGTGGCTATTAGATTTCTACCCATTGGTTTTCACCTCGATCCCACTTATGCGTATTGCTCCCAGTGTTTTTATCATAATAAAAAATATCACTATCTCTGTTATTAAATGTACTACTAGGTCTCGCAATCGGATGGCCATTTGTTCCAAGCCCAGCGTCGCTTGAGATTGTCAGAACATGCTTAGCACCATTTGCTTCCGCCGCATTTATTTGTCCACGGATTTGATCAGTCTCATACACCACTGGTGGCTGGCCATTAACGTTTTTATGCTCGTGTATCGCAATGATATCACCGTTAGAGTTAGTGGCTATGCTATCGGGTCTAGTGGTATTACCATTTGGTGTTTCAAATGTTGCTGGCCCGTTGGCTGGATTTCCATCGGCATCCTTATACGTGAAGTTACCTGAATTATTGTTTTGCAGATCACCCATACCGTCAAGGTTTGACGTGGAGGTTCGCGCTGCATTTTCGCGTAACGCACCAACTCGTTGGTTTTCTGCTACGCGGTCGCGTCGCACCTGCCAATCGGCGCGAGACATTGGTTCTTTCTCCAGTGCTACTTTATTTTCAAGATATCGTTGGTATCGCGCTTGGTCGGCCAGGCCTGAATTGCCATTAAGCTCTGCTTCGTTAATTTGGCGCCTCCAATAGGCAGCTCGTTCAACTGACAGGCCATCAAAGCTGGGACTATAGGCATCGTAGTCGTAGTATCTGTTATCGAAGCCCCGATACACCAATCGAGTTTCGCCATCAACGTCGATCGCGTGGATTTCACGGCCGGTTTCTGGGTCGATATCATAAAAGGTATCTTGGTTAAGACGACCATCAAGATCATTTTGGTCCCAACAGGTACGCCTACCTGCGTTGTGAACCCATAAGCCCATTGGGCCGGCGAAGTAGTTAGGCGTATTAGCAACACTAAAATTAAATACGTTAGTTGCTTGATCAAAGTACACATTAGATAAAACAAGAAGGTCTCCGCCCATGGTGCCTAGTGGGTCTTCTGGTACAACGTCACTCGCATTTATCCAACCCTTCCCTTGTACCCACAATGGGTGTTCAGGTGTGGTGCGAATCATCCCGCCTTCTGTTTTAATGATCTGATACCCGTTCGCGACACGACCGAGCAATCCAGTGACACTCTGTGGCTTGCTCTGGAAACCAATTTCGTTTCTCGAATTAACGAGCGTACCTACTGAAATATCTTCAATAAATACGGGGCCTTTTGGTGTCCAGATTTCGGTGCCGGCAGGAAAGCTTGCACACTTAAACTTTCTACTGAAATCGTTAGCATAGTCAGCAAGCTTTGCGTTCCCACTAAGTGAACCAAGCTTGCCTAACAGTTTCACAGCAATTGCTGGGTTAATATTTTGACCAATGACCTTGCCGATATCCTTAGGGCCGCATTCCAATACTCGTTGAACTTGTTCACCTAAATCTTTTACGATCGCTTCAATAGTGCCTTTAGGGTCAGTAACAAATGCCTTCGCAACATCCCACAACACCGTCGGATCTTTCAGTAACTCCCATAGTTCTTTTACCTGATCTCCCAATCCAGCCAGGGCTCCTTCGAAAAAATCCCAAACAATCGCGGCCGCCGCTTTTACATCGTCTTTCCAGTCATGGGGGTTCCACCAGCGGTTATTAGTGTTGGCGGTATAGCGTTCATCTTCCCATGTTGTTTCGCACTGAATTTCATCAGTTGTTTCAGCTGTACTGGTATTCGTTGCGTTTTCATTGTCGGTACTTTCGGTAGTGGTTCCTTCAGTATTATCTGTTTGATTGGTTGCAGCATCTGTGTCTTCATCTTCAGGCACAAGCGTGTTGGCAGTAGTTGTGCCTTCGTTTGTGTCGGTATCCGTAACGGGTACCGGTGGTGTGGTACCCGCTTCCCAGTCTTGCTCCCATGCTTCGTTTTGCATGCGTACAGTTACAACCGATGTGATCGGTAATTGATTTTGCAAGTAATAGTGAGTGTTATCCGCATCGAAAAGCATCATGCCTTTCGCAATCACAGTGGACACCAGTGGGATCTTCATTTCAAAGCCATGTGTGACTTTGATTTTTAATAAGTTGGCATCGTGCAGGTTTAACCCCGAGAGAGCGCCAATGGTGTTTCGATCTGCGGTGCGATGACGCAGGTGGCTATTAGGTATAGCGCGTACACCTGCGTCTATGCTCATCTCACCCCAGTCATCAAATGCTTCAGGCGTGGGGTTAAGGATACGAATGTTAGTACGGGCTGGTAATAGGCTAGTAGCTTTTGCCTTGGCAATAGCTTGCGCGGCTTTTGCAACGGTGCCATCGCCACCATGCAATGGCGCAAGGCGGAACGTTAATTCATCTTTGATCGAATCAAATTGAGCATGGTTGACCGCGCCTTGTCGAGCGGCTTCGAACGTTGCGTAGTTGAGAGTTGTTTTACCGTGATAGATCAGTCCTGCCTGCACACTGCCGAAGCCTAATAATAATAAAACAGGTATGGTGTAAATGAATTCGACCAGCGTTGAGCCGCGATGCTTTAATCGTCCCTGGAATTTGTGCATTTCCCTATTCACTTTATGCTGCGATTGCAGCGTCCGCCCTGAATGTCAATCAAGCTCAACGCTGTTAAAGCGCGGGCTTAAAAACTCCTTTCACGTTAATCTAGCATGCTAGTTAGAGGGATGGAATCAGCATTAAAGCGGGTGTGCTGATGTGTGACCGGTGGCTCAGAGTAAGTTAAGGAAATTGATAGGCCAATCTTTTAGGCAATGACATACTGATAAATTTTACAACCCAGTTCACAATAAAACCATCATTGCAAAATGCTCTAATCTTCACAGACGGCTTGTATCGAATCCGTTTTTAGTCGATCTGTTCACGACTTCGCAAATCTCCACTGCTGTAATTACTTAATTGGTAAAAGTACCGCGTGCCTTCACGAACCACTCGCGAGCAATAGTTACACTGGCTTACGGAAAATAAATATTAGTAGTCATAGCTGAACTAGAGCGAAACGCTTCTCATGTCACATGAGATAAAAAGGACGTTGGGGTAACGATTACCGAGATGAACGCGAAAATAAATCATTATCAATTGAATCATGTGCCGGCCGGCCTTGGGTTTGAGCCTATCCACATCAATGCTGACTTACAAGACGATGCTGTTTATGTAGGTGATGACGCGCTTCAGCAATTCACAGCGCACTCGTTAGCAGATCTTACCAGTGCATCATTGATGAATCGTGTTGATACAAAATACATTGTGCCAACTCGATTGCTTAGTCATTTATTGGATTGCCTGCAAACCGACTATTCGATTCTCGAAATCGACAAGCGTCGTATTTTTGGATACGAGACATACTATTACGATACGCCTAACAACACACATTACTTGGCTCACCATAATGGTCGAGTTAATCGTTTTAAGATTAGAAAAAGAAACTACCTAGATTCTGGAACCAGCTACCTAGAAGTAAAGTTTAAGGATAAACGTAAACGTACTATTAAAACCAGAGTTACTTGGGATGGGGTTGGGCTTGAGCTATCAGCTAGTGCGATAGAGTTTTTGCACGAGTGTGGTGTCAGCAATCCTGAATGCCTGAGAGTTGTACAGGCTGGTCGTTATAAGAGAATCGCTTTTGCCAACGAGCAAAAGGGTGAAAGGATCACCGTCGATACTGCAGTTAGTTTCACTGATGTGCGCTCAGGGCAGGAGTATTCACTGGGTGATTGGTGCATCGTGGAAGTAAAGCAAGGCACGAGTAATCGAGACTCAATATTTTTTGACTGGGCTAAATCGCATCAAATACGAAAACTATCGTTTAGCAAATATTGCATGGGTGTGTATTTCACTGGTGATGCTTCTCTGAAACGCAATAGTTTTCACCCGACGGCCCGGCGTATCAACGCAATTTATAGAAAGAAGACTTGCTCGGCCATTGAGGCCTTAAACATACAAGCGATGGAGCTTAACTAAAATGTTTTTATCAAACTTACCGGCAGAATTCATAGAAAGATTTCTTATCAACGCAGGGTTTATTTTGATTCTGTTGAGAATGTTTTATTTTGCTCATTCTAAAGATAGAGATTCCTTGTTTGGATATTTTCTGTTTGGACATGGCGTATACCTGGTTACGGGTTTAATGCATGAAGTTAATATCTCCATGGGGTTTGCATTTGGCTTGTTTGCGGTTTTATCCATGCTGCGTTATCGAACGGAAGCTATTTCCATACGTGATATGACTTATCTCTTTTTGGTGATTGTCATGTCGTTGATGGCAGCTGTTGGGCCAATAGGTTTGTTTAGCCTTGCCGCAATTAATGTGATCATGCTCGGCATTGTTTGGTTATCAGAAACCCATGGTTTCGCGCCACGAACAGCACAAAAAACGGTGACCTACGACAACACAAAAAACATACGGCCTGAAAATCGTGAAGCCCTACACCTTGATCTGCAGTCACGCTTGGGTGAGTCAGTTGTAGATGTGGAAGTTAAGAGTGTCGACTTTGTACGAGATGTTGCAGTACTGCGCGTCACCCTGGCTGTTCAATCCAAAAAAACGGCTAAATCTAATGCTGGAGACTACGATGAAAAATCTATCGTTCGAGAGCTCTAGGGCACCGCTATCGCCGATGCTATTTGTGCTGCTTGTATTAGGTGGCAGCCAGATCGCAACTAGCCAAGCTGCTACAACGAATACTAAGTTGTCGCAGCACAATCTTGAGTTTGATGCCTTGTTGATGCTGGACACGGCTAAAACAGACGGCGCTTATGCTAAAAACAATCCAGATGATTCGAATGATCTGGAAAATGTACGGCGGTTAAGATTTGGCCTTCAGGGTGATATCAGCAAAACGTTGTCTGCCGAATTTTCAATTGATGTCGATGCAGAGGATTCATCAGTCGATGTTCATGACGCTGCGTTGCGCATGGCTCTTTCCAAGAAAAAGCACATAGAGCTTGGTTTGATTAAACAACCCTTTGGTCTTGAGCATTCTTCTGGTTCAAAAAAATTGCGCACCTTGGAGCGAAGTATGGCCACCAATGCGTTTTCACCCGATAGAGGCTTAGGCCTATCGTGGGCGAATAACACGCCAACTCATTTTTTGTCCTTTGG
>CALJAA010000071.1 GCA_938028465.1 uncultured Granulosicoccaceae bacterium | reverse complement strand
CTTGAAATCGTATTGCGTATCTCCATATTGTTACTGTGCCGGATGTCTCGAAGAGAATCCATCACATAAACTATTGCTCATTGGAGAATACAAATGAAAATTGATTTAACCCCACTTTATGCTAATACCGTAGGCTTTGATCGTTTTGGATCGCTGTTGGATGCTGCCTTTAATGCTGAACAACGCGGTGCAGGCTATCCGCCTTACGATATTGAACTCGTCGGTGAAAACCAATACGCAATCTCTTTAGCCGTTGCTGGTTTTAGCGAAGATGAAATTGACGTTCAGGTTGAAAAGGGCGTGTTAACCATTCGCGGTAAAAAAGATGAAAAAAGCAAGGAAGGTCAGTACTTGCATCGCGGCATTGCCAATCGCGCATTCGAGCGTAAGTTCAACCTTGCTGATCACGTAGAAGTGGTTAACGCAGATATGAATAACGGATTACTCACCGTTTCGCTACAAAAAGAGATCCCTGAAGCGATGAAGCCTAGGCAGATTCCAGTGAATGGGCAGACAAAGCCTGCCGCGCTGGAAAAACAAACCGCAGCGGCTTAACGTTGCTTGGCTTAAGTCAGATATGATTTAATTCAGGTTTAGTACTCAATGGCCGGCGGTGTTAAAACCGCCGGTTTTTTTTGGACGATGATTAGCCGTGTTAGCTATAAGTGGAGTCGTTACTTGATGCATTGGGATTGATAAAGAACAAAACAACACCAAGAATCATTATCGATACAGCGGCTTTGAATAAGCTGCCGCCATCGCTTTCGCCTTGATGCAACACTTCAACGCCTAGTGGAGACGCCAGGTGAAAGAACACGGCGCCAATCATAACCATTGATGCCATTAGTCCACCGACACGGTGAAACTTGCGGCGGGTGTTGCCCATCGTTTGTTGTTTAATCAAGCGGACTAGCCAGATAAGTAAGGGCAGTAGTAATACAATTGACGTAAGCAATTCAAAGCTACCCACACCGTAAGCGCCAAACTTAGTGAATAAATCACCAATAGTATCGCCTAGAAACCCTTTTAACCAGCCGCCAATGGTGCCGAAGATATGTTGGGTGTCGGGGTGTCCTGTAAACTTGTAAGGTAATGAGCCTAAAAAAATAAAGCACATCCAGGCAACGATAGGCCAAGAAATAATCGCAGAAGCGTAACGCATGAGCGTTCCTAAAAAGATTAAAACCCGAGCCTATCGGTTCGTTGCCATTAAATCAATTACGTTCGTGCTCAATAAACTTGTTGGCGATGCTTGATGGGTCGATCTTGTAGCTACCATCTGCAATGGCAGCTTTCAATCTAGCAACCTTCTCTTTGTCAAAACGACGGTTTTTGGGAACGTTGACAGCGTCGCCAGCATCTGTGCCGGTATTTCGCGCTTCGCGTGCAGCAGCGATATCGGTCACATTGTGGGCAATTGCTGTATTACTCTCAGTCGGAGTCATGGTGTAGTCCTCTTCGTAATCCTTAAGCGGCGCTGTTGAGCGGTCGCTGTGGATGCTTCTTATTATTATATTGTGTATCAAAGTAGGTGGGCTTAAAAAGCTTACCCGCTCCAGATAGAATGGGGATCGGCGTAATTGTCAGCAAATGTAACACGCCTTTTGGATTGAGACGGATGGTTCACAAAGACATGCGGCAATTTGGCCCTAAATGGCTATGTATTCAGGTTGTCATGCCCCATATGTGAGGTGCCAAACATAAATAGTGTCGTCAAATCTTTGTCCTTTTGTGATCCTCTTCTATGCTTGTTGAGAGCAATTCAATTACGGAACGACTAAAGTCGCGAGAGAGCCACTATGAGCGCAAAGAAAGAAGCTAGCAAAATATTGATTGTCGAGCCCCGCGCTGACAATGCACAGCGGTTGTCACATCAGTTGGAATTCATCGATTATGAGGCGAAGCTGCATAGTTCCCCTGATTTGCTGGATACGCTTGGCGATGTGTCCGAGTTTCAGGCGATCCTCGTTGCCAACTTCCACGGGATAGTAGATTGGGCTGAAAAGCTGAAGGCCAAGCATGAGGAATGCCCGCCTTTTATCCTGATGTTGGGCGATCAACCCGCCGATCTAAGCCAGAGTGAAATCGAGAGCACATTTATCGGGTGTCTCAAGAACGATATCCGCTACGGCACCCTGTCAGATCTTTTACATCGAGCTGAGGTTCGAGGATCGGCTAATACGGTCCCGCCAAAAGAAGGCACCCAAAACCCAGAGCTGTTTCGTAGCCTTGTTGGCAACAGTCGCGCGATCGTTCGCGTTAGAAAAATGGTTGATCAGGTTGCGCCTACAGAGGCCACTGTGTTGATCTTGGGCGAATCAGGTACCGGTAAAGAGGTTGTTGCTCGTAATATCCACTATTACTCTAATCGCCGTAATAAACCTTTTGTGCCAATCAATTGTGGTGCTATCCCTAGCGAGCTATTGGAGAGTGAGCTATTTGGCCACGAGAAGGGCTCGTTTACTGGCGCCATTGGTGCCCGCCAAGGTCGTTTTGAACTTGCCGAAGGTGGAACGATCTTTCTTGATGAGATCGGTGACATGCCTCTTACCATGCAAGTGAAGCTCCTGCGAGTTATTCAAGAGCGTTCATTTGAGCGAGTTGGTAGTAACAAGAGTATTAAGAGTGACGTGCGAATTGTGGCAGCGACTCATCGCAACCTTGAGCAGCTTATAGAAGAAGGGCGATTTCGTGAGGATCTATATTACAGACTCAATGTATTCCCGGTTGAGATGCCGCCACTAAACAGCCGGTCAGAAGATTTACCACTATTGGTTAATGAGCTGATAACCCGCTTAGAGCATGAGAAAAAGTCCTCGGTGCGCCTAACGCCTGCTGCCATGATGGCCTTGTGCAACTACGATTGGCCTGGCAATGTGCGTGAACTTGCCAATATGATGGAACGACTAACCATTTTGCACCCTTATGGTGTGGTAGACGTAAACGATCTATCGCCGAATATGTCGCCTCACAGCTTGTCTGAAGCGGGTGAAGAGGAAGACGCGTCGGCTATGGGCATGATTAAGGGTATGCCGCAGGCACCTCTTAATAACAAGCCACGGCTACCCCGCGACGGTATTGATTTAAAGCAGCACCTTACAGAAATTGAAATTAGTTTGATCGAACAGGCGCTGGATGAATGTTCTGGTGTTGTGGCGCACGCTGCCAATCGTTTGAAGATCCGTCGTACTACGTTAGTTGAGAAGATGCGTAAGTACAATATTCAACGGCCTGAGGAAGTGTCTTAGGTTTTTTGCATCCTCGTATTAAATGTCATCCCCGCCTTCGCGGGGATGACAACACACACCTCCGCGTTCCAAAAAACTGCCACCACCGGCTCTGTAACCACGTTTCATTTGCGGTGCGCGTCTCACTTTGTTAACTAATAACAACGTCGTGACAACGCGTACGTGCATGCCAACAACGCTTTTATGCCTCTTACACCGTTCAATCGTTGGTGAAACTGAGGTTCATATCCCACTTTATAACATCTGAAACCCCCTTTACCTCTACAGCCCCCTGTTTCACTGCCTTGTGGTTCGAGACTTGCAAAATCTCCGATACGAATTAGCGGATGTAGCCTTGGCTTGTTAGCCGCTTTAACACGAGGTTAATAGGTTGATGTACACGTTGGCTGACATTGTCACCGAAGCACGACGGCCATGAGTAGTCACGCAGCAGTAGCTGCTAAGACTGTTTTAGCGCCTGTCCAAACGATTGCAATTGCCGGTGGCAAGGGCGGTGTGGGTAAGTCGTGTGTGGCAGTTAACTTGGCTCGATCGTTGAGTGAAATCGGTCGGAAAGTGTTGTTGTTTGATGCGGACTTCTCGCACGGCAACATCGATTGCTTGCTGAACCTTGCGCCAAAACACAATTTGTCTCATGTGTTGAGTGATGACTTAGCCCTTGGTGATGCAATTGTTGATGTTGGAAACGGGCTAAACGTGTTGCCCAGTGGAAATGGTGCCATGAATTTGGCACGTCTGTCACAAATTGAACACGTGGGCATCATTGGGCTCTTCAGTGAACTGGGTATCGCTGCCGACACAATGATCATAGATATAGAAAGCGGCTTGACCGAGGGTGCGTTGAATTACTCACGAGCATCTCGTGAAGTCGTGTTGGTTGTTTGTGATGAGCCAACTGCGTTGCAAGACGCGTATTCGACCATTCGTGTCATGCACGAAACCTGTCAGATACGTCGATTTCGCGTTGTGGCAAACAAGACGGAGTCTTCTCGTCACGGTTTAGATCTGTATTCGAAGCTAACTCGATACACAGATCGTTATTTAGGTATGGATGTATTGCTCGACTTCTGTGGCTCGATCCCCTTCGATCCTCAGTTGCAAAAATCAATAGGGGAACAGCGGGTAGTTGTAGACGCGTACCCCCGTTCACAGTCGGCTCTGGCTTTTAAGAAGCTGGCCACGCGAGTTAATCGCTGGCCAAGACCAACTGCACCGGGTGGCCATGTGGAATTTTTTGTAGAGCGGCTGATACAAGCTGCCTGCGCGCCAGGGTGAGACCAGTAAATAAATGAATGCTCATGCAATGTATAACGAGGTGGAAACGGTAGACCCAGATGGTCTGGTTGCCGCTAACGCCAATCTAGTGAAGCGTATTGCGTTTCACTTGATGAATCGCCTGCCACCGAGTGTGCAAGCCGAGGATCTAATCCAGGCTGGCATGATTGGTTTATTAGAGGCCGCGAGCCACTACGACCCCTCGCAGGGTGCAAGCTTTGAAACCTACGCAGGTATCAGGGTACGTGGTGCCATGCTCGACGAAATTCGACGATCGGACTGGACGCCGCGTTCAGTGCATCGTAAGTCGCGAGAGGCTGCAGAAATGCTTCGCGAGCTAGAACAAACAACAGGGCGTGATGCTAAAGGGCAAGAAGTTGCCGAAAAGTTGGGTGTTGATTTACGTGCGTATCACACGATACTAACGGAGAGCTCTGCAGCACACATTTTTAGTTTTGATCAGCCCGATGAACACACAGGTGAAACGATTGCATTGCCGCAAAGCGAAGAATCAACGCCGGGTGAACAGGTTGAATATCAATCGTTCAAAGCTGCGTTAGCAGAATCAATTCAGAACTTACCCGAACGAGAAAGCCTAGTCATGTCGTTGTACTACGACGAAGATCTGAACCTACGAGAGATCGGTGAAATTTTAGGTGTTAGTGAATCTCGAGTTTGTCAGATACACGGCCAAGCACTGATTCGTTTAAAAGCCCGATTAGCTGAATGGACTCAACGCTAAGCAAATGGTGACTGACGAACAACAATGGTACGTTCAAAAAGGTGCTCGCGTTCAGGGCCCTTATTCGACGACCGAAGTTGGCCGATACTTACTGCTCGGGCGTGTTCGTAATACCGATAGAGTGAGCCGTGATGGTGAGCTTTGGGAGCCTGTTACACAGGTGCCAGAGCTGATCCCTGAAGAATTGCTAGACCTAGATAACGAATACGGTTGGCAACAGTTCTTACATGCTCGTCAACGTCAAGACCAGCGCCAATACGATAACCAAAGTGAAGTAGAACGCCGTAGCGAAGCTGTCAGTGTCAGCATGCCTGAACAGATCCGCAGCGAGTGGATCGACCAGCCGGCGCCACAGGGCTTGTTGCCTTGGTCTTTGCTAGGCATTACTTTGACAGCACTCGGTGTGGTGCTGTATCTCAATTCGGTTGGCGTTGCTAGTTAACCCAGCCAAAACCGCCATATTCGGTGCCATTACCGGCTCCAAAGCGCCTTCTTACGGGCGTTTATCGCTCTTGGAACAAGGATTGCACTTGTTCAATCAACAATCGCTCCTCGGCTCAACCCATGCCACCTATTGTCAGTATTGATGATTCGGTCGTAACGTCACTATCTGCTGTGAATGAACAGCGGTTAGATGTTCAGTTACGTCAGCTCGAATTCCATGCGCTGCTTCATCGCAAGCTCGATTTGCAACTACTGCTTGAAAGTTTTCTAGCAGAAGGGCAGGGCTTTGTCCGCTTTGATGGTTTGCAATATCAAGCAGCAGATCGCGGTATGGATATTCTGCTTGGCGAGATGCGTCAGCACCGACAGTGCTTTGAATTAAAACTTGGTGATAAAGATCTTGGTCAAGTCACTCTATTGCGTAGCAAGGCGTTTACCGCTCGGGAGCAACGTGAATCAGAACGCTTGATTGAGAGCTTGGTTTACCCTTTGGATAATTCGCTAGAACATTATTCAGCCCTACTGGTTTCAATGACCGATAAGGCAACCGGCGTACATAATCAGCGCGCCATTGATCAACAATTGCCACGCGAAATTCGTTTTGCTCGGCGCGGCGAACAACCATTATCGTTGATGTTGTTAACTGTTGATTACCTCGAGTCGATCAGTGAGCATCACGGTACTGAAGTGGGCCGACAGGCTTGGCAGTCAGTGGCTGAAGCGTTAAGCGAATGTTTGCGCCAAAGCGATATCATTTTTCGTACAGAGAACGATGAATTCTTGGTGATTCTAAATCACACTGATATTCACGATGCGCTAAACCTAACCGATCGCTTGCGAAAGCAAGTGGATCGTTGTGTGAGCTACGATAATGTACAGTTTATGTTGACGGCAAGTGCTGGTGTGACCGAGCTGGATGCCGCCGATGATCCTCAATCTCTGCTGGATCGAGCACGTCAAGCATTGTCGATGGCTCGCCAATCTGGCCGAAATCAGGTCATGGCGCTGCCGGCGGAAACGCCAGATGGCGGGGATTCCCCTGATGATGGCAGCGTTGCCTAGATAATTTCTT
>CALJAA010000070.1 GCA_938028465.1 uncultured Granulosicoccaceae bacterium | reverse complement strand
CCCACTAATATAGCTCTCGCTACATTAATTTCGGCGGCCCCGCTATCATAGGATCGAAATCCGTTAGACCGGAAGCTTTGCGTCACCATCTTTCGATGGTTTTGCCAACAGCATCAATTTGCTAACCGGAGGATAACGATTCAGATAGGGAGGCCTGCACAGAGTTAGAAACCATTTCGGTACGCTAGCACGTGGGCGCTCTGAGATCTTAGGATCGAAATCCACAAAACCGGGAAGCTATAGCGCCACCATCTTAAGACAGTTTTGCTATTTCCTTGGGTGCTTTGCGTTCAACTGCAAACTGTTTAGGTAAGCTGCTGGCGTTTTGCACCGCCGTCAAGCCTATGAGTAGGCTTATAGGAGTCCGTATTTAACAGCTTCCGATAGACGAGCGGCCGCCAGCCGACAATACGCGTGACTGCGTATTGTAAGTACAGATACACGAGTGTGTATCTGGCGGCCCCGCTATCGTAGGACAGTTGTCCCTTAGACCGGAAGCTTTGCGTCACCACCTTTCGATGGTTTTGCCAATCGGCATTGAGTGCCGTTTGTTTCCTGGAGCTAATGCACCAGTAAAATACTAAGCGCCTATGTCTGCACAGACTTACTGTATTGACATTTGCGCCAGTATAGTAGTTAGCGTCCTAGCGTTGCTCGCATTTACTGTGGTTAACATCGTTATCGGGTACCGAGCCACAGAAATACTTTGCGACAGTAGCGGAGTGGTTATTGAATCAAGAAAGCTGCAATTCGATGTCTCATTCTTTTGCGTTAAAGGTTACTGGGTGTTATTTATGCGCAAAACAATGTCTCAGTTTTATTGATAAGTGTGTGGTAGTTAATGTGTGTGTGGTGCGATTGCTTGGTAGAGTGATGTATTAGCGTGCTTTGTTGCTGCCATGTTTAGTGGCGTGTTGGCAGGTTCTTCTTAGTTGTAGGCGGGTTATGCTTACGTGTATAGACGCCCCCATTGCTTACCTAAATATTCACTTCTTTGATCCTCGATCGGGTGTAGACCTTCAGTCTTTTGCCTAAAATTCCAGCTGTCTTAGCATCAAGCTAATTTTATGTGTCGCAAAAATTAAATCCGATTTCCCACGCTCTGTTTGAATTTACTTGCGGGTATCTTTGATACACATCGATGTGCCGCTATTTCGCATTTCGACTTCAAATAGTTCGGTTGCTTTTATTAGGTCGCCAAGCTTTTTGTAACCGTAGTTGATGGTTGAAAATGAGCTGTTGTTAGAAATATAGCTGCCAACACTACCTAATTGAGCCCAATTGTCATCATCTGAAGTTTGCTCGACCGCGGTTCTAAGTAGCTTTATAAGCGCTGTGTCGCCTCTTAATTTGTTTCGACCTTGCTTCTCAGGCTTTGAGTCAGTTTTTGATTTATCGTCTTCTTCAAGGACAAGGTTTTCTGTATAGATAAAAGGGGAGCATGCATCTACGAATGGTTTAGGCGTCTTCATTGCGCCAAATCCGTAAACCGGCATTCCGCTTTCGTGAATTCTAAGTACGAGAGGTGTGAAATCAGAGTCGCTCGTCATAAGTGCAAAGGCATCAATATTTTTGCTATAAAGGAGATCCATTGCATCGATGATCATTGCTGAGTCGGTAGCATTTTTACCTTTTGTATAGGCAAATTGTTGCATTGGCCTTATCGCATGAGGGTGCAACCTGCTGGTCCAGCCAGCCAAGGATGGATTTTTCCAATCTCCATGGGCATGTCGAACATTAACCACCCCGTATTTGGCCAGCTCCTCCAGCACTCCTTCTATGGAATGATGACTTACATTATCGCAGTCGATAAGAAGAGCTATTCTTTTACTTTCTGGCATTAACCTCTCCTAGATTACCAGTCGCTTTACGAATGGTTCTACCATACGTGTATATGCAAAGTTGAATTAGATGGAATGTTATTATCTGGCTGATAAAGCGGCTGCAAGCGGTGTTTGATGGCGGAAGAACTTGCAGATGTAAATATGTGGTAGGTCGTTCAGTCATTCAGGGCGCTTTCCAGTAATGGTATGGCAGAAAGCAACTGGATAGATTTTGCGGTATCAATTAGGCTTAAAATGTCGTTATTCTTACTCTCTAAATCATCGCTAGCCAATAATAGTTCACCTCGTTTTAGGTAAAAATCAGACCATGGGCAAGGCTCGTTTTTAGCAAAGTCACGAAAAATTTCCAGGTAATGATTTGCGCGTTTATAGTCCCTATGAATAACGGAAGTTTCGAGTGCCTCCATATAAAAGCGATAGTAATTATGGCCCACGCAACCGCCTTCTATTATTACATCCGCACGAGCTAGGTACTCTTGTGCCTCCTCTGCTGAATTTGACAGCAGAGCGCAGGTTCCCAGAACCCAGGGGCCGATAAAAGCCTGAGCGTTTAATTCCTCGACCTCGACAAGGGCTTTTTTTATTGACACGGCAGCCTCATCTTTGTTTCCGGACAGCCACAAACAACGGCTTCTGCATTCTCGTAAAAAGGGAACAAATCTTTGAGCGCCAATATCAATAGCGATCTCCATCGCGAGATCGATATGAGATTCAGCTTCAACTACTCGCAATGAATCTGCAAGAATCCAGGATGCAGTTAAACGGGATACAATTTCCGCGCGCTTATGGCCGACAAGCTGCGCTGTAGATATTGATCGTTCGACATCGGTAAGTGCTTGCTCATTTTCGTTAAGATAAATTCGTACTGTGCCCATCATGAACATGTTCGCTGCAGACACTGCTTTTAAGTCATGTTTATCACACAGGGCCAGGCACTGTTTAAAGTACTCATAAGCGGTTACCATTTTTCCACTCATATAGGCGGCGTCCCCCAGACCTCCTAGAGAGCGAGCTTCGAGTTCAGGCGCAGATGCTTTCCGGGCAAAATATAAGGCTTTTTCCTGCGCTTCTATACAATCCTGTGACTGTCCTTTTGGGAACAAAAAATTTCCTCTAAGGTAGTGAACGCTGGACAATTGGTGCAAAAGCTTCGATTTACTCGCTATATCTTCAGCCTCTATAAGCGTCTCCATTGCCCGCTCAAACTGATCAAGCGTATTCAGACAATTGGCTTTTCCAATTAGTGCATTCGCTTTTTCCTCTGCCGTGATTGCCTGTTGATACATCATTTCATAGGAGGAGAGCGCCTCTGCTATGTTGCCGGTGCGGCTGTTCACATCGGCCCGTAACTCATATAGCACCAGTTGTGCAGCCTGATTGTCAGGGAAATTCAGTGCAATTTCTACAAAGTCTTTCGCGCGCTCAAAGTTATAACCCCTGATTAGAAATCGAATGGCTGGAATAAGTTTGTCGATTACTTTGGGATGTTGCGCCTTTAACAGGTGCTGGCATTGCATAACAATATCGTCGGTATAACATTGGGCGCATTGATAATGCAGCTTACGCTGATCCTCCTCGGAAATAGATTGGTATATCCCTTCAACAATCAAGGCGTGATTGAATGAATAATTATCATTGTCTCCGTTAATTATGTTGCTGGAAACGAGAAGTGCAGGATCGTAGTCAGGTTGATCCAGCAGTCTGCGCAGTATTCCCAATGTAAAACGATGCCCAATGACAGACGCTGTTCGTACTGCTAGCTGATCCTCCAGTGGCATATCATCGATGCGTGAAACAATCAGGCTCTGCAAAGAATACGGCAGTCCATCACGTACGCTGCCACGCCGCTCCCTCAGTAGTTGTTCCAGAAACAGCGGATTGCCCTGAGCTTTAGCGATACATTTGTCACGGTAACCTTCGTCGATACCAGAAATATGCTCAGCAAAATTTTGAGCGTCAATTCTGGAGAGCGGGCCTAAACTGATATTGGTAACGGAAGCACCGCTTGCCTCGCTTGACAGCACCACTGATTCGCTGGCATCCCCGGGACGGGTTGTGATAAGCAGAACTACTGAATCGCTAACAAGGTTGCTCATCATCGATTCAATGTAAGCTCTCTCCGTATTTTGAGACCAATGATAATCTTCTACAACGATCAAGATGGGAGAAACCATTGCTTTCATTTCTATAATTCGCGAAATCAGATGGCATTGGTACTCAAAAATTTTCTCCGGGGACATTGCCGCAAACAACGATTCCCACCGTTTACTTATCTTCCAGTTTAATAGTGAATACAACAATGGTAAGTGCGTTGTTTCCTGGAGAATCAAAAGCTCATTACGAGAGTTGATTTCATCCAGTGATAGGTTCGATTCTGAGTCGCTAATGCCTAGCAGTGAACTTAACAATTTGGGAACCGTTAGCTTTTTTTGCTCAACTTGAAAATCCATCATATTGGTTGTGTGGCAGGAAAATCCGTCCAGCGATGCTACTCGAACGAATTCCTCCGCAAGGCGACTTTTACCAATTCCAGCATTACCTAATAAGTGGACCAGCTGCAACGATTCATATTCTTTAGCGGACTCGAGGACCGCTTTAAATAATGTAATTTCAACCCTGCGACCAATGATTGGAGAATATTCACGACTCTCTGACCGATCGTTATCGCTTAGCACCCAGAAGGTACTGTCGGTCGCTTCACCTTTAAGCGGAATAGGGTTATCACCAGCAGCAAACAGTAGTTCTTCACTGATCGTGACCTTTCCCGGTGTAGCGGCCAACATCAACGGGTCTATATTGGAATTGATATGATTTGTATCGATCGCCAACTCATTTTCTGGCGACGTTAGTCTCCCTACACAAAGCCCCAATCTAACGACTTCGGAGGTGCCCCAAAGAGAGAAAAATATTTGTAAACAGCGATTCGCAAAACCAATGGCACGTTGTGCCTCATTGGCATGCGTGTGACTTGCACCAAAGGAGTAGTACACACTCTGATTGTCAGAGGGTATAGGTTCGGCATTATATTGAGGTGCAATATGGCTAAGAATTGACTCAAACCCTGCACCTTCTTTGGCCAGTGAAAAATTAACCTCAGCCTGCTCGCAACAGAATAAAACAAAGTTGCGCTGTACTGCCATTGTGTGTGCGGGGTGGGTATTTGATTGCGCAGAGGGTGGTACGACTGAACTGTCGGAGTGGTTGCCTGCGCCGCAAAGCTGCTCTACTGTGACTTCGTAAAATCGAGCTAAGTCACGAGCCGTGCGATACAGTACGTTTTTGCTAGTTTCGGCGCGTTTTAAAGAGGCAATCGATACACATAGGCCTTGTTCTGCACATAAAAACGCGACCTTTTCCTGACTGGCGCCCACGCGACGTCGCAGTGATTTCAACTGATCTTTGCAGAGAACTACTCGACCATCTTGATGTGCTTCAATCATCATTGCGACAAATACCAAAAAGCATTTTTGCACGCACCCCATGTGTGAATGCTATGGCAAATCGCACTAAGCAATGGATAAACACTGTTTTGTCTATCAATCTTTTTTGCCTTTGTCACTCCCTGGTATTGTTTTTGTACGGAGAAAGAAACTCGCATCTGGCCGAGTCGAATCCGGTTTCAGTAGTGACCTTTTTCTATCTCCGTTTTATTGAGGTAAAACCAAATGGCTGTTTCTAGACGCAAAGCACTTGGGATCATCGGCGGTGGAGCCGCACTTGCAACCAGAGTACTGGGTGCAACTGATGCTCCCAAAGATCAGAAACCGAAATCTGTGGCCATCATTGGTGGCGGTATATCCGGTCTTTCCGTTGCCTACACTCTCGTCAAACGTGGGTTCAAGGGTGAGGTAACCGTTGTCGAAAAATCGCCAACGCTTGGTGGAAATGCTGCTACTGCAGAAGTTATGCTGGGTACCGATTACCGCGGTTCCGGGGATATAAAGGATTTTGTGCGTTTCGCAGACCTTGGTGTCAATGATGTAAATTTACAAACCTATAGAAAGCTCAAGCAGGCAATGCTCGACATCAATTACTCCATTGATGAGAATTTAAAACCGCTTGAAGATACTGCCGCATTCTTTAGCAGGGATTTTAGCGAAGTCTGGACTAAAGACGGTTATCTGACCGGGCAGGCCCAACCCTATAATGGCGCGCGCATAGATGATCGAAGAGCCGTTGTTGATACGAGCCGTTCACTGCCGCTTGTAGATGAGCAATTGGCTCTGGACGAGCATAAGTTTATGGAGTTGGCTGCTAAAGATTTTTATCGTGACCCGCACAAACTCGAACCCCTGCCTGACTGGTGGAATTACACCGTCGCTGAATATGTCGATTTTTTTAAGAAGGAAAGGTTAACCACAATATCCCGTAAGAACTTGGAGACTCTGGTGCGCACGTTTCTCTATCCCCGTATTTCTGCTATGTACTTTGCAGACGAACGCGGCCCGGCAGTAATGCCAATGCGTGGGGTTATGAGTTATTACATGCTGCAGGAAGGGGCGACAGGTACAGACGTAAAAACGCAGCTCGACTTGGGAATAGATCGGCGGTATTTTACACACGGATCGCAGCACTGGATTGAGGCACTGGCTTCGTGGCTGCAAAAAAACAAGGTCAAGATTTATCGTCATTTTGAGGCCGTTGTTCATGACGACGGTGAAAACGGCGTTAGGGTGGAAGATGTATCGGGTGGAGAATACGCTTCAGGCAAAAATCCCAAAAATATTGTTGTTGACCAGGTTGTTATGGCTGGCCATGCTGACGATCAATTGAAGTCTTTTGAGGGCTCATCTCTATTATCAGAAGAGATGAAGGAATACCTCAAGGCCGTTGATTTTTCCACCAGCCACGCCTATGCCCATACTTGGAATCGATTGTTGCCGCCCGATCCAGGCATGTGGCGTACCTACAATGTCATGATTCGAACACCAGATCCAAAACGTCTTGAGACGATACCCTATCAGATGACGTACGTTCAAAACCGGCATCGAAACGACCGTCGACACGAAGACTATAATCAGTATGGGATGCCTATCTATTTTGTCTCGCTCAACCCAGAAGAGAAAATCCCGGACGAATATATTCTGAAGCGTACCCCTGAAGACAAAAAAAATGCACTGAAACAGCAAGCGGGTTATGGGCACAAACTGAATGCTAACGATGCGAAGGCCGGATTGGCCTGCGCAACTTTTCGCCACGCAGTGATGACCACCAAACTGCTCGAGATACAGGCAGAGCTACCAAAACATCAGGGCATGCCAGATAGACGTGTGTTTTTTGCCGGGTGCTGGACTAATGGCGCTGGTCTGCATGAGGAATGCTTCGAGCAGGCGGAGCGTGTGGTCGACTTGATGGTTAGCAACGAAGTGCAATGAACTTCGCTTAAGCTGACCTTGTTTTGATTTTCCTTTTTCTTCACTGGTCATTGGATAAACGTTGCAGTACGAGGTAAGCAGTAGAAAGCGGACACCGCTGTGCGACGTCCGCTTAAGAGTAGAAGAAAACAGTGCTCATCAGTAGTCTACAAAAGAGTTTCAACAATCTACTGTTGCAGATCAACTGCCGATGCTACCTAAAGCTCCAGAAAGATAATCTATGTTTTCAGCAACGGCAGTTTGCATACCTGTAAAAATAATCACTGTTACCATAACAACCAGTGCTCCCATAATTATGTACTCGGCTGTTATAAATCCCTTTTCGTCTCGGAGAAGCTTCTGTGTCGCTGTATTAAGGTGTTTCATCTTAATATTCCTTGTGAATTGTAATCGCCAAAGAGAGTTCGGGCGGAAAAGCTGGAACGTTGAGATGACTTCCATGTCAAAAACACGCCTACGCCTGCTCAGGTTGTTGCCTGTGTAAACTCATCGAATGCAATCCAATGGATTGCAGGGACTATATTCTCTTTTTTGGGTTAAACACTCGACATCAACTTGGGATCAGTTTGGTATCAGTTGAGTATCAGTTGGGAAGGTGAGTGATTGTTTGGCTGGTTACTGCTATTCGAACACTCCGGCAGCACGCCTTGCAAGCGTGTCTGGACGGCCTAATAAATTGATGCGCGTTTTGGCACCATAGCAGCAAAACGGGTGAGCGGAGTCCAGCAGACGGCTTGGTTTATGCCTAGGCGTCGATACAGCACGGGACACGTGGGCTTGCAGCTAGTGTGGAGTGATGCCTGGTTCGGTTAAGCTGTTGACTCGTTATCGCTTTGTTTATTGGCTGCGGGCAGGTTCGTCAGGGATTTGCGATTCCAGTAGACAAGTTAGGATACGTAGTACATATCCCATCCAAGCGAATAATACAAATAAGCCTAATAATTTGAGTCCTCGACCTGCGTTTACGTCAAACCAAGGCTGGATATAATAAGGCATTATATCGGTTGCAGCTGCTGTGTTCTCTGGCGAGATCGAGGCGACTAGAGTAATCACTCCGACCATTAGTAGTAGAAATGAAATAATGAGAATAATGCTAGATATTAATCTTGCGGTGCTGACTGTGGAACGGTGCCTCTGGGCTTCATTCTTCATCGTTATCTCTTTACTGAATAGCTGACACGAGGCGAACATGTAGGGCTTTTGTAATGACTTTATGTTTCAAGCGCCTTCACTATCACGAGTGTCGAATATAATGTTGTAACGTAGTGCTGGAAAATTTGCAACCTTCACTCCATATTTATTCTTCATCGTTCTGGCCCAATATATACACTAAGTAGAAATCGGGTTGTAGCAGAAGGAGACGTTCAGGCGAGATCCATCGTAAATATGATTTATCACCTATTCGGTGCGTTAGCGCTTTACCGAATAACGACTACTGCACGGACGCGAGCCCAGCGAATGCGCCGACTTCACCAAAACCCACGTTTGTTTGATCGCCTGTAATGGGGTCAACCCGAATCAGGGTAAAGCTAAAGTTGGAATGATAGAGAAAACCATCTGCTGCAAGATCAATATCGCCTACAGCAAAATCAGTGCTTAGCGCAACGTCACTAAGGATTTGCATGGTTTGTAAATTAATTCTTACTACGCTGTTTGTCGTGGTGGTACCGGTTTGAAAGAGGCTGTACACCGCGTGCAGCGTACCATCGTCTCCTATATCAATACCGGGCACGAAATTACCGCTGGGCACTGGCATTATTTCGGAGAAGGTTTCGTTGTCAAGATCGACTATGCCAATACGTAGCCCGGTTCCAACGTTTCTGCCCTCAGCAGCGTAGAGCGTGCCGTCGGATGAGAACGCTATTGCACCAATCTCCAATGGCGTGCCCGCAGAGTCGCGCACCCAGGCAACCTGGCTTGACGTGCCTGTAACGGAATCTATCTCGTGGATGATCCCAGGAAAGTTGAAACTATCGGTGCTGTAAAATTTACGGGTTATTGGGTTCCAGTCCATAGCATTACCAATGCTAACGCCGCCCGTGGTGCCGATGAGGGTTTGTTGGCCATTCGCAACATCCACGCCGACAAAGGTGCTTGGGTTCGAGCTCGACGTTGAGCTGGTTACGCTGAACATATCGACTGTTGTCACCTCGCTACTATTCCTGCTGGGAGAGAACGCCTTTGACAGAAAATAGATTGAATTCAAGAAAAGGATTTCACTGTCCTCAAGGCCTGCGATAACCGTCTGATGATCAGCAACAGAAACAATGCGCCCAGCTCCGGCTCCAATATTGGAACGAGCAACAATTGCAGGGCTGTCGCTAAGCGGGCCGGAACTCCAGTTAGCGAGCACAGAAAACTCTCCCAGCACACTGAAACCACCGGTGTTGTTGGCGCTTACACTGACCACTTGCCCATAAGGGCCATCGGTTACGTCGCTAAAGATGCTTCGGTCAATCACTGAAGCGGTATGCAAGCCACCCGTCGCGATACCGCCAGCGGTTAATCCAAATGGTGTTAAAAAACTATTACTGGCTGACTGAAACGAGGGATTGTCGGAGGCAACTAGTAAGCCACCACCGCCGTTGACAAAAGACTCCAAGGCTGCAGTTTCAGCTAAATTGAGCCGAGAGATTGCTGTTCCAGAATTCGATACAACGTCGACGATAAATACATCAACCTGATCTAGAAAGGCGTCGGTGAGTGTTGCTGTGGTCAGAATAGTGACGTCGGTGATGTGAGTTTCCAAGCTGGGTTTGAAGGCGCCAACATCAATGGCGTTGGTTCCTCCTCGCGACTCATCGAAACCACCGACAACCAACCCGCCGCTGCTTAATACTGGAATATCTGTTGGGCTTGAAGCAGTATTGCAATCTTCTAACGTAGCCGGATCTATGCTTGTCAGCTCGTTATAGGTTTCGGTGATAAGGTCGGTGGTGCTCCCGTTTTGATTGTCATCATCCTCATCGACAAAAGAAACAGTAAGTACGGTTCCTTGACGGGTCGCTGTGAAAGTATCGAACCCGCCTTCGATCTCATCACTTTGTTGGTACTGATTATTTGATATTGCGGTAAGGGTACTGGTGGAAATGACATAACAATTGCGACCACTACCGGCTGCATCCTGATCGTAGTCGTACTCTGTGACCATGCCATTGGCGCTGATCAGAGCATAGTAAATATCTTGCTCACCGCTATCATTCTCCTCGCTCACATCCCAAAATCCAGCTATTGCGCTGGTGTCACTACCAGAGGATGGTGCGGGATTAGAGCTGCTACCGCCACATCCGGAAACGAGAGTCGCTACCATCGCCAATAACATCAGGTGCTGGAAATTTCGCATAAGCTTTTCCTCCTACTCCTGAAGTCGATATTTGCATCAACCGAAATGTATGTAAAGGCCATGGTGTGCCTTTACTAACTTTCATATCGAATTGTTAGGTTTTAAATAGGTTAGGCGTAAGGAATTTATAATCTCGCAGAACGATCCATGGTGTCATTACTGACTAATGACGTGTGAGGAAGTACTTGCGATGACAAGACTCTTTTCTGACCTATATGATCACGGCTCTAACCGAGATGGCATGTTCATAATATGTCTTGTATAACGGACCGATGGAAGCTACGGATATCATCAATAGGGTAGCGCATTATTGGACATGATCGACAAGGATCTAATGGGCAGTAATTATCCAGTGGGGAGGGCTTTATAGATTCCATTAATTAATCAAGGCCGACGCTACTCGGCATCGGCCTTGATCATACTCATTGATAATGCACCTACTATTGGCGACATCTATCAATTACGCGAACTTCTTAATCTCACCAGACTTAATCCGAGCAACAAATGATGCCAACTCCCTTTTCACCACAGGCATCAAGAAGTACAAGCCAATAATGTTGAAGATACTCATTGCAAAAATAGCAGCGTCGGAGAAGTCGATAACCGCACCAAAGCTAATGGATGAACCGATCACCACAAATACGCAGAACATTATCTTGTAGATGATTTCATTAACACGACCTTCGCCAAACAAGTACGTCCAAGCTTTTAAACCATAGTAAGACCACGAGATCATTGTTGAAATGGCGAACATCACCACCGCTATAGCTAACGGATACTTGAACCAATCTGCCGTTTCTTGGAATGCTGCAGCGGTTAAGTTAACACCGGTTAGCCCTTCACCCGTATACGGACTAGCATTCATACCTGAAATGGTAATGACTAATGCAGTCATTGTACAAATGATAACGGTATCAATAAACGGCTCTAACAACGCAACCAAGCCTTCGGTTACAGGCTCATTAGTTTTAACCGCCGAGTGAGCAATCGCAGCAGAACCCACGCCCGCTTCGTTCGAGAAGGTTGCTCGTTTTAAACCCTGGATAAGCGCACCGATAAAACCACCGGTTACCCCTTCTGCAGAAAAAGCACCATCCCATATAGCCGCAAATGCAGGGCCTACCTGACCCAAGTTGCCGAAGATCACAACTAGAGACATGGCTATGTACATCGCCGCCATGATCGGGACCAATCTGGAAGTAACGCTAGCTATTGATGGCATACCTCCGACAATTACTGAGAATACGAAAGCTGCGAGTATGACGCCAACAACCCAGCCATAACCATCGGGCAAACCAAAGGTACTAACCAACATTGCATTAGCTTGATTGCCTTGGAACATGTTGCCACCGCCCAATGCACCCAGGATTGTCATGATGGCAAACATGACAGCGAGAAACTTACCCAGGCCACCGAAACCACGCTCAGACAATCCACGACTCAAGTAATACATCGGGCCACCAGAAACCGCACCTGAAGGTAGGATGGTTCGATACTTTACGCCCAGCGTACACTCAACAAACTTGGATGCCATACCGAGCAGACCCACTAGTATCATCCAGAAGGTCGCGCCTGGCCCGCCAATGGCCAATGCGGCACCAACACCTGCGATGTTGCCCAAACCAACGGTACCTGAAAGTGCCGTGGTCAGTGCTTGGAAATGACTTATCTCGCCATCTTCTTTAGTATTTGGATCAGTATATTTGCCGCGAACGATGTCTAAGGCTAACCCTATTTTGCGGAATTGAACAACACCGAAATAAAGTGTGAACACGAGTGCTGCAACGAGCAGCCAACCAGCGATAAGCGGGAAATCGGCGCCGCCAACAGGGACAGAAGTGAATATAAGGCTAGCAAACCAGCCCAGGTAATCGTTGAAAAATGCATCGACAGTTTCGTCAATACCGGCGTGGGTAGTAGTCGACACCAATAACAGAAGCAGTACGGGTATCAAGCGCGAAAATACAGTCATGTAATCTCCTTTTTAGTAGTTTTATTCGATGAGTGGATCCTTTAATTTGTTCATCATTCTTTGGGGCAATGATTGGGGCAATGATTGGGGCAATGTATATTGGGACTATGCAGTACTAACATTCAATTAGGAATGTTAGTACCCTAGTTGTAAACTAATCTGGATAAAAAAGCGATGAATTTCTACTGTCTTTTATTAACCCAAACGATGGGTGCAGGGGGGGGATCCGTCAAATAAATCGCGATGACATGTTTATAGGCGTTAGCCGCGACGGGTAAGAGCACTTACACATAAAGGTTAATTATCCTTGCTGTATTCGCTAATCCACTGCCAACGAATCATTCGATTTCCCTGCCCTTACGTGGTTTGTAACGTGGTGTTGTCCAACCAAATAGTAAAGCTGCTGCTCTCAAACTGAACGCGAGAACAACCGCAATTATGGCAGCCACGCTTTCAGGTATATGTATCGATACCAGCGCAGTAAAACTAACGGCCCCCAATAAGGCCGCGGTGATATAGATCTCATCACTGAGCAGTACGGACTTTTCACCCGAAATGACATCACGAAAAATACCGCCGAATGTAGCCGTGGAAATACCCATGACGATTGCGGCATAAGGGGATACACCAAACTCTAAACCGATTATGGTGCCCATCACGCAGTACGCCGACATGCCTACAGCATCTAGCCATAGCAACAAGCGATAACGATATTCCACCAAATGAGCCGTAAAAAAAACAAGCACCGCAATCAATACACATATACCAATATAGGTAGGGTGCTTGATCCAAAACACCGGGAGTTTACCCAGTAGCACATCGCGCAAGGTGCCACCACCAATACCGGTAATCGCTGCCAGAAAAATAAAACCTACAATGTCTAAGCGTTTCCGCGAAGCCGCCAATGCGCCGGTAGCGGCGAACACGGCAACACCTGCATAATCCAAAAAAAGGAAAAAGCTCATGTACTCACACCCTATGCTCTTTCACTGCGCGAACCAACAGGCGCAGTGGTACTTGCTCAATCATATTGACGGACAAACCCACGCCATCGACTCGTAGTCCAAACTTTTTCGCCATCATAAACGCGCTTACGCCTCGACCACAGCCAACATCCAGCACTAGTGCACCGCGTGGCAATTGCATTGATTCAATGAGTTTTTCAGGCATGCCTGCACCACCGGAGCTGACAAAATCTTTCCCGTTGATCAGCTCATACTGTGCAATGGCCTCGACTACGTATTGGTTCTGGTCAAGCATTCATCGCACTGGTCACGACGTCTACATCGCTATCGTTCATCAACGTGGCAATGTTGCTATCAACTGGCTGGTCACTTACAACAATATCGACGTTATTGCATTCAGCCAGTTGAATCGGTGCTCGATGTCCGAACTTACTGCTGTCAGCAGCGATGATCGTAGTTTGTGCGCGGCTCATGGCCACACGTGACAGTGCTGCCTCTTGTAAATCATGCAGCATGAAACCGGTCTCTGCATTGATTGCACCCACTGACAATACGGCATATTGCGTATTGAATTGCTTGATGAAATCAATAGCGCGATCTCCGAACGCGCCACCGTCATGCGGGCGTAACTCTCCGGCTGCCATGAATACACGATTGTTGTTTCTGGTGGCTAGTGTATGGGCAACGCCAACGGAGTTGGTCACCACGAATAGGTTTTTGTGATTCTTTAATGCCATCGCCACATAAGCCGTTGTGGAGCCAACATCCAGGAATAAGGAATCGCCATCAGAAATCATATCGGCCACCAATGCGCCTATGGCTTTCTTATGTGAGGCGTTGACGTTCATTCGTTGATGAAAAGGTGCTTCGGTCATCGCGTCAACTAGTTGCACGCCACCATGCACTTTCCTTATAAGGCCGCTCATCTCTAGGCCGCGAACGTTGCGACGCACGGTTTGTTCGGAGACTTTCAAGCGATCCGCCAGAAAGCGAACCCGGCAGGACCCGCCAGAGAGACGCAACTGCGCCATGATTTCGAGTTCACGGTGGGAGTTGTGCTGCGTATCAGCTGCATCTGTGGCAGTTGCGGTCAAGGCTGTCATGAAACACATCATGTTGATTAAGTTTGTCCTTGGGATCATATCCATAGGAGGAATAAAAAAACAACAAAAAACCACATTTCTGTTCGTTTATGTTGATTTGAATTGACAATCAGAGTGGGTTGGGAAATGATGAAGTCGCAACTGATCGACTTAAAAGAAGAACTTAAAAGGAGAACAGAATGAAGAAACTATTGAGCAGCGCCATGTTGATCGCTGCAACCGCCGCCTTGTGCATCACGCCCGCGCAGGCTGAGGTTGAATCCAAAGATCCAATAAAACTAACTCTGCACGACTGGACGGGTCAGTTAATTACGACAAACATTATGGCCGAAGTGTTGAAAGAGGCTGGATATAACATCGAGTTGGTACAAGCTGACTACATCGCCCAGTTTGCCGGTCTCAAAACCGGGGACTTGCATGTGGCGATGGAAATGTGGGAAACCACCGGACGTGATGCAATGGATGAGGCCACAGCCACAGGTAAGGTAGAAAATGTAGGTGAGACTGGCATGCAAGCCATCGAAGATTGGTGGTACCCACTGTATATGAAGGAGAAGTGCCCCGGTTTGCCGGATTGGCAAGCACTCAATGATTGTGCTGAAGAGTTCGCTACAACAGAAACAGCACCCAATGGACGCTATCTTGGCGGCCCGGTAACCTGGGGTGGTTTTGATGATGAACGTGTCGAAGCATTGGAGATGGATTTTGAAGTTGTGCATGCCGGTACCGATGCGGCACTGTTTGCCGAACTTGAATCTGCCTATCAACGTAAAGCGCCAATTGTTCTGTGGGTCTATTCACCGCATTGGGCGCCAAGTAAATACGAAGGTGAGTTTGTTGAGTTTCCTCCGTATTCTAAAGAGTGCTACAACGATCCTTCAGCAGGCTCCAATAGTTCTGCGCTGTATGATTGTGGCAAGCCACGCGGGCCCATCTGGAAGGTGGCGTGGAGCGGTGTTAAAGACAAGTGGCCCGGTGCACACAAGCTCATAGATGGTTTTACGATAGACAACGATGAGATGGGAGCAATGGTTGCAGCTGTTGATCTTGAAAACGAAACGGTTGAAGACGTGGTTGCCGCTTGGATGAAGGATAACAAGGCTCGCTGGTCTACCTGGGGTGAGTGATTAGCGTAACGCTCAAGGTCTTGTTAAAACGCAACCCTAAGCCTGCTCTAGCGCACGCGTTAGAAGCGGGCTTGGTAACTGCGGTCAGGGCAGCAAATCCGTTGAGCGTGGTGGATGATAATGGCGTAAAGGGTGGTGGCTTTGATCGCGCGGCTATTGTCAACTTTCTTGTGTCCAGTTCACGTCGTCAGCAGTAACTCAATGTCTACTGTGAATGTCGCCATTAAAAGCAACGCTCACTCAGCATCGCTTGCACGTCGCTATGCTTATCGTTTGTGCTGGCTGCTTATTGCTCTGGCTACGTTCTATTTGTCGAGCCATTCAAAAGCCATCGCAAAATCACTCGATATGCGCTGGTTGGTTAAATACCCAAGTGCGTGGAAGCTTCCGGTAAAAGATTACATTTCTGCATTCATGCAGTGGTTAGTCGAAGTGGCGCATTTTGGTTTGTTTAGCTTTACCGATTTAACCCGCGGAATTTCGTGGTTAATCGAACAGCCTTACAATTTTGCCTTATCTTTATTTTCTACCGGCTTGTTAAGCGGCGTGGGCAGTGATGCAATCCAGTTATTACCACCGATAAGCTGGATGGTTGTGGTGTGTGCTGTTATCGCCTTGGGTCACTATGCGAAGGATTGGTGGCTTGCTGCTTTGTGTGGTGCCGCATTTGTGTATCTGGCAGTGTTTGGGCAATGGAACAGTGCCATGGTCACGCTGGCTTCGATTGTTATTGCTGTACCACTGGGTGTAGCGCTCGGGTTGCTTATCGGTATCTCAATTTTCAGGCATGCCTGGGTTGATCGAGTGATGTCGCCCATACTGGATCTTATGCAAACTATTCCGGTGTTTGCCTATCTGGTGCCCATTCTCTTTATGTTCGGCTTTGGCCCTGTGTCTGCATTGATTGCAACGATCATCTACGCCATGCCACCAATGGTTCGCATGACAGCGCTGGCACTGCGTGGTGTTAACGATGAGGTGCGTGACCTTGGCGTTATGGTGGGTTGCACCGATCGGCAGTTATTGTGGCGAGTGCTGATTCCGGTGGCAAGACCGGGGCTTATGGTTGGCGTCAATCAAGTCATTATGCTATCGCTTAACATGGTAATTATTGCCTCGATGATCGGTGCTGGCGGGTTGGGGTACGACGTATTAACCTCGTTACGTAAACTTGATATTGGCGGTGGTTTTGAAGCAGGTATTGCCATCGTTGTATTGGCGGTTGCACTCGATCGTTTGAGTCAAGCGATAGTAGACAGGCAAAGCAGTGAGCGCAGATATGCTGCTCCAACTGCTAATCAACGTGGCTTGCGTCGTTATCCAAGGCTTGTGATGGTGCTGGTGATTGCTGTGCTGCTGAGTTTACTTGGAGCAGTGTTACCGTTTTTTCAGGCCTACCCAGAGTCTGCACAGCTCACCACCGGGCAGTTTTGGCAAGATAAAGTCAGCTTTATCAATATCAATTATTTTGATGATCTTGAAGTGTTCAAGGACGCCGTGTTGATCTGGTTTCTGCTGCCGATCAAACGATTTCTACTTGGCATTCCTTGGCCTTGGGGTTTGGCACTAATTACACTGATAGCCGCGCATTTTGGTGGCTGGCGTTTGGCCTTGCTGACGTTTTTGTTGTCTGGGTTTATTGTGGTCAATGGTTTGTGGGTCAAGGCCATGACAACCGTATATCTGTGTGGTGCATCGGTGATCATCGCATCGCTGCTTGGTATTCCGCTGGGTATTTGG
This sequence comes from uncultured Granulosicoccaceae bacterium, assembly GCA_938028465.1. Classification (GTDB taxonomy): domain Bacteria; phylum Pseudomonadota; class Gammaproteobacteria; order Granulosicoccales; family Granulosicoccaceae; genus Granulosicoccus. Next base: position 18,886 of record CALJAA010000070.1, on the reverse strand, counting down.
GCGGCTTTGAATAAAACAGCAGGGCGCATCATCGGCGTATTTATCGACACCTTGCAAACACTGCCTAGTTTTGTTTACCTTATTCCGGTTGTTATGTTGTTCAGAGTGGGTGATTTCACAGCCATGATTGCAGTGGTGTTATATGCACTGGCACCCGCAGTACGCTACGCGGCCCATGGCATACGCAGCATAGACCCACAATTAATCGATGCTGGCGTAGTCAGCGGCTGCACACCACGGCAATTGCTAACACGGATCCGCCTGCCTCTGGCTTACCCAGAAATCCTGATGGGCATTAATCAAACCATCATGCTGGCCTTATCGATGTTGGTTATTACCGCCTTGGTGGGCACACGCGACCTTGGGCAAGAGGTTTACATTGCGCTGACCAAAGCCGATGTCGGTCGAGGGATTGTAGCCGGGCTCAGCGTTGCATTTATCGCCATCATTGCCGATCGCATTATCGTTGCCGGGGCGCGTCGCGCTCGAGAACGTTATGCGCCTACAACTTTGAACCAATAGGCTTAGACCCGTCATGGACAATGAGAAATTCATCCGCGCACTCTCTTGCTGGCAATCCGAAATAGAGTTAGTACCGCTCGAAGGCGGTATTACTAATCACAACTTTCTGGTGACTGAACAAGGCAGTGATTCGGGCAAGCAATTTGTTGTGCGGCTCGGCCATGATATACCGGTTCATCACATTCTTCGGTTTAATGAAATAGCCGCATCAAAAGCGGCGCACGCCGTTGGCTTATCACCAGCAATACGTCATCACGAACCCGGTGCACTTGTCATGGACTATGTACCATCAAGCGCATTAACACCAGAGTTAGTTCGCAACGACGCCATGCTCGATCGGCTGGTGCCGTTAATCCAATCCTGTCATCGCGAACTGCCCAATTATTTGCGCGGTGCATCTGTGGTGTTCTGGGTGTTCCATGTTGTACGTGATTACGCAGGCTCACTAAAGGATGTCGACAGCCCACATCTGGACAAGCTACCCGCATTGCTGAAAGCAGCAAACGTTTTAGAGGCGGCAGCATCTCCCTATGAGATTGTGTTCGGCCACAACGATTTGCTCGCGGCTAATCTGCTTGATGATGGCAAAAGGCTGTGGTTGATCGACTGGGAATACGGTGGTTTTAATTCGCCGTTGTTTGATCTTGGCGGCCTAGCATCAAATAATGAGATCAGTGAAAAGCAGGAGTACTGGTTACTCGATGCTTACTACGGTACCGATGTAACAGATGAACTATGGCGACGCTATCAGGCAATGAAATGTGCATCGCTTTTGCGTGAGACCTTATGGAGCATGATATCGGAAGTGCATGCCACCGTAGATTTTGACTATGCCGAATACACGAAAAGCAATCTGCAAAATTTTGAAGCCAGTTACGCTCATTTTAAAAGGATGTATCAATGATGGCCAACGAACTTCCGTCCTCGAGTCGAATCGTCGTCATCGGTGGTGGCATCATTGGCTGTTCAACCGCTTATCACTTGGCTAAGGCAGGTTGTGAGGTGTTGTTGCTGGAACAAAATAAACTGACATCGGGTAGCACCTTTCATGCAGCCGGGCTGGTAGGGCAGTTACGATCGAATGCCAACATCACTCAACTACTGGGTTATTCGGTTGATTTGTACAACACCATTGAAGCGGAAACGGGGTTGGGTACCGGATGGAAAATGAACGGCGGGCTTCGCTTAGCCTGTAATGAGGATCGCTGGACGGAAGTCAAGCGACAAGCGACAACCGCGCATTCGTTTGGCTTGGATATGCAGCTGCTCACTCCTTCAGAAGCACTGGAACTCTGGCCGTTGATGAACATCGATGATGTCATTGGCGCCGCTTTTCTGCCCACCGACGGTCAAGCCAATCCATCGGATATTACCCAGGCGCTGGCCAAAGGTGCACGTATGTCAGGCGCATTGATCGTTGAAGATGTGTCGGTTACCGATATTGAATTTCACGAAGGTGTGATCAAGCGCGTGGTCGCACAGCCCAATCAATCTGGTGCCGAACCAGTACGTATTGAATGTGAAAAAGTGGTGGTCTGTGCTGGTCAATGGACACGCGAGTTTGCTGGCCGCTTTGGCGTTAACGTACCGCTGGTATCAGTGGAACATCAATACATGTTAACCGAGCGTATGGAAGGTGTTACTGACTCCCTCCCAACATTGCGCGATCCTGATCGGCTCACCTATTACAAAGAAGAGGTTGGTGGATTGGTGATGGGAGGTTATGAGCCCAATCCAGTGCCGTGGGCGGTGAACTGCATTCCAGATAACTTTCATTACACCTTGCTTGACTCGGATTTTAACCATTTCGAACCCATGCTGGAGCTCTCGATGGGACGCGTACCGGCATTGAACGATGTGGGCATCAAGCAACTGACCAACGGCCCGGAGAGCTTCACTCCAGATGGAAATTTTATTTTGGGTGAAGCGCCGGAGCTTGCCAATTTCTATGTCGGTGCTGGCTTTAATGCCTTTGGTATTGCTTCGGGCGGAGGCGCTGGTATGGCGTTGGCCGAATGGGTGCGTAATGGCGAGCCACCATACGATTTGTGGAGTGTGGACATACGCCGATTCGGCAAGCCTCACCAGGATACCGATTGGGTTAGGTCTCGAACATTGGAAGCCTATTCAAAACACTACACGCTTGCGTGGCCAGGCGAGGAGCACGAATCTGGCAGACCCTGTCGCCGTTCGCCGCTGTATGCAAGCTTGAAACAGCAGGGTGCATGCTTTGGCGAAAAGCTAGGTTGGGAGCGCCCAAACTGGTTTGCTGATGAAAGCCTGGGTGAATCACCGGTAGACGAATACAGCTTTGAGATACCCAACTGGCACGCGGCTGTGGCGCGAGAACATCGCGCGGTGAGAGAAGCTGCGGTACTGATTGATCAAACATCCTTTGCTAAATTTGTGCTTAAAGGTCCAGATGCGTGCAAGGCATTGGGCTGGATTGCAGCGAACGATATCGATAAACCCGTTGGTAGCCTGGTCTATACACAAATGCTCGATGACAACGGCGGCATTCAGTGTGACGTATCAGTGGCCCGAACCGCTATCAATGAATTTTATATTGTGACTGGCACCGGATTTGCCACGCACGATTTTCATTGGATTGAAAGCAATATTCCTGCAGGGTTAAATGCGCAGTTAGTCGATGTGACTTCCGGTACAAGCGTACTTTCGTTAATGGGGCCTGCATCGCGTGACATATTATCGAAGCTGACCAACGACAATGTAGCGAACGCACATTTTCCGTTTGGGCAAGTTCGAACAATAGGTATAGCAGGCTGTCCGGTCAGTGCGCTGCGTATAACCTATGTGGGCGAACTTGGTTGGGAGCTGCATGTGCCCGCTGAATACGCGCAAACAATCTATGATGCTTTGATGTCAGCAGGTGAGCCACTTGGATTGCGCAACGCAGGTTATCGAACCATTGAAACCTGTCGATTGGAAAAGGGTTATCGGGCCTGGGGTGCGGATATTGGGCCGGACCATACGCCTATTGAGGCTGGGCTGGGCTGGGCGGTAAAGATAAATCGATCGAATACGCCGTTCAAAGGTGCCGATGCCATTGCTATGCAAATACGCGATGGTGTCAAGAAACGACTGGCCACTTTTACCGTTAACGACCCTACTGTAGTGTTGCTCGGACGAGAAACGATTTTCAGAAACGGACAAAGAGCGGGGTGGTTGAGTAGCGGTGGTTATGGGCATTACATTGATAAGGCTATCGGTCTTGGCTATATCAGAGACCCGGCGGGTGTCACTGATGAATATATTATGCAGGGGAGCTATCAACTCGAAGTAGCAACGCAATTGGTTGATTGTGAAGTGCATTTAAAACCGTTGTACGATGCCGACATGACAAACGTGAAGAGCTGATCTAACTGCGGTTCAAACTACCGACACGGGGTTTCCCGTGCGGAGTTTGGATAGAGGTATTACTCTTCTATTGGCTTTGTCACACCACTTTTAGCCATTAAATCTCGATCGGCTGTGCCAAACTCAGCGTTTAGCTATCAATCAACAATGTTGTATCGCCCGTTGAGTGATAGGAATAGACGCCGTCACAATTTGCCGTGCCTGCATTGCCTGATTTAGAAAACAGCCACAGACCGAGAATGGCTGCTACGGCAACGATAATAAGTTGGTTACGTTTCATGATGACTCCTTAAAGGATGGCTGGTACACGAAGAAGGCCAGGCGCATACGTTTAAAAAGAAGCCATGCCAATAACTAGCATGGCTTCCTTATTTTCGCAATTAGTTAGCCCGCAATACGATTTCAACACGTCGATTTTGTTGACGTCCTTCCGCAGTATCATTACTAGCGATTGGGCTATCTGCGCCATGCCCGGCTGCCGACAATTGTTGTTTAGGAATTCCCTGATCGCGGAGAAACTGCAGTGCTGATAGTGAGCGAGCCAATGACAATGCTTCATTGTCGCCATATTTTCCGCCTTGGCCGACAGGGGTGCTGTCTGTGTGTCCGATAACGGTAAATGAAGCGTTCTGAGACAGGAGTTGAGGTGCGATCGCTGACAACAACGCTTTGCCGCCATTACTCAGGGAGCTTCCGGCGCGACGAAAAAGGCCCTTGTTACCAAGTTGAACTTTTACGGTGTTGTTATCATAGTTCTCGATAATTTCCGTGCCTTCTAGCCCACCGATACTAGCGCGTAACGAGACACCAGCCTGCGCTACCCAATCGCTTGATTGGCTTTCTTTACTTTTTGCGATTTGCCCTTGAAGATGTTTTTTCATCGATTTCGATACGCCGATGACGCGCTGTACTCGTTCTTCCGACTGTTTGAGACTGGCGTTAGACTTCGTTAGATTTCTCCCCATCTTTTTCGAAATAGTGACGACGCGTTGGAGCCTGTCTTCGGTTTGCTTGAGATTAGAATTGGCATCCGCCAGCTTTAGTCTTCTCTCTTTCGACGTGGCGATAACGCGCTTGAGTCGAGCTCTCGTTTGCGAGTGACGAGTATTGATATCTGTTAGCTGTTTCCCTCTCTCTTTTGAAATAGCGATGGCTCGTCGAAGTCTGTCCTCTGTTTGCTTACGGTTAGCATTTGAATTCGCAAGCTGTTCCCCTCTTTCTTTTGAAATAGCGATGACTCGTCGAAGTCTGTCCTCTGCTTGCTTGCGGCTAGCATTTGAATTCGCCAGCTTTTTTCCTCTCTCTTTTGAAACAGTGATGGCGCGACTTAGCCTTTTGGCTAACACCTTACGCTCCTCCATCGACCTCGCCAGTTGCATTTCAGCCTCTTCGAGTTTTTTCCCTCTCGCCTTTGAATAAGCGATAGCCTTGGATAGCCTATTTCGCAAGTGATCGCGATCAGCGGTGATGATTGCGAGTTCATTATTCTCATCTGCTATGGCGGGAGTGGCCAGAAACGAAGTAATAACAGTCATCAGAGTTAGTGCAATGAAGGTAGTTTTAACCATAAGTAGGTATCCTGTTGATTTATCTGGAATGCAGTCTGTTCGTCGTCCGTTTTTGCAAAACTGAGTTATTTGTAGAATTCATGATGTTGATTTTTTATTTTCGAGTTTGTTGCATCAATATGTCAAGAGAATTTACAAGTTGAGCACAAAAGGTGGTTTTTACGGGCTATTGCAAGCCAGTTAGAAGGCAAAGCATGGCTTGGCACCCATTGCAGGCGGTGCTAAGCACCCGCAACCGCGCTCCACGGGGTGTTCAGCAATGATTTTGCCCAATAATCTAGTAATTGAATTGTTGAGTTTGGTCGGACCCATAGACACTGTTATCATCAAAGCATAACAAATTGGCTGAGAGTAGTAATATGAGACAGAGGCTGGGTATCAAAAAGATCGTCATTCAAGCATTGGTTGTTGGAGTCACACTTGCAGCTACTTCAAACCTGCACGCCGCAGATTGTGCAGCGGGTAAAACCATGAAAGAGGGTGTGTTAACTATCGCTACAGGCAACCCAGCCTACTATCCTTGGGTGATGGACAACAATCCTTCCTCAGGCCAAGGGTTTGAAGCAGCAGTCGCTTACGCTGTTGCTGAACGCATGGGTTTTGATAAAGAGAACGTTGAATGGACGTCAGCTTCGTTTGATCAATCAATTCAACCGGGCGTAAAAGATTTTGATTTTAATTTACAGCAGTTCTCTATCACTGAAGAGCGAGAGAAGGTTGTCGATTTTTCAGCACCTTATTATTCTGCCCCTATGGCTGTATTAGTTAGAAAGTCAGCGGTTGAAAATGGTGCAGCGCCCACGATTGAATCCTTGAAGACACTTATTTGGGGTATCGATTCAAACACGACTGCATTGGCAATGATTCAAGAAACGATCGCACCGAGCAGCACACCGCTTTTGTATGACGACAACATCAACGTTGTCGAAGCGATGAAAGCAAATCAGATTGATGCAGGTATGTTTGACCTACCTACCGCACTATATTTGGGCGGCGTTGTTCTTGAGGACGGAGTTGTACTCGGGCAATTTCCGGCAGATAGAACCGACACGCCTGACCAGTTTGGATTGTTAATGGAAGACGGTAGTGCACTCAAAGCCTGTGTTGATGAAGCGGTACTGTCAATAACAGAAGATGGAACGCTTGCCGCGATAGAAGCACAGTGGTTGCAAGAAACAACGGGCGTACCCTTAATCAAGTAGTGGCAATAAAGTCGTTTTAATCACTATTAAACGAATAGCATTAGCGTGAATCTATAAACTGTATCGTTATGATCAATCGCAGCGCCGCGCGTGTCGCGTACGATAAACAGCAAAAAACGAAAGGCGCGGTCATTGCTGCGCTCAGCTCGTTAGTTGTACTTATTGCGCTAGTTGTTTTAGTGCCAAGGGCTCCAGGCTGGGAAAAGGTTCAGGCCAGCTTCTTTGACGGCGAGATTTTGGTGTCGACGTTCCCATCGCTTTTAAAGGCGTTCCTTGTTGATATTGCTATCTTTCTCTGGTCGCTACCGGCTATTGCGATACTTGGCTTGCTGGTGGCGCTGGCTCGTGATCAAAAGTCTCCAGCTATGTTTCCATTACGCGCGTTGGCAATTGGTTATACCGATATCTTTCGCGGTGTTCCGGTCATTTTGACTATCTTTCTTATCGGGTTCGGTATTCCTGGCCTTGGATTGCCTCGCCCCTGGAATAGCCCGTACATTTGGGGTTCGGTGGCGCTGGTGCTAACGTACTCAGCTTACGTTGCCGAAGTGCTTCGTAGTGGCATAGAGTCTATCCATGAGAGCCAACGAAACGCAGGTAAATCATTAGGCTTGAGCTCGTCTGACACGATGCGATTCATCGTATTGCCGCAGGCTTTACGACGAGTTGTCCCGGCCAATATGAATATGCTGGTAGCGCTGCAAAAAGATGTCGCGCTATTATCGTTCATAGGCCCTGTTGAAATTTTGCGACAGGCGGGTGTGCACAAATCGTTGCTTGCTAACTTCACGCCATACGTTGGCGCCGCCATCATATTTCTTGCAGTGACTATTCCGGCAACTCGTTACGCGGATTATCTATTAGCTAAACAACATCGGGAGCGATCTTGATGGCTAATGAACGACTGCATCTTAAAGATGTGCATAAGGCGTTTGGTGATGTGCCCGTATTGAAAGGTATAAACCTATCGGTAAAGGAAGGTGAGATGGTTTGTCTTATCGGATCATCTGGTTCGGGTAAATCGACGCTTCTGCGATGTATCAATTTATTGGAGCCTATCGACAACGGGCAGATCATATTCAAAGGCGAAGACATATCGGAGCCAGGGTTTGATCCACAACCTGTGAGACAAAAAATCGGTATCGTTTTTCAAAGTTACAACCTGTTTCCACACATGACGGCACTAGCTAACGTGATGCTTGCCCCTCGTCGTGTGTTACACGAGCCTCGTGATCAATTACTTGCTCAAGCCACGGCGTTGTTTGAAAAGTTTGGCTTAGCGGATCGCATGAATCATTACCCAGATCAGTTGTCCGGTGGGCAACAGCAACGCGTCGCGATTGTTCGTGCTCTGGCCATGAACCCACAAATCATGTTGTTCGATGAGGTCACCTCAGCACTCGATCCAGAACTAATTGAAGAAGTATTGGATGTGTTGCGACAGTTACGTAGGCAAGGCATGACTATGATATTGGCAACGCATGAAATAGGTTTTGCACGCGAAGCCGCTGATACTGTTTGTATGTTGGATGAAGGAATAATAATAGAGCAGGCATCGCCGGAAAAATTGTTCACGAACCCATCTGAACCACGCACTAGGCAATTTTTATCGTCAGTGCTTAAGCAGTGATTTGATTGAATCTTAAGCTACCGCGGATTGGGGTATCCGCTTCATCATAACGCAAGCGTCGAAGAATCCTGCTCAACATCATTTTTCTCTAAATTCATTCGCTGTGTTGCGATTCCGGGGTGGAGTACACTAAAACGGACTGGTCCGCTAATCAACGATATTAGAAATATGACTGATCTATACCAATTAAGTGCCCGTGAAGTGGTGGCTAAGCTTAAATCTGGCGACGTGTCGATAGTTGATACGCTCGGTAGTCTGCAGCAGCGCTTCAAGTCAGTGGATCCACTTGTCAACGCGTTGCCGACAGTGTGTTTTGAGCGTGCGAGAAAAAATGCGGCAGTGCTACAGGCATTACCTGTTGCAGAGCGCGGTATCTTATGTGGCCTGCCGGTTACGATAAAGGATCTGACGCCGGTTGATGGTGTCCGCACCACGTTCGGTTCAGCATTATATAAAGACCATATTCCTGACGAGTCTGATCAACTGGTGAAACGCATAGAGCATGGTGGCGGAGTCGTCTATGCAAAATCCAATACGCCTGAATTTGGAACCGGCGGTATTACCTTCAATGATGTTTTTGACACTACGCGCTCACCGCACAACTTGCAAATGGCGTCCGGCGGTTCATCTGGTGGTGCAGCCGCATCGCTGGCTAGCGGTAGTGCATGGTTGTCACATGGGTCAGACATGGCGGGTTCACTTCGAACGCCAGCAGCTTTTTGTGGCGTTACCAGCCTGCGGCCGTCTCCCGGTACGATTCCAGCTGACTCTCTCTATTTACCCTTCGATGTGCTCGGTGCTGAGGGCCCGATGGCGCGTGATATTCAGGATCTTGGACTATTTGCTGATGTGATGAGGAGCCATAGCAATGTGTCGTTGCAAGCAGCCGCGGAGCAGGGCACTAAGCCTATTCGAGTGGCGGTATCAACCGATCTTGGTATTGCCTCGATCAGTGATGAGGTTCTTGCTGTGTTCAATCTGTTTATTGGCAAGCTGGCATCTGATGGGATTGCGCTCGAACAAAATCATCCAGATTTAACCGATGTGCATGATAGCTTCGACGTATTAAGGGCACAGTGCTATGCGGTCGGTCTAGAGGCCATGCGGCATGATCATCCCGGCATAATGAAACCCGAAGTAGAATGGAATATTGAACAGGGTATCAGCTTGACGAGTGAACAGATTCGTCGCGCACTGCGTTCACAAGGTCAACTCGTACACAGAGCTGTTAACTTCATGCGGGACTATGATTTGTTGATTTGCCCGGCTACCAGTGTCGCCTCTGTACCTGTTGATCTACGTTATCCTGGCTCAGATACTGGTGTGCCCGTTGCCGACTACTACCGCTGGCTGGCAATTGCGTATGCGACAACCATGACATCGCTGCCAATCATCACGCTACCGTGCGGTCAACTCGACAACGGTATACCAGTGGGTATACAGTTAGTAGGCAAGCCGGGGGACGAAGCTAATTTGTTTCGCTACGCCAGAGCAATCGAGGAGCTGGTCGGTCGAAGCGCGTTACCCATTGATCCGATATAAAAATGATTCGATATAAAATTAGGGTAGCGGTTTATGGGTTCAACAGTTGCGACGTCGGTTATCGATGTCAGTAAAACGTTCGGGCAGGATAAAGATCAGGTGACAGCGCTTGATCGCGTGTCCGTCGATATTCGCGAAAACGAATTCTTCACACTGCTAGGCCCATCCGGTTGCGGTAAAACGACTTTGTTACGACTCATTGCTGGCTTCGAACATCCAAGTGGGGGAAAGATCCTGTTGCATGGCGAAGAGATATCTCACCTCCCTCCGTTTAAACGGCCTGTTAATACGGTGTTTCAGAGCTACGCGTTGTTTCCGCATATAACGGTATCTGAAAACATTGGTTTTGGTCTTTCGATGCAGGATAAGCCTGCCAATGAAATAAAAGAAACGGTTGCTGCCATGCTTAAGTTGGTGCAAATGGAGTCGTTGGCTGATCGGCGAACCGATCAAATATCTGGAGGGCAACAACAACGCGTTGCACTCGCTCGCGCGCTCGCGCCTCATCCGAAAGTTCTATTGTTAGATGAACCACTATCCGCGTTGGACTACAAACTGCGCAAAGAAATGCAAATAGAACTTAAAACGCTACAGCATGAGACGGGCATAACATTTATTTTTGTAACCCATGATCAAGAAGAAGCTCTGACGATGTCAGATAGGGTTGCGGTGATGAATCAAGGTCGGATTTTGCAGGTGGGTACGCCAAAGGAAATCTACGATCACCCAGCGGAGCGCTTTGTCGCTGACTTTATCGGTGATACGAATTTCTTGGCGGCCGATCTGAACCAATCCGACAATGGGCGCATGATGGTGACTCTACCCGGTGGTCGAACAGTCGAGACAACGCAGTCCGATTTTCCTGGCGCGGGCAAAGTCAATATAACGATAAGGCCTGAGCAAGCCAGCTTGATAAACGGCCCATCGGCTGCAGATTTATCTGGAACAATAAACAATGTCGTGTACTCGGGAAACGACACACACGTGCATGTCATGCTTGAATCGGATGAACCGTTTGTGGTTCGAGTGCAGAACCGGGGTGCGCAGTCTGCCCAATGGGAGTCAGGTCAGGCCGTAGGGATCAAACTGGAACCGGGATCGGTCCAGGTATTACAGGATTGATGTTGTGAATTCCTCCGCCCCCGGTCGTCAATTGTCATCAGTGGAGCGCGTTGCTCTGAAACGAGAGTCCCGACGGAACATTCTGCTGTGCACACCTGCGATGATCGTCTTGTTTTTTGCTGCATCGGGTCCGTTGTTGGTCATGTTGGTGTATTCGTTTCTGACTCCCGGGGATTATGGTGGTGTAGTTTATAAACTGTCGAGCGATGGTTGGTTTAGAGTGTTTTTTCATCAGGATATATTTGATGAAACGGTTTCTGTGGCCAGTGCCCACCTTTCGATATTTTGGCGATCCATCAAGTTGTCGCTGCTAACCACCATAGCCGCGCTCATATTAGGTTTCCCGACGGCCTACTTTATTGCCACTCGTCCAGTTAAGAGTCGAAATTTTTGGCTGTTCTTGGTGACTATTCCATTCTGGACAAACCTATTAATTCGAACGTTCGCGATCATGGAGTTGATCCGTAACAGGGGCCTTGTCAACAACGTACTGATGAAGTTTGGCGTGATCGAACAACCTATACAAATGCTATACACAGATTTTGCCATCATGTTGGGTATGACGTATGTGTATCTGCCTTTGATGATACTGCCGCTGTATGCATCGATGGAGAAACTGGATTTTCGATTGATCGAAGCGGGATACGATTTATATGCAAATCGGTTTAGAGTGCTTCGTAAAGTCATCATCCCTCTGGTTAAGCCAGGCATTGTCGCAGGTTCCATTCTGGTATTCATCCCTTCCCTGGGTGCGTTTGTCACACCCCGCGTTTTAGGCGGTGGTAAAAATATGATGTTGGGCAATTTGATCGAACTACAGTTTGGTCAAGGGCGTAACTGGCCACTGGGTGCTGCGTTATCTATTTCGTTGTTATTGATCGTGATGGTTGCGATGCTGTTGTATGTGAAAAACATGCAAAAGAATAAAGGTGAGCAAAATTAACGCTATGCTACCCAAAAAACGATTTTCTGTTCGTAGGCTGCCAGGCTTTGCTGTTATAGCGATTGCGTGCTTTACGCTTCTATATGCACCTATCATGATACTCGTTGTGTATTCGTTTAATGCTGGTTCGTCGATAGCGGTGTGGGAAGGGTTCTCTTGGCAATGGTATAGCGCTGCCTGGGATAATGAAATGGTGCAATCAGCCACATTTAATTCCTTGGTCATTGCCATTCAAGCGTCACTTTACGCCACCGTCCTTGCGACGATGGCTGCACTCGGTACAACGCGAACAAAGCCGTATCGAGGCCAAACGGCAATCTACACAATGATCAATCAACCGTTGATGGTGCCTGAAATTGTGACCGCAGTTGCTTTGTTGATTTGCTTCGCGGTAATTAAGCAACTGACCGACTATCAAGGGCTTATGTATCTGGTGATAGCGCATACCGCATTTTGCATCCCGTTCGCCTACTTGCCCATTAGAGCGAGGCTGGAGGGTATGGATCGAGCGCTCGAAACTGCCGCAGCGGATCTTTATGCAACACCATGGCGTAGTTTCAGACAGGTAACACTGCCATTGATGTGGCCGGGCATTCTCGCAGGCTCTATGTTGGCGTTTGTGATTTCACTTGATGATGTGGTAATTACCGAATTTGTGAAGTCCGCCGGGCAGGATACACTGCCAACGTACATGTTGGGGCAGCTACGACGAGTGATAACACCAGAAATGCATGCCATTTCCACTGTGCTGCTGGTAGTATCGGTTGTGATCGTTTCGGTAATTTTCATTTTGAACCGATCGAAAAACTGATACTACTGTGTACTGAACCGGGGCTAACTGGAATTGCTGACGGACGAGGCCAGTGATTGCTGAGATTCCCCTTATCACACTGAATGAGGAGCTCGAATGAAAAGCATTATAAAAAAACATATCGCGTTGATGGCGATGCTTTTTGCATCTACCAACGTACTCGCCGCTGGTGAACTCAATCTCTTTAACTGGGGCAATTACACCAACCCAGATCTTATAAGTAAATTCGAAAAAGAGTTTGACGTTAAAGTTACCGTCACTGATTACGATTCCAATGATGCAGCACTAGCCAAAGTCAAAGCCGGCGGGCATGGCTTTGATATGGTGGTGCCGTCTGCCAACTATATGCAAATCTGGATAAATGAAGGTTTGTTGCTTGAGTCGCGTCCGGATCAGATGGATAACTTCAAACACGTATCGGACGATTTCTCCAACCCCACTTGGGATCCAGGTCGTCTTTACTCGGTTCCTTGGCAATGGGGTAGTGTTGGAATGATCGTCGATACTTCTGTGTACTCAGGCGATATCAATACTGCTGCCATTTACTTGGACCCACCCGACGAACTAGTTGGTAAAATTAATGTGCCGCCAGAAATGAATGATGTGCTGAGCTCTGCCATTATGTACCTTGGTGGCGAGCCTTGTACCACTGATAAGGCATTGCTAAAGCAGGTGCGCGATTTGCTGGTAGCAGCGAAGCCTAAATGGCTGTCGATGGACTACGGCGTTATCGAGAAATTTGCCGGTCGAGATCTTGCCGCATCTCTGTACTGGAATGGTGCAGGGTTTCGCTCACGCGAAAAGAATGCAGACGTTCGGTTCGGCTACCCGCAAGAGGGCTTTGCTTTGTGGATGGATAGCGTTGCGATCCTAAGCGATGCTAAAAATGTTGAGAACGCTAAGCTGTTTCAAAACTTTGTGATGCTACCGGAAAATGCAGCACTGATTTCGGCATTTGCACGATACGCCAATGGCATCAAGGGTTCTGAGGAATTTATGCCTGATGACATGAAGACTGCGCCCGAGATTATCATTCCAGCAGAACTGGCAGCTGCAGGCAAATTCCTAGATGCCTGTTCTCCGGATGCGACCAAACTGTATACCGCGATCTGGACAGAACTACAAAAGTAGTTTTTCGGGGATAGGGTGCCGTAGTTTACGCCGCGGCACTCTGTTCTGCAGTTTCCAACGCCGGAGATTTCCATGCATCAGCGAATACCGAGAAATGATTGGGATCGTGCACCATGGAACCGTTGGTCATTCCAGAATGTTCGACAATTGGTTCCCACCGTGGAAGTGTGGCGTGGAAACGATCAACCGTGGATGCTCCAAGAGAACTACCGTGCGCTAGACAAACTGACTGTAGAGCTGGATAAGGCACCGCCATTTACGATTAACGATTGGTTGGATGAGAGCTACACCGATGGCTTTATCGTGCTGCATCATGGATCAATACTATTTGAGCGGTACATGAACGGCATGTCGGCGCGTACTCTGCACCTATCTCAGTCTGTTGCTAAATCCATCGTTGGCACAGTGGCGGGTATTTTGATCGGTAGAGGGTCGTTGAGCCCGAGCGAGCAGGTTACAAGCTATCTACCCGAGCTAAATAAAACGGCGTGGAAAGGCGCGACCATTCAGCAAGTCATGGATATGACTACCGGGGTACGATTCGTTGAAGATTACGAAGCGCTCGATTCTGATATTGCGATGACTGATTTTGCTTGTGGTTGGAAAATACCGGCACACGGCGTAGACGCGCCGGAATGTATGTGGGATCAGATATTATCGCTAACGGATGTCGAACGTGAGCACGGCGAGTTGTTTGTCTATCGCTCGATTGAAACCGATGTGCTAGCGCATTGTTTAGAACGAATTACAGGGCTACGGTTGGCTGAGCTGGTCAGCCACGAATTGTGGCAGCCGCTCGGTTGTGAAGAGAGCGCTTGCTTTACCGTTGATCGTGCAGGGTACGCGCTTGCCGATGGCGGATTCAACGCGACGCTTCGAGATTACGCTCGGTTTGGGCAAATGCACTTGCAGCGAGGGTTTGCGAATGGTCGACAAATTGTGCCAACTGAGTGGGTGCGCGATATTAGTAATGCCGATGCTGGTTTGTTTCGTGATCCCTATAATCGTGTGACGCCAAATGGCGCTTATCGAAATCAATTTTGGCTTGAGGATGTATCCACACAAGCCTATATGGCCAGAGGTGTGTTTGGTCAGCTGATCTACATCGATCCTGACCATGATTTTGTCGCCGTTAAATTATCCAGTTGGCCTGAATTCACGTCCGAGGCTCGGTTACGCGCAACTCTAAAAGCGCTTGATGCGATTAAGCAGCACTTAGTCAGTACATAGGCACATTATTGGGACCGATAGAGATGAAAAAACCAGATTCAGCCAAACAGCGACTCCCAGAAACTGATCTGAGTAACTGGAGACTTTCACCGCATAGTCAGTGGGCATTTCAACATGTCCAACAGCTGGTTCCAGCTGCGAGCATTAATGCTTGCAAGGAATCGTCTCCATTGGCGCAAGCCACGTCGGATGTGCCGGATTCACTGTTGCTATCTTTACCCGAGAATGAGAGCTCTGATATGGGTTTGGCTGCATATTTGTCGCAATGTGAAACCGATAGTATGGTGATCCTGCACAAGGGTAAAAAAGTTTGGCAATGGTCCGCACCGCATAACGATTTACAAAAACCACACATTGTATTCTCCATTAGTAAATCGATAACGGCATTGCTCACAGGCGTACTTGTAGAACAAGGCATTGTTGATGCTTCGCGGCACGTGTCTTACTATTTGCCGGGCACCGTGGGTAGCGCGTACTCCGATTGTACTGTGCAGCATGTGTTGGATATGACTGTTGCGCTAGCGTTTAAAGAAGATTACCTAAATCCGGATGGCGATTATTACCGGTATCGAAACGCAACCTGTTGGAATCCGGTTGATCAGAATCAGCCAGGCCCAACGCTTGAAGAATTTTTGTACGGTTTGACGAAGGCAGAGTTTGAGCATGGTGAAAAATTTAACTACAAATCGCCGAACTCAGATTTGCTTGGTCTATTGCTTGAACGTGCAGCCGGTGTTCCGTACGCTGAACTATTGTCTGACTTACTATGGAATCCGCTAGGTGCAGAGACCAATGGCTACGTCACGGTTGATCGAGCAATGACCGCGCGCGCAGCAGGAGGAATTTGTGTTACGGCAGATGATCTGGCGCGTCTCGGGCAGTTAGTATTGGATAGCGGTGCGGTTAACGGTAAATCTATTGTCCCTGAAAGCTGGATTCATGACACCGTCACTGGTGGTGATTCTACCGTATGGAAATACGGTGACCTTGCGACGCTATTGCCAAAGGGTCGGTATCGTAATAAGTGGTACCAGATTGGCAATTCGGATCGCTGTTTTACCGGTATCGGAATTCACGGCCAGTGGTTATATATCAACCCAACATCCAACGTCGTTATTGTTAGGTTGTCCTCTCAGTCTGAGCCATTGAATGATGACCTTGACCATCAGATGCTAGCTGTGTTTGAACAGTTAAGCCAAGCGTTTGATGCGTGAAAAAACATGAGCTATTGTTCATTTGCTTGAGCGACTAGTCGCGTTGGTTCAGTGCAAGAGCTGCTGGCAGTAATGGGGTGGTGGAAGGTGTTTTGCCGCGACTACGACACATCTTCAGTATAGATTTTTATGGTATCAACCTGGCCGCGAATTTGAGTTTCGCCAACGACACGCAGTGCTATGACTCCATCGGCAAGCTTGGCCGTGTTTTCTGATACCAATAAATAGGTGCCCAGATCTTTGTTTAGCCCTTCTAAGCGGGCAGCTGAATTAACCGAGTTGCCGTAAACTGTATAGCTCAGCCGGCCGGCAGCCCCAACAGCACCTGCGACGACTTGGCCGGAGTCGATACCGATACGAATGCGCAAGCGATTATCTGCAAAGCTTTGCTTCTCTACAGCTGCCAACATTTCTGACGCTGCCTTAAGTGCGCTTTTGGCGTGTTCGGGATTGGCTATCGGCACATTGAATGTGGCGAGAATGGCGTCTCCATGAAATTGCGTCACCACTCCATTGTGGCGTTCGATAATCTCTACCATGGTGGAGAAATAGGCATTCAGTATTGCCACGATCTTCGTTGGCCCCAGCGTTTCTGTTAAAGCCGTGAAGCCTTCTATGTCTGAGTACAACAGTGTTGCTTGTGCAGTCTCTGTCTGTATAGTGCCACCTTCAGATAAAAGAGAACGAGCTACTTCTTCAGGTACAAATCGGCCGAGTGTTTGTCTTATCAGATTACGCTCGCGTAGATCGATAATCATCTGATTGAATGATCGCGCAGCGTCGTCAAGCTCTCTCATTCGGCTTGAAGACAGTTCAGGAATATCGTCTAAGGCGTTGGCTTCGACCAAACGAGATGCATTCGCTATATGGGTAATAGGGCGTGTTATGTAGCGCCCTAGTAAAATTGCACCTATAACTGCTGCGAGTAGAACACCAACGCTGCCTAACAGAGCGCGCACGAGTCGTTCACTCTCTGTACCACCATAGACTTCCGTATTTAAATAGGCCCCAAGTACCCATGGCTCGTTGCCGTAGTCTGCAATAAAGCGATAGATATAAATGTAGAATTGTTCGTGTTTGTCGATGTATGCACCCGATGTTTGTAAATTATTATCGGTGACTAAAAAAAATAGCTGCTCCTCGTCAGGTGACCAAATGCGTTTTAGTATGTCGTCACTAAATTCATCTAGGGACAGTAGCGGCGTACTGGTGGCTTCACCTTCGTTTAGCTCATAAATTAGTTGCGGGTGAGCAAGGACACGATTCTGGCCATAAAGAATAAACGGTGTCATCCCTTCTCGTGGGGCTAGGCTGGTAATGTGACGCGATAGCTCCTCAATAGGTACAATCTGAGCCAACATACCAAGCAAATTTCCATCGGCATCATGAACGGGTGACTCATGGAGCAATATTGTTTTATCAATGGTGTCTGTGAAAAACGGCTCAACCCAAGATGAGTTTGAACGTTGCTGACCGCTTGCGATCCATTCAAGTATGCCTGGGCGAGTGGACCAGTCTTCTGTGACGCCGCCAGCGTCAACACGGGCCCAACGACGGCTGAGCCCCTCTGGTGTTATGAATGCAATCCCCGCAACTTGATCGGTGGCGGCTAAAGCGCCGAGCATGAATTGATCGAATTTTTCGATATTCGCAATATCGTTGGCGTTGTTGACAACATGTTTAGCGATCCAGCTGGATTGTTCATGAACTGGGCGTAACCACAAAGCGATATTACGCTCCATGGAATTGATCATGACTGTCGCTTGATCACTCATCAATAAGCGGGTGTTTTTAGCAGCGCTGACAAAGCCCAGATAAAAAACGATGCCCACAGCTGTAGCGACTAGCGCGGTGACACCAAACACGGTGATATAACGAATAGGGATTCGAATAGCCATTCGGTATTGTAAAGGATTCTCGGTGATTACCTAAATGGCCTACTCAGCGATTGCGGTAGCATAAAAAATAAGCTTCAAAAAATTGTTCCCTATTGCGCCTTATTTATGTCACCGTTGCACTGGTAGACGCTGGTTTGCTGGGTTTTTTACCGTCTCTAAACTTTACAGAGTTTTAACAAAATCTTTATTCAGAAGTTAAAGTAGGGGTTTAGGTTACTTGATCAGCCTACGTTTACGAACTAAAGTAACCGCTCCATTATCGTTGTTCAGCCATTAAAAGGTGCTTTTCAATGCTTAAGTCAATTCGAATTTCAACCGCCTTATTTCTGCTCTTAATCGGCGCTACGCTCGTATCGCCTATTCGAGCGTCAGAGTCCAAAGAGATCACCTTAACGGGTGAAATGATTGACACATGGTGTTACGTATCTCAAATCATGGGGTCATCGGAAGAGGTGACAGGAACAGCTCATCACGTTTGCGCAGTTTGGTGTGCGGCAGGTGGTATTCCCGTCGGGCTGTTGAGTAAGGCGGATAACAAGGTTTACATGATTCTCTCTCTGAATGGAAAGGGTGTGGGCGCTACCAATGATGAAATATTGGATCTCCAAAGCAGTGAACTGACCGTGCGCGGCACTACGTTTGATTTGGATGGATTAAGTTATTTGAACATTGATGAGATCATTGAAGATAAGGGA
>CALJAA010000069.1 GCA_938028465.1 uncultured Granulosicoccaceae bacterium | reverse complement strand
TTCTAGAATTTCAGTTTGGCGAGGCGTGTACATTTTCAAATTTTCGTTTAGCTTTCGAAAATCCTAAACGAAAATAAAAAGAAATTCAAAATTCGGATTTCCATCTGTGACGATCGGGCCACTATCCTCTTATTCCCTTGCGCATTACAACTCTACTCGCACTAATCGAATGTTATGAGCTGTCAAAGGGTGCATGCGGGAGGCACTAAACTACTGCGAGCCACAACAAGCAAAAGAGAAAAAGCTTGGCTACGACATTTTGTCCATCGGTTGATGACAGAGAATGCTCTACCGATAAAAGTCATCACACCAAATCCATGACTAAGAGTCTTTGATAGATAGAAACTTCACAGAGTTATCGTGGCATTTGTGTATTCCAACCTCAAACCAGACCGCATCCGACTTGACTACACGAACGAAAAAAGGCCAGTATTGACGCGTACGGGCTAACCGGCCCAATGCATCACTAATGGAGGATTACATGAAAAAACTGCTAATCGCTGCAGCCAGTGCAAGCGTACTCTTTGCCAGCGCAGCTCAAGCTGAGAAGTGGGATATGCCAATGGCCTACTCAGCCACTAACTTTCACTCAGAACACGGCGTGATATTCGCAGACAAAGTGCGTGAGTACACCGGTGGTAAAATTGATATCACCATCCACCCCGGTGGATCACTCTTTGGTGGTGGCGATATTAAGCGTGCTGTGCAAACTGGCCAAGCGCCTATTGGTGAGCGCATCATGTCAGCACACGCTAACGAAGACCCAATCTACAACTGGGATAACCTACCGTTCCTTGCCACCACTTACGAAGCCGGTGCAAAGCTTTGGGAAGCGGCTAAAGGCCCAGTCAACAAGCACCTTAATGACAGCAACCTAGTTGCGCTGTATACCTGCCCATGGCCAGGACAAGGTTTTTACTTCAAAAAAGAAGTGAATTCAGCTGCTGACGTTGCTGGTACCAAATTGCGTTCCTACAATGCTGCGACAGCGCAGGTTATTGAAAGCCTTGGTGGTACGCCAGTACAAATCGAAGCTGCTGAATTAACTCAAGCTCTAGCAACGGGTGTTGCGGACGGCTTTATCTCATCGGGCTCAACTGGCTACGATCGTAAAGTGTGGGAGCATCTATCTCACTACTATAAAGTGAGCGCTTGGCAACCAAGAAACTACGTCATGGTGAATAAAGGCGTTTGGGATGCACTCGATGCGGATACACAAGCCGGCTTACAAAAAGCGGCTGACGAAACTAGCGCTTCTTGCGCTGCAAAGTCTGAAGAGCTTTCTGCTTGGTACTACGATCAACTAGAAGAGAATGGTATGTCAGTAGTGGATGCCAGCCCTGAATTTATGGCTGAACTACAAGCCATTGGCGCAACTATGCAAGCTGAATGGCTAGAGTCGACTGGTGAAGACGGCAAAGCTATTATGGATGCCTACAAAGGTATGTAATTGCTAGGCTTAAACTGCATCGTCCGGGCTCCGCAAGGAGCCCGGTTTGTTTTTCCTCACACTATTCTTCAGTAACTAACTTTAACCACAAAGGCGAGTCAGGATATGGATTGGAAACCCTTTATAGGTTTGCCTTTATGGGTATGGCTATTCGTATTTCCTAGCTTATTTGCTATCGTGTGTTTACTCCTCCGCGGGAGGCTCCAAGGTTTTCTTAAACCTATTTGGACGATCCTTGATGGCGTCTATACCGCATCGGGTGTGCTAGCAGCTTTTTGCATGATCGGCATTCTATTAATCATCATCGTGGGCATGATTTTTCGATGGGTTGGATGGCAGTTTCAAGGCTCTACTGACTACGCGGGTTATGCGATGGCAGCTACCTCGTTTTTTGCATTGGCACATGCACTCAATCGAGGGGCACACATTAGGGTATCGATACTATTAAACATCAATACGTTTACTCGCAAGTGGATCAATGTGTTCGCCATTTTTGTCGCCGCAATCACTGCCACCTATTTTGCGCGCTACGCAATCAAAACGAATTACATGTCTGAGATGATCAATGATCGAACTCAAGGCATAGACCAAGTGCCCGAAAAACTGCTCACTGTTGTAAAAATGTTTGGCTCTTCTCCATCCGAATGGGGAGCTATGTGGGAGGCCGCTGGCTCCGAATGGGTTTATACCCCCATGTGGCTACCGCAAATCCCGATGTCGATCGGCGCCACCTTGTTAGCAATCGCATTGTGGGACAACCTTTATCGCTTATTAGTAACAGGGGAAAACCCAATTAGCGCCGAAACCGTTGAAGGCGATACCTCTGGTGACAAGTCTAATAACATTCGTACTACTAAACTTAAATCCGGTGTAACGGAGCCATCATCATGAGCGAGATTTTAGCCACCGTTGTTTTTCTCGTTGTCCTGTTCACACTACTGGGTAGTTCAGTTTGGGTCGGATTAGCCCTTATGGCTGTTGCATGGGTAGGCATGGAGCTCTTTACTTCGCGCCCTGCAGGCGATGCCATGATCACCACTATCTGGACAAGCTCGAGTAGTTGGACGCTCACTGCCCTACCCTTATTTATTTGGATGGGAGAAATACTCTATCGAACTCGCCTTTCTGAAGACATGTTTAGAGGCCTTGCACCGTGGATGCGCAAACTCCCAGGCGGCCTACTGCACACCAACATCGCCGGCTGCACCATATTTGCTGCGGTATCTGGATCATCCGCGGCCACACTAACAACCGTTGGCAAGATGTCCATACCTGAACTACGTTCTCGCGGTTATCCGGAATACATGATCATCGGCACCTTGGCAGGTGCTGCGACGCTAGGCTTGATGATCCCACCATCATTAACGCTGATTGTTTACGGCGTAACCATCAATGAAAGCATTACAAAGCTTTTTATGGCTGGGATTATTCCAGGCCTCGTGCTCGCCTCATTGTTTATGACCTACATCATTGGTTGGCACTACTTACGCAAAGGTGAGCGACCCGCTGCGGAGCCAGCCATGAGCTTTGGAGCCATGGTTAAAGAAAGCCGCTTTTTAATTCCCGTACTCTTGTTGGTATTCACCGTTATTGGTTCTATGTACTTCGGCTGGGCAACGGCCACTGAGGCAGCCGCCGTCGGTGTCGTTGGCGCGCTCTCATTAGCAGCCATGCAAGGCTCACTCAGCTGGTCAAGTTTCAGTGCAAGCCTGATGGGGGCAACCCGCACATCGGCAATGATCGCCTTGATACTCATGGGCGCTGCCTTTTTATCTTTGGCAATGGGCTTTACTGGTTTACCGAGTGCGCTCGCCGCGTGGATTGATCAAATGGATCTTTCTCCAGTGGTATTGATCGTGGCACTCACTGTTTTTTACATCGTGTTGGGCATGTTTCTCGACGGCATCTCTTCAGTCGTGTTAACCATGGCGATTGTTGAGCCCATGATTAGACAAGCCGGTATCGACGTAATTTGGTTTGGTATCTTTATCGTTGTAGTGGTTGAGATGGCACAGGTTACACCGCCTATTGGCTTTAACTTATTTGTACTACAAGGTATGACCAATCACGAGATATCGTACATCGCTAAAACTGCCGTACCGATGGTTGGCTTGATGGTGTTAATGGTGATTATTTTAGTTGTGTGGCCAGAGCTAGCCACATGGTTACCGGATAACGTACGCAAGGGTCCGAGCTGACCCTTGGGCCAATTGGCTAGCTGATGGGTTCGTTACTCGGCGTGCTATTAGGCGACCCACTCACTTACTGGCGCCGCAGCCTCATGCAGCGGCTGTGAAATAATATCAACAAGGGTTGGGCCATCGTGTGCCAGCGCCTCCTTAAGTACTTTATTAAGATCACGCGGATCCTCAACACGCCACGACTTAACACCAAACGCACTAGCCACAGCAGCATGATCGGTACGATCAAAATCAACATTGTAGTAACGCTTGCCAAAGCCAGAATTCTGCCCCGCCTTAATCCAACCAAACGTCGCATTTGAAAATACAATACTGGTGATAGGCAGCTTATGGCGCACCATGGTTTCAAATTCACCACAGCAAAAACCAAATGAGCCGTCACCCATAACGGCAACCGTTTTAACACTTGGGCGACCAATTGCTGCACCCATCGATGCAGCCAATGCATAACCCAATGCTCCGTGGGCGCGATTAGTGATGAACTGCCGGCCAGCTTCAGGCCACCGATAGTAGGCAGAAAAATACGGGCATGGTGTACCAGGGTCAGCAACAATGATGGCATCGTTATCCAACACCTTTTGTAGTTCAGCTATTACACGCTCTGGTCGGATCGGCGCTTCATCTGATACTGCGAGTGCGTTGAAAGCTTCTAACTTGCTCTGCCATGCGCTGGCGCAACGCGTAGCTCCATCAAAGTCGGTTTTGGTTTTTACGCTCTTAACTGCATCAACCAATGCATGTAGCGCTAAGCGTGCATCAGCCACTATGGAAACTTCAGTTTGATAGTTAGCACCAATAACGTTGGGATCGGAATCAATATGGATAATCTTTGTGCCAATCTTTGGTGAGCGCCATCGCTCAGTTGTGACCGACCCTGCCCTACAACCAATAAACATCACTAAGTCTGCTTCATCAACCACTGCTCGTGTAGCCGCTGATGATCCGTTGGATCCCACAACCCCTAACGCCAATGGATGAGTCTCAGCAATCGCGCCTTGGCCAGATACCGTACTCGCTATCGGCATGTTGAAATGCATCGCTAAATCCAACAACGGCCGGTGCGCGCCTGCAATCACTGGCCCGCCTCCAACTATTGCTACTGCACGTTTAGCTTTAAACAATTCATCTGCTGCTGCGTGTATATCTGATGCATCCGCAGCAATAGGCATACTCGGATAGATACTGTGGCGCTGATCAGCCCAAACTTCAGCAGGATCGAGTTTAGCCTTTTGCGTATCGAACGGAAGCGCTAGATGAGCAGCACCTGGAGTACCAGTAGTCATTGCTCGAAAAGCGGCCCGGACCATTGCAGGCAAACGGGTAGCGTCATCTAATGATGCGTTCCATTTAGTCACTGGCCTAAACAGGGCAACTTGATCAAGTTCTGTTAATGGGTATCTGCCGCGCGATGCAGTAGATACGTCAGATGTAATAGCCAGTACAGGTATTGAGCTTTCGTTAGCCTCCACAACACCTGGCAAAATATAAGTTGCACCACCACCGGATGGGCCTTCACAGATACCGGGCTTGCCTGTTACCCGAGCATAGCCATCAGCCATGTACGCAGCGTGACGTTCGTCTCGGGTTAAAATGTGTGCGATACCGTGGTCAAGCCGCGACATTGCATCGTAAAATGGCAACGTCGTATCGCCACACAATCCAAACATATGTTTTACATCGTGCGCTTGTAGCAATCGAACCAACGCTTCTGCGCCGGTAATTTGATTTGTTGGGCTATCTGACATAATTACTGGCTCGCTTGGCTTTTTACTGGAAAGACGGCATGCTGGATAAATTATTACTCATAGTCGTGTTTGAAAGCAATGCTAGTGGTCTCATCGTCTAAAGCATAAACAATGCTATTTCCAACACGTTCCGACAAAAAGATAAAGGCGAAAATATGAAAGTCAGCGGCGGTAAATCAATCTACGGAGCTTCCGTTGGTATTTTAATGCTCGATGCTCAATTTCCGCGAATTGTTGGAGATATGGGTAATGCTTTAACCTGGCCCTTTCCTGTTCACTACAAAATAGTACGTGGCGCATCGCCCAAAAAAGTCGTGCTCGAAGGCGCCGAAGGCACGCTCCCATTATTTATCGATGCAGCCAAGGAATTGATTGCAGACGGAGTAGATGGCATCACCACCAACTGCGGTTTTCTTGCGCTGTTTCAAGAAGAATTGACTGCAGCTTTGTCAGTGCCAGTTGCAACGTCATCACTCATGCAAGTTGATATGGTGAATCGCCTGTTATCGAGTAATAAGCGAGCAGGCATTTTAACTATATCGGCAAGCAGTTTGACCAAGCAACATTTAGTAAAAGCTGGCGTACCCGCCAATACACCAATCGGCACTACCGAAGGTGGTAATGAATTCACCCGCGCGATATTGGGTAATGAGTTTGAATTAGATATAGAACTAGCAAGAGAAGATAACGTTGCAGCCGCGCTAGCCTTGCAGAAAGCCAATACTGACATTGGCGCACTCGTACTTGAGTGTACCAACATGATCCCTTACGCTGCCGACATACGAGCAGCCACGGGGTTGCCCGTATTTACCATCGAAAGTTTCGTTAGCTGGTTTCAATCTGGGCTACAGCCTAAGCGTTATCAACAAATGTAGGACACGCTCCGCGTATAAGTACTCACTGGCCCCGATAAAGACAAAAGCTATTTGCAGCCTTTCCATCAATCTTCGGGTCACTGCTAAAAAACTGTTCGATGCCACTTCTTATGGTGTTATTTAATTCGCGGTTATTTTGGATCTTAATGGTGTCTGCTAACTGATTTGCCGCCGTATTTTCGTATAGCTTCATTTCACCTACACCATTGCTGCTATTGAATTTTTCTGATACATCCAAAATTGTTTTATCAAGATAAAATATCTTTATTTTTCGAGAGTAAGAAGTTTCGTACGCTAAATATTGGCGAATTTCAGAACGCATATCACCTAACTCTGGTTGACTTGGGTCCGACGAACATACGTTTTCAGAAACATCCCATTTTCCGTCAACATATCGCTTTGTAGGACCTACCCCACAAGCCATTAACATCATCGCGGGAAGCATAAGCGCTGCAGTGAAATATTTTTTATTTATTAAATACATATTCATCAACTTCCGTTTCGTTAAATTACCAAATGTGCCGCACTATTTTGTACATACTTACGAATATTCTTTTTCAAGCAACTTTTGAATATTATCTATAGGCCGCCCAATTGCAGCTCCATTATCGGTCTCAACAATTGGCCGCTCTATTAACTGAGGGTGTTCAGCCAATAATCCACACCATTGGTTTACGCTAAGCGCATCGGATTTTTTGATACCAAGCTCCTTTGCTTTAGCATCACCAAATCGCACAAGATCAGTCGCCTTGAAATCGCCTTTTTCCACTAGTTGCAATAACTTATCTACGGTGGGTGGTTCATCAAGATAGAAAACTGTCTTAAACTCAACGCCAGACTCCTTAAGTAGCGATTGTGCTGCTCGAGATTTACTACAACGAGTGTTATGGTAGAGGTAAATCATTAAACTAATCTCAATTGCGCTTGTCTATATCAATAGACTTTACCACTGGAATAAGCCCATGAAACGTATTTTAATTGCCACTGCCATTTCCCTGCTTGCGTTATTTACCTTCACTACTGTTACGAGTGCAGCTGATGAAGCAGATCACCGTGTAGCAATTCATGTTGATGAGAACGACAAAAAATTGATGAATCTGGCATTGAACAACATCACCAACATCAATAAATACTACGAATCAATCGGCGAGACGGTTGAGATTGAGTTGGTTGCATATGGCCCAGGGCTACATATGTTCCGAGCTGATACATCACCTGTAATAGACCGCATTACAAATATGTCTCTGCTGCACGAAAATCTCACCTTCTCCGCTTGCGCCAATACACATGCAGTCATGTCTAACAAAGCGGATAAGGAAATCGAATTGCTTGAAGAAGCGGCGATGGTGCCATCTGGCGTAGTGCAATTAATTGCGTTGCAAGAAGAAGGTTACGCATATATTCGGCCTTGATTTGTAGTCTGGCGAGGACTTGTCATCCACCCCGGAGGGCGCCCTCCGGGGTGGATGACTCTACCGCCTAGTACAAATAATCCCTTTGCTACGCTCTTCCGCTCTAATAAAGCTCATGTAAGGCGAAACATATTGAGCCTCACCATTTACAAATGCAATCACCTCAAAATGTAAGTGAAACGTCGTGCGGTTACCGCCAAAGTCATTATAGTAATAACCCAATATTTCGCCTTGCTTTACTTCATCACCAAACTCAACTCTCAGTGAACGCATATTCAAATGCAAATACCGAAAGCGCGAGATACCACCAGTGGCTGGGCGTAAATCAACTGTGTATTGGCCTATATAGGAAATCGAGCCATCACTGACCGCACGTACAGGGATAATATCCGCGGCAATGGCGGGGCCACCTGCTTGTATACTGGCGTAAGCATCCTGTAGCTGCAGGCACTCGGCGCGCGAGCCTGCGTTGATGTCTATACCTTGATGAATATTGCGCCTTGGGCAATTCAGTGAATCTCGATCAGCGCCACGCGTTTCACAGAAGGTATCGCGGTGCGGGTAGCGAAAATTTTGAGTTACGCACTGGTCAGCACTACCCGATTGAAAGCCGCCCGGCAGATACACTTGGCTTTTGGCCACGGCGTTGACTGTACCAAACGGACTGGTAATACCGGGCGCCCATATTCGCCCGTCATTAATGCCAACACCCGATTCAGGCTCTAGATTTCCGGGAGTAAGAAATGAACATTGCTCTTGATTAACACCACCGTTACTCATCTGTTGGTTGGCTGGTTGTGTGGACTCCTGCCCACCAACAACTTCACTAGATGTTGATTCTATTGTGCCGTCACTACAGCCGGAGACTGTAAAAGCTAATATGACAAGCCATAGGTATTTCATCATCAGGGCAGCTGCACTTGCAGTGCTTGAACAATCTCACGAGCACTTTGCTCATCAATACAACTACCGCCCCTACTGTCAGTACAAATAAATTGGATCGCGTATAGCGCACCGTAGCGCCCAACAGTGAGCTGGCCACCCATCTCGAAAGACTGATACTCACCGTCAAAATCTTGTGGAAATTCTGAAGTGGCAGCCTCTTCTGTGATCATCATTT
>CALJAA010000068.1 GCA_938028465.1 uncultured Granulosicoccaceae bacterium | reverse complement strand
ACCTAAGCGGGAATGACTCTATTCAGCAACAAACAAATCAACCAACTGCCGGGTCATGGCGTCGGCTAGTTGGGATACGTCGTGGATAGTAGCGGCGCGAGCGTAGTATTGCCCTACTTCATGACCAATACCGATAGCCACCAACTCAATATCATCTAATGGTTCGATTTGACTGATAACGTGGCGCAAATGCTTTTCGAGAAAACGCCCTGGGTTGGTTGAGAGCGTTGAATCATCTATCGGCGCACCGTCAGAGATCATCATCAAAATCTTGCGCTGCTCGGGCCGTTGTGCCAATCGGCTTTGTGCCCATAGCAAGGCTTCACCATCAATGTTTTCTTTTAATAGCCCTTTACGCATCATTAAGCCTAGGTTTCGCTTGGCTTGCCTAAAAGGCGTATCTGCTGATTTATAAATAATATGGCGTAAATCGTTAAGCCTTCCAGGATTGGCAGGGTACCCTGCAGTAACCCACTGCTCACGTGATTTCCCGCCCTTCCAAGCGGCGGTCGTAAAACCCAGCACCTCAACTTTTACGCCGCAACGCTCAAGAGTTGACGAAAGAATGTCAGCGCACACGGCGGCCACTCTGATTGATCGGCCATGCATAGAGCCAGAGTTATCTAATAACAGCGTCACCACGGTATCGCGAAATTCAGTTTCTTTTTCTTGCTTAAAGGTTAAGGGTGACAAAGGATCTGTTAACACGCGAGTCAAACGCGCGGTATCAAGCTGCCCCTCATCAAGATCAAAACTCCATGAACGAAGCTGTTGCGCCATCAACACGCGCTGTAACTTATTAGCGAAACGACCCAACAGGGGCTTTAATTCTTCAAGGTGCTGATCTAGTTGTTCACGTAGGCGGGATAACTCTTCCACACCACAAAGTGCATCAGGCTTGATGACTTCGTCAAAGGCTTTGGTGTAAACATGATAATCATTTTGCTCACGCTTAGCTTCACCTGGCATGGGCGTCCATTGGCTACCTGGCTGAACCGATGTGTGTTGTAGCATGTCATCCTCTGGCTCGATATCATCACTGCCATCTTCACCGGTGGATTCTTCCTCTGCCGAATCATCACTACCATCCTCTTCCATGCCGGATTCGCTTTGCTGGTCACCACCAGAGGCATCGTCGTCTTGATCGCTTTCTGACTCTTGTTCAGTATTGCCTTCTTCATCTTCGGGATCTTGATATTGCTCACCACCATCAACATCCAACGCTTTTAACAAACTACGAAACGATTTGGCAAAGGCGGCCTGATCAGTCAAATCAAATTGTGAAGGATCAAAAACAGGCTTGACGTCGTTATCTAACCATTTTTGCCATGGCTCAAGCACCTGCTTTGCTGAGTCAGGAATCGAGCCGCTAATTTGCTGACGTATAAATAATGACAGCGCATGCTCAATACCGAGCTGCATATCACCGCCTGGGGCATCACCTAGCACTTGGCTTTTGGCAGCATCAAAAAGATCGCGATAGCGCTTATCCAGTGCGGCATTTAGATTACGCTCCACGCCCTGGTATTGAGCCGAACCCAATAACTCCACCCGGGTTTGTTCAGCTAAGGCATGGCAACGTTGCGAGGTTTCAGCCTTGGGCTGCAAGCGGTTGTGGATCTGGTTGTCGTGAAACTGCCGATACAGTGCGATTGCATCACTGCGACCACGAGTTTCCATTCGTTGCTGCACAGTGGCACCCAACGGAATAGCAGGCAGTGTGGTTGAGTCAACATCGACATCGGTTGCACTGTCATCATAGGCAATGTTGATGCTGGCATCCTGCGCAATCGCTCTTGCACAGGCAGCCGTTGACTGACGGAAACCCGCTAGCCGATTTTGCTCAGCTGGCGTATCGTCAGGAACCGCGTTACCGGATGTAACCTCAGCCGTCATTGCCGCTGGAGATTTCTTCACCAAACACGCGCTGGTAAAGCTCTGCAATCAAAACGCGCTCGGTTGGATCACATCGGTTTAAAAAGGCCAGCTCAAACGATAAGCCGATATCTTTAAAGAACGTCAGGTTATTTGCCCACGTGATAACGGTGCGTGGGCTCATCACAGTGGCTAAATCACCATTTTGGAACGCGCTACGAGTAAGGTTGGCTAGTGACACCATATCAGCAACTGTTTTCTCACCCTCTTCATTAGCCAAGTGTTTGGCTTTACCCAACACGACTTTGACTTCTTGTTCTTGAGATAAGTAATTTAGAACCGTAATGATTGACCAGCGATCCATTTGCGCTTGGTTGATCTGCTGCGTACCGTGATACAAACCGGTGGTATCGCCTAGGCCTACCGTGTTAGCGGTTGCAAAAAATCGAAAGGCAGGATGAGGACGAATCACTCGGCTTTGATCAAGCAAGGTGAGCTGTCCAGACGATTCGAGCACACGTTGAATAACAAACATCACATCAGGCCGGCCGGCATCGTATTCATCAAATACCAACGCCACATTGCGCTGATAAGCCCACGGTAAAATGCCGTCTTGAAATTCGGTGATCTGCTTACCACCTTCCAGCACGATGGCATCTTTACCAATCAAATCGATACGGCTGACATGGCTGTCGAGGTTAATACGCACACACGGCCAATTAAGCCGAGCAGCTACCTGCTCTATATGTGTCGATTTACCTGTACCGTGAAAACCGGTGACGAGTACTCGCCAGTCATTGGCAAAGCCTGAGAGGATCGACAGCGTGGTGCGCTTGTCAAAAATGTACTCTGGGTCGACATCAGGTACACCTTCGGTACGTTCTGAATAGGCTGGTACTTGGAGATCTACATCAAGCCCAAAAACATCGGCTACTGAGACGGTGGTATCTGGCTCCGGGCTATCGGGGCGGGCTGAACGGTCGAGCATGATTATTAACTAAATTATTGGCCGAATAAGCATCCTACACGGCAAGGCGTCAATATGGTGGTTCCACATATCAATTGTTAGATGAATCCAGCGCAAATATACAGTTTCGGGTTCAGCCGGTACACTATTGATATGGCAACAGCACATGAAATCATTGGCGAGGAATGGCGCGCTCGAGCACCCGAACTTGCTGACTGGGCGATGGACACCCTGGTGAACCGCAAGGATGTTTGGGGCCAGTACTCTGTGCTCACACCAACAGAGCGCAAAACGAGCGAGCGTAGCTACAAAGCGATGACCCTTCCGGCCAAAAGCCAACGCGGCGGCGACAAGGTCACATTAGATAAACTTACTCGCCACTTTGCCAGTCGGCATTTTCGCAAGCCGCAAATAATTGGCCTTCATGCCAAGTCTGAAGCGATAACAAGCCGCTGGTTCGGCATTGATATCGACTGCCACGACACCGAAGCCACCGATGCAGAAGACCTCGGCCGCCGTAATCTCAACGCCTGCGTTAATTGGTACCAAAAGCTCCAAGGCATGGGGCTGGACCCACTATTGTTTGATTCCAATGGCGCTGGCGGTTACCACCTTTGGGTGATGTTCTCAGAGCCTGTGCCCACTGGCGATGTGTTCGCCTTCGTCCAAGATCTCATCAGTGATTGGGAGCAACAACATTTAGAGAAACTGCCGGAGACATTCCCCAAGGCCGTTAAAGAGGACAGCATCGGGTCGTGGTTTAGATTGCCAGGTTTGCATCACACACGTGAACACTACTCAACCGTTTGGGCTGGCGATGACGGCTTGGATGATCCTTGGCTTAAAGGCCATGCCGCGATTGAAGCAATGCTTTCTTGTGTGCCCTCGCCTTTCCCAGCAGGCATAGCAAAAGCAAAACCCGCTAAACGCAAAACGATTAAAAAGACGGCCAACAACACCGAACCAAATGATGCAGAACCGGGTGACCCAGTACAGCCTGAATCCAAGCGCTCATTTAAACGCACTGGCCGCGCAAAAGTGTGCGTTGACTTGGACGGCGTACTGGCAACCCGCACGAAAGGCGCAAGCATTGGCCCGCCAGTTGATGGAGCGATTGAATTTACGCGAACACTAGCCCTGCACAGCGATATCATTATCTACACCGCGCGATTCTCTACAACAACCGGCAAAGAACGCACCCAAAGCGCCATTGATGCCCTAACAAAACGCATTGGTAATTGGTTGGATAAGCACGGCATCGAGTACCACTCAATTCATAGCGCTGGCAGCAAACCCATCGCATCAGCTTATGTTGATGATCGTGCGGTAAGCTGCACACCACTAGAGGACGGCGTTGCCGCCTTTGATAAAGCGCTTATCGCTGTCGACAAACTGTGTAAATAGGACTCTACATCTCTATGCCTCGTTCGCTTACCTTTACACTCAATACGCAATCCGTGGAAGCACAGCTAATCAAAATTGATCGCAAACAGCTTTATGGCTCGGTCAGCGTTGAGACTCGCGATAGCGACGATGCGCGTTGCCAGGTGGCGACACTGGCAGAAGATGGCAAAACTCTGATACCTCGAGGCGGCACCGCACTAGGTTACGTTAACCCTGATGGCGAATGGGTAACACGAGATCAACTTCAGCCTGTCGACTTACAGGGCAATGCGTTAGAAGAAGTTGAATCAAGTTTCGACAATCCCGTCGAACTCAGCGTAGTCAACAACATCGAACATTTTCTTGATCACAACGTGCGATTAAGTTATCGGCTTAATGCAGAGAGCGGCTTCCCCGAAGATTGGATCAAACAACTAAGAGCGGGCACCCTATTCGAATTTGGTTTTAGTTATCGCGGCGGCATCGGGTTAGATCCCGCATTTATTCTCTGCGATGACGACGACAACATCTGGTTATTGATAACGGAAGCCAACGATGTGCAGTTTGTATCCCTTGAACAAGCGGCCGTGTGTGCAGGCGAAGCGCTAGTGGACGAAGTTGAAGATGGCGAGGAAGAATCATCCCTCGACTTCGGCATGCTATAGGAGCCCACAATGCCAAACATCAATCTATCCGATAAGCGCAACCGCGATGCTGTCGTAAAGGCCGAAAGCGTGCGTGTGGATGACCCCATTCGTTACCTTGGCCCTAAGGGTGGGCAAACGTATACGCGTCGTATTTTGAAGAGCACCGTTGAGCACGACAACGAGACCCTAATTGAAATGTTCAACACACCTGAAGCGATAGCTGAAGCATTAATTAAGGACGACCCAGAAGTTGATATCGAACGCTTTGGTCAGTTTTTATGGAACACCAGCAAGGTATACGTTAACCCCGACGAAGAGTTAGTGTTTCGTGTCCAGCAAACCGAACTAGTACGTAACCCGGCCGGAAAGCTAGTAGAAACGCGCGAACGAGATCGCCCAGAACCCAATGTGGATTCAGCCATACCACTACGCTGGACTGGCAAGCTCATACCCAAACGTGAGGCAATAAGACGGTTTTTGTTTGCTGCCAAACTACAAGTGGTGCATATCAATGGATTGACTTACGATTTTCTACATGGCATGGCTAGTGAGCTAGCCGAAGCCGATAGCTTGCTATTGCTCGGTGCTGGCGAATCCGGCAAAGAACCGTTAATTTTTAGACGGGGCAGCATCCCCTATCGTGGATTTTTAGAAGGCCGCGTGGATGGTGATAACTATATTCTGCTTTTGCACCTAAGTAATATGGAGCTGAAGCTACCCAAAGAAGTGGAGAAAAAAGCATGACCTCTGTTGCAGTCACCATAATCGGAAATGATCGCCCCGGCATTATTCAAGATGTTGCCGAAGTCGCCACACAACATGAAGCTAATTGGTTAGAAAGCCAAATGGCGAATCTTGCCGGCCAGTTTGCTGGAATCGTGCATTTAGATGTACCGCCCTCACAGGCTGAAGCATTAAAAGCGGCGTTGGAAGCGCTCGCTAAAGAAGGCTTACAAGTCAATGCCGTTACCGCCACTGCCAGTGAACATAGCATGCGTGAAATCACGCTCCAGCTAATGGGTCAAGACAGTCCTGGAATCGTTCGCGACATCGCTACAGCCTTAAGCAGCATCGGTGTCAGCATAGCCGAACTGGAAACCGACACGCAAAGCGGATCGATGTCGGGCGAAACTATGTTTAAAGCAGAAGCACGCTTACAACTGCCTGACGGTTTAACACTAAATGACATCGACGAAAAATTAGAGACGGTATCCAATGATTTAATGGTGGATATTGTTTTGAATGAATCTGATGTTAGTTAGTCATTCCTAGGACAGTAGTGTTATCTCTGCAAACGCAGTGTCATCCCTTCAATGCTTGTCATCCCCGCGCAGGCGGGGATGACAAGCTTTCGCGGGGATGACACGCTATGCAGGGATTACATGATTTGCCGAACGAAAATTATTAGGCCCAATTTAAATGCCACTACTCAGATCAGAACTAGAAACAAAGCTAGGCGACTACCAAGTCGGCACAGCGACTAAGCATCTGGCTGATGCTGGGATGCTGCAAGCCACGCGGTTACGCCGTCGGCAGCTTAGCCGCATGACCACGGCGCTAGACCTGCCCACCGCTCAGAAACGATTACCTGAAACCGATTATGCTATTAGCTTCAAGGTAGACGGCGAATACACGTGCCTTTTTTATGACAACGGTGAAGTCATCACACTCAACCCTGGCGGCACCATTCGCGCAGGCGCCCCTTTCCATTTAGAAGCAGCCAAACTATTGAGTGATGCAGGCATCACAAAGGCAATGATTGGTGGCGAACTCCATTCCAAGCGAGAAGACGGCAATCGATCTCGTGTGCATGACGTAGTGCGAGCAGCGCGAGCACCTAAAACACAAGAGCAAGTGGATAGCCTCTGCTTTGCAGTCTTTAATATTTATGATTTAGATGGCGATGATTTATCGATGCACTACAAAAATGCCATTGCGAAAGCTCAAGAGATATTTGGCGAAGGCGAACGTGTTTTCCCGGTAGAGACCCACATAGGCGACAAGAGCGAGGCCATCAAATGGTTTAACACTTGGGTTACTGAACACGGCGCAGAAGGTATCGTGCTGCGCTCCGATAGCACCGGAGTTTATAAAATAAAACCCAGGCACTCCCTAGATTTAGCCATTATCGGTTACTCCGAAGGCGTGGATGATCGTGCCGGTATGTTACACAGCATGTTATTAGCAGTATCACGCGATGAGGAACACGCACAAATTGTGGCGCGAGTGGGCGGTGGCTTCAGCGACGAGGAGCGCGCCAGCTTACTCAAAACGCTCAGTGAGCATGATGTCAGCAGTGATTATGCCGAGGTGAATTCCGACCGTATCGCGTATCGCATGATCGCTCCCGGCTTAGTGGCTGAGATTTCTTGCTTAGATGTTATCTCTACTACTTCGCATGGCAGTGCTATCGACAAGATGGTTATTGAATGGCAAAAAGACAAAACTAACTGGCAAGGTGTTCGCCGCCTCCCCTTATGCAGCATTATCTCTCCACAATTTGTACGGTTACGCGATGACAAAACCTTTTCGTCAGACGATTGCGGAATACCCCAACTTGCTGACATCGTGGATATTCCAGAAACAGCACACGGCAAACAAGATTCACTTAGCTTACCTAGTAGTGAAATAATCGAACGAAGCGTGGCAACTAAAATATTAAAAGAAGCCACTATGGTGCGTAAAGTCATGCTTTGGAAAACCAACAAACAAGATGCCTCGCGTGAGTTCCCTGCATTTGTGCTCCACCTAACGGACTACAGCCCAAACCGTAAAGAACCACTCAAACACGAAATATGCGTTAGTGATTCTGAAACGCAAATACGTGAGCTATTCACCGCTTGGGAAAAGCAATACTTTGTGCGTGGTTGGAAACCAGTCGAATAATGACAATCAAACTCCTAACTTGGAATATCCTCCAAGGTGGCGGCAAGCGCGCTCCCGGTATCGCTGACCAGCTAGAAGCGATTGATCCCGATATTGTGACCTTACAAGAGTTTCGTAATGGTAAGTCCGCACCTATCATATTAGATGCAGTGAATAAGCTTGGGCTCGAGCATCAGCACTTGGCACAATCTACTGCGGCTAAAAACACCGTGATGGTTGCCTCACGTACGCCGTTTGACACACAGGAGTGGGCAGAGGATCTCGACCCAACCCTATGTGTTCACGCTCGATTCGATTTGGCCGACACCCGCATTGACACCTTAGATATATTCGCAGGTCACCTACCGCAAAAGCGCGCACAAGTGCCCTATCTCGATACGCTAGGAAAGCTAAGCGCTAACGATTATGAGGCGGCACTGATAATTGGCGACCTTAACTGTGGGGTTCCTTTTGAAGATTCTGAAACCAAGAGCTTTGTAAACACGCATATGTTTCAAAGCCTATTACGCAACAGCTGGACCGACAGTTGGCGATCACGTAATACAGATGCACGCGAGTACAGTTGGATAAGCTCCAGAGGTAATGGCTATCGATATGATCATTGCCTTGCTAACGAGAAGGCTGATGCGCTAATCGAGCGAGTTGAATACTTGCACAACGTACGAGAAGAGCGACTATCCGATCATTCCGCGATGTTGATCGAGCTCAACGTCTGATCAGAATTAGCCTTGCTTTACGTTGGTGTCATTCGCATCTAATAGTGTTGGTACTCCAAATTGACATGATCGTGCTAAGCGATGCTATCGATATACCCGTATCGATATCATTTGCTCGAGAAACCAAGCTTGCTAACGACACGCAGCAATCACTGACAAATTAGTTTCATACCAGGCTCGCTTACACATCTCGTGATGTTGTCGCCTGCGCCAAGTTCGCCATAGTCTTTGATCGTTCGCACTAACAGCAAGCTTGGCTGAATATACCCCATCCACATCATCCCAAACATCCAACGACAATTGAGTAAGCTGCGTCAGAGTAATACGGGTACTGCTCTGCTCCGCCAAATAAAGATTAGTGTGGAAAATTATCCTTTCAATCGGGCTGATTGATGCGATTGTATAACCCCAAAGAGCTGCGAATGCAATAGACTTAACTGCATTACGCCGCTTAGGCGAGAAACTCGCCGCGACTAAATATAACAATACACCAAGAGCAAACAACGCAGTGTAAGCGGCAAAGAATTTCTCGTAGCTCAAACCAAAGGTATAGTTGTATAAACCAAGCTTCCACGCTGCCGATACCATTAGCAAGCTAGAGGCGATGATAAAAACCCGTAACACCCACTGTGCGATCATTCCCGTTTTTCTATACACAACAAAAAACAATCCGGTGTTCAAAACTGCTAACAAAAATAGTTGCCAGAATCCCGATTTAACCATACGCTCTGCTTCGTGATAGTTATCAGGTAGCTCAGCGATGACAA
Organism: uncultured Granulosicoccaceae bacterium; assembly: GCA_938028465.1. Taxonomy (GTDB): domain Bacteria; phylum Pseudomonadota; class Gammaproteobacteria; order Granulosicoccales; family Granulosicoccaceae; genus Granulosicoccus. The sequence goes on along the minus strand of CALJAA010000068.1, from coordinate 3,410 downwards.
GATTATCAAGCTGAAGGATTAAAAAGGCCGTGTATATAAGTAACAAACCGCCGAGAACGATACCGGCTACTAGCCCATCGATCTCTTTAGTTTCCGTAGCGTCTTCATAGTCTATAACCCCACTCCACCCTAGCGCCATAGCAAGCAGTGCCACAGTTAGCACCGCTGACAAGACAAGTTTGAAAATCGTGACGAAGTTCATCGCGTTCAAGACCGAGAGAAAACTTTGCCGTACGAGCGCAGCAAACAACGCATCGGCTGATGACAACAGCAACAGCACAACAAAACTTAACGGAATCAATAAAACCAGTCCGCGTAATACGCGAGAGAGCGTACTTTTATGCACCTCACTTGTAGGAAGTACGGAACGATTGAAGATCGCCATCACGACGTTACTTATTTCGCCCAGCGGTTTAAACAACCGCATGCTAATGGCACCCAAAAGCTTGCCATTCCAGACAAGGGTTTTATGTTCACTAAAATGACTATATGCGCAAAACACACCGACGATAATCGGTAACAAAAACAGGCTAATGAGTTTTAACCACGGGTTTTCGTACAAGCTGTAACTCACGCTAATAAGGAACATTGGAATTAGCCAAGCCCAATCACGTTTTGATGAATAACTGCTGTCGACACAATAAAGAACAATGGCAACACCAACCCCAAATAAAGTGGCATTAAACCCAAGCGCGAACACGCTTATTGAAAATATATTCCAGTGACTCCAAACCGCGAGTACCGAAAACAACGATACCCACGCCAACAGTCTGTTCGAAATTAGCAACACCTCTCTCCCTGATTAAAAACCAAGGGAGGGATAGTAGAGGGGCAATGTGACTAGAGAGAGTTTGATATATGACGAAGTATGACTTTGTCGTCCTCGCGTAGGCGGGGATGACAAACTACGAGGATGACAAGCAAAAAAAAGCCCCGATATGCGGGGCTTTTTCGTTTCGTACGTTAAGCAGTAACTTAAGCGTTTTTAGCAGCCTTACGTTCTGCAGCTTCCTTGATAACCACTTCAGATACATTCTTAGGGCATGGCAAGTAGTGCGAGAATTCCATTGAGAACTGGCCACGGCCAGATGTCATGGTACGCAAGTCACCGATGTAACCAAACATTTCTGATAATGGTACGTCAGCCTTAATACGCACACCTGTTGGGCCTGCTTCCTGTGATTTGATCATGCCACGACGACGGTTTAGGTCACCGATAACATCACCAACGTGATCATCAGGCGTAAACACATCAACCTTCATCACTGGCTCAATGATCTGCGGGCCAGCTTTTGGTATTGATTGACGGTATGCAGCCTTAGCAGCAATTTCAAACGCAAGCGCCGAGGAGTCAACTGCGTGGAAAGCACCATCCATTAGCGTCACCTCGAAATCCAAGCAAGGGTAACCAGCCAAGACACCTTCGTCCATGCTCATCTTAAAGCCCTTCTCAACTGCAGGCCAGTATTCACGCGGCACGTTACCACCAGTCACTTTAGATTCGAATACGAAACCAGTACCAGGCTCTCCCGGAGTGATGGTGTAATCGATACGACCAAACTGACCAGAACCACCCGATTGCTTCTTGTGCGTATAGGTATCTTCGATTGGCTGAGTAATCGTTTCGCGGTAAGCCACCTGCGGCTTGCCCACTTCAACTTCAACACCGTGAGTACGCTTCAGGATGTCGATCTTTATGTCTAGGTGAAGCTCACCCATACCCATCAGGATAGTCTCGCCACTCTCTTCGTCAGTTTCAACGCGGAAAGAGGGATCCTCTGCGATCATCTTACCAATCGCAACACCCATCTTCTCAGAACCACCTTTATCTTTAGGTGACACCGCAATCGAGATAACCGGATCAGGGAAGATCATAGGTTCTAGTGTGGCTGGGTTTTTAACGTCCGCCAGGGTATGACCCGTCTGAACGTTTTTCATACCCAATACAGCGATGATGTCACCCGCTGTTGCTGAATCTAGCTCTTCTCGAGAGTCGGCATGCATCTCAACGATACGACCGATACGTTCAGTTTTACCCGTAAACGTATTCAGTACGCTATCGCCTTTATTCATGGTGCCCGAATATATACGCACAAACGTAAGTGCGCCGTAGCGATCATCCATAATTTTGAACGCTAGAGAACGTAATGGGCCTTTCGGATCAACAACGGCGTATTCACCTGTTTCGTTTCCATCGATGTCCATCTCAGGTTGTGGTGGAACTTCAGTTGGATCAGGAAGATAATCCACAACACCGTTAAGTACGTTTTGAACGCCTTTATTCTTGAACGCAGAACCACAGAACGTTGGGAAGAAATCAAGCGCGATAGTGCCCTTACGAATCGCCTTTTTCAGCGTTGGGATATCAGGCATCTCGCCTTCGAAGTATTTCTCCATGGCTTCGTCGTCTTGCTCGAGCGCCATCTCAACCATCTCTTCGCGCCACTTAGCAGCATCTTCAACCATGTCTGCAGGGATGTCTTTAACTTCAAATGCTTCAGGATTACCTGAATCATCCCAGTAGTACGCTTTTTCTGTCATGAGATCGACAACACCAACGAAGTCTTCTTCTGTACCGATCGGCAACACCATAACCAATGGGCGTGCAGCCAATACATCTTTGACTTGTTTAACAACGCGATAAAAATCAGCGCCCATTCGATCAAGCTTATTGACGAAGATAATGCGCGCAACTTTTGATTCGTTTGCATAGCGCCAGTTGGTCTCTGATTGAGGCTCAACACCGCCTGAACCACAGAAAACACCCACGCCGCCGTCGAGTACTTTGAGTGAACGATACACTTCGATAGTGAAGTCAACGTGTCCGGGAGTATCGATGATGTTCATGCGATGGCCATCCCACTCACAACTAGTCGCAGCGGATTGGATTGTGATACCGCGCTCCTGCTCCTGGTCCATGAAGTCAGTGGTGGCTTCGCCATCATGCACTTCGCCCGTTTTATGGATCTTACCGGTCAGTTTAAGGATACGTTCGGTGGTGGTGGTCTTACCAGCATCAACGTGGGCAAATATGCCAATGTTGCGGTATTTCGAAAGGTCTGCCATGTCTGTCTCGCGAATTAAAAAAAATAGCCGGGATCTGACCGGCACTGTTTGTAACTACTATCTACTTCTGTCTACTACTGTGTCTGTTACTTCTATCTATTACTTCCGATCGTCACTGATGACGTAACTAAACGTTGTCACTCACACTATAAAAAGTGCTTATGTGCTTGCTGCTTGCGGGTATTCTCGAGCGCAGTTAACGCTCGGGTCGGCTACCATTAGGATAGCTCTGACCAGTCAGAATGGAAGCCGTAGGCGGTAAACCAGCCATTGTATCCAAAAATGGGGCCTCAAGGTGAGAACACAAGCGTAAATGAGTAGCGAAACTGACCCTAAAAATCCGA
>CALJAA010000067.1 GCA_938028465.1 uncultured Granulosicoccaceae bacterium | reverse complement strand
ATCATATGACAATAGTGCACGTGAAATGCCCAAACGGATTGCACCCGCTTGACCACTACCGCCACCACCTTTAACAGTGATGTTGAAATCAAAATTGCTGACATTGTCAGAACGCTCAAGCGGCTGACGAATGATCATGTGGGCTGTTTTACGGCCAAAGTACTCTTCAAGAGTTTTATGGTTGACCATGATTTTGCCACTGCCACTGCTCATGAATACGCGAGCTGTAGATGACTTTCGACGGCCAGTGCCGTAATACTGTTGCGCTGCCATGGTTTAAAGCTCCAAAAGCGTTGGTTGCTGTGCAGCATGATCGTGCTCAGCATTTGGGAATACGCGTAACTTGCGGTACATCGCACGGCCCAAAGGATTTTTAGGCAACATGCCTTTAACTGCTAGTTCGATAATGCGCTCAGGGTGTGAAGCCTGGAGTTTTTCGAAGCTGATTGACTTAAGGTTGCCGATATAACCCGTGTAGCGATGGTACATCTTGTTCTTGGCTTTATTGCCAGTCACTTCAACCTTAGACGCATTGATAACAACGATGTAATCGCCTGTATCAACGTGTGGAGTATAGATCGCCTTATGCTTACCGCGTAGACGGTGAGCGCATTCGGTCGCTACTTTGCCAAGGGTTTTTCCTTCAGCATCAATAACGAACCATTGGCGTTTAACCTCAGCAGGTTTAGCGCTTACGGTTGTTTTATTCACTTCAACAGCCTCAAATATCAAGATAGGCCCGAGAACGAGCGTAGCCCGCCATTGTAGAGGATGATGCGCTTCGACTCAACAACATAACGCAAAAAAAAAGCGCAGCCGTTGGGCTGCGCTTGAACCATCTTGTATTCCGATGGGAGGAGAAAAAACTATGCTTTCGCCCCGATCGAATTGCAAACGCTGGGCCAGCAGACACGATGAATGTTATATGTTGTTGATTTTTATAAACATATATTTACACTCAGATTTTTAAGCAGCTACAGCCCCTAAAAGCAGGCAAGCAACTACTCATCTTGTGACACAGTTCACAGTCGTTATTGCTTCGGCTTATTCACATCAATAATCTCGTGCGTATGAGTAATCACGGCACTTTTTTCTAACATTTTGCTCGCACTGCAATATTTCTCCGCTGACAAGGAAATGGCGCGCGCTACCTGTTTCTCACTGAGCTCATGACCCGACACAATAAAGTGAAGCGCAATATCGGTAAAAACCGCCGGAATACCCTCTGCACGGGCCGCTTTTATATCAATTTCGCAGTCAACCACGTTCTGGCGAGACTTTTGCAACATCAACATCACATCAAATGCGGTGCAGCCTCCCAGGCCAATGAGCAACATTTCCATGGGTCGCACACCGAGATTACGGCCGCCGTGTTCCGGTGAGCCATCCATTACAACAGAGTGGCCCGAACCGGATTCGCCAACAAAACTCATATGATCCAACCACTTAACACGTGCTTTCACGGGTATTTAACCTCTTTCGACAAGAATGATGGGGAAATAGTACCTAAAACATTGAAGTTATCAAAAAGGCGGCCGATTAATGTTTGACGTTATGAAAAAGAGTGGGGCCCAAGTTAGGGACCTCGCGCAAACATTGAGTACGGAGAGAAATTAAATGCTGGCGCCAAGAATCGCACCGCCACCGGTTGAGTGGCTGGATTTATTCCTGCGAAGCAGTCATCGCCGACAGTATCCGGCCAAAACCACGATTATTCATCATGGTGATGTCCCGGAGACGCTTTACTACATAGTAGAGGGTTCTGTCAGCGTAGTCATTGAAGATGACGACGGACGAGAAATCGTCCTCGCTTATCTCAGTGCCGGCGACTTCTTCGGTGAAATGGGCTTGTTCGATGAGCAAAGCAATCGCAGTGCATGGGTAGTAGCCCGTGTTAAGTGTGAGCTTGCTGAGATGAACTATGAGCAATTTCGAAGATTGGCTGCAGATCAGCCAGACTTGCTATATGCCCTAACGACACAGATGGCTAGCCGTCTGCGTAAGACAAGCATCAAAGTACGCGACTTAGCGTTCCTAGATGTCACTGGACGAGTAGCTTCTACCCTACTTGATTTGGCCAGCATGCCTGATGCGATTACGCATCCTGATGGAATGCAGATCCGAATCACTCGTCAAGAGATTGCCCGCATCGTGGGTTGCTCTAGAGAGATGGTTGGAAGAGTATTAAAAGAGCTCGAAGATCGTGGATTGATACACGCTCGAGGCAAAACAATGGTTATCTACGGCACTCGCTAAAGGTAACTTTTAACCCGGTGCGTATGGATGCGCGCCGAGTTATTGTTGATGTTTTTACCCTCTTGATCTAGCCCTAGATCAACCTACCAATCTAGCTTTCATAATCTGCATTAACTGCGAGATTGATTGTGGAATTGTACAGTTGCGGTATTTTAAGTTTGAATTTATCCGCATCAACGCCAGAAAAACCACCACGCCTATGCTTAACATCGCCCGTCACTCCACCGTGAACTGTTGGGTCGGTATTGTCATAATCGTTCATACCAATCGCAAAGAATAAGACGTCGGCGGTTGTCCCTATTGGTGAAATTAAGCCCAGACCTGTATGGCGGGCATACTCGCTATTTTCATATCCCCTGAGTTTGCTACGGCGAAAAATAAAAAAAACCTACTAGGCGATATGACTTATAACGGGAGAAAAGCACACAATCATACTTATGCGATTTACACAGAGAGCATTATCTAATTAAAAAGCTGCTTGAGTGACTCACCCGGATCGTCGGCTCGCATAAAGGCTTCGCCAACTAAAAACGCATGGACGTCATGCTCTCGCATGGTTTGCACATGAGTACTATCCAGAATGCCACTTTCAGTGACTAAGGTTACGTTATCAGGCACTTGCTTAAGTAAATTCAGCGTTGTGTTTAACGACACATCAAACGTGCGCAAATCTCGATTGTTGATACCCAACAAAGCCGGTTGCAATGCCAGTGCGCGATGCAATTCGTTCTCATCGTGAACTTCTACCAATACATCCATACCCAGCTGCAAAGAAAAATCATTGAGTTCATGTAATTTTTCATCTGTGAGTGCACCGACAATAAGCAAAATACAGTCAGCGTTCATTGCACGCGCTTCGGCTATTTGATACTTATCTACCATGAAGTCTTTACGGATCACAGGTAGAGAGCACGCTGCCCTGGCAGCCTTTAGATAATCATTGTGACCTTGGAAAAAATCCTGATCGGTGAGCACAGACAAACAAGCTGCCCCTCCCTGTTCATAGCTTGTAGCTATTTCAGCGGGGACGAAATGTTCTCTTATGACACCTTTACTCGGCGAAGCCTTTTTAATTTCGGCGATAACCGCTGGCTGCCCTGCTGCAATCTTATTTTTTAACGCAGCATGAAACCCACGCGGTGCATCCGATTGCGCGATGCAAGCCATCAACTCATCACCGCTAACTGCCGCTTGGCTTGCAGCAATTTCTTCAAATTTACGGGCGACGATATTTTTTAGAATATCCGGGATATCAGTATTTGTCGTGTTCATTCTCAATGATGCCTTAGGAATTTTGGCTCGCTTTTATCAATGCCTGCAGCTGCGCTGCAGCTTTACCCTCGCTCAGCATTTGCTTTGCGATCTCAATACCGCCTGCAATATCAGCGGCCTTACCACCAATGTATATGGCAACGCCACTATTTAATGCCACGATATCCGAAGCCGGGCCTGGCTTACCTGCCAACACGTCGGTAATGGTTTGCATGCTTTGCTCAACACCATCCACCTGGATAGTCGATAGAGGCTGCAACGCAAAACCATAGTCAGTAGGATCAAGCATGTAATCTTTTATCTCACCATTTTTAAGTTCGGATACCTGAGTAGGCCCACTCAAGCTGATTTCATCCATACAGCTATCACCGTGTACAACCATGACGTGCTTGCTACCCAGCTGCTTCATGACTTCTGCAATTGGGCGCACCCATTTAGGATCAAACACACCTAACAATTGGTTGTGTACGCCAGCAGGGTTACACATTGGCCCGAGTAAATTAAACAAGGTACGCACACCCATTTCGCGACGCGGTCCGGCGGCATATTTCATTGCACTGTAATGCTTTTGAGCAAACATAAAACCAATACCGACAGTTTCCATACAGTGAGCAACCTGCTCTGGTTGCAGATCAATATTCACACCCACGGCTTCCAAAAAGTCCGCGGCTCCCGACTTACTCGACACAGATCGGTTACCGTGTTTGGCAACCGTCACACCTGCAGAAGATGTCACTAAGGCGCAAGTCGTAGAAATATTGAACGTGCTGGATGCATCCCCACCCGTGCCGACGATATCAACAGCCGATTGATCTTTTAAGTTAACGCCCGATGCCAAGCTGCGCATCACCGTAACAGCACCCGCTACTTCGTCCACCGTTTCACCTTTCATACGCAGTGCGGCCAAAAATGCGCCTATCTGCGCATCACTGCATTTACCTGTCATGATTTCCATCATGACGGATGACATCTGATCTTTCGTTAAATCTTGATGTTCAAAGAGTGTTTGCAGGGCTTCCTTTACATTCATTTCGCTAGTCACGTTTATCATCACTCGATCACTCCTGCTTGTTTTAAAAACACCGCCAGCATGTCATGGCCGCGTTCACTACTGATAGATTCTGGATGAAACTGCACGCCTTCTATTGGTAGGCTGACATGCCTAACACCCATGATGTCTTCCACTTCGCCTTTATCGTTTTGTGTCCAGGCCGTTACGTGTAAGTCCGCTGGCATGGTGGCCTGATTGATCACCAAGGAGTGATAGCGTGTTTGAGTAATTGGGTTAGGAAGCCCTGCAAACACGCCGCTGTTATCGTGATACACCTTCGATAACTTGCCATGCATAATTTCTTTAGCGTGAACGATTTGCCCCCCAAAGTGCTGCCCAATACTCTGATGCCCCAAGCACACGCCTAAGATAGGCAGCTTGTCAGCAAATGCTGCCAACACATCTAAGGTATTACCAGCGGCATCTGGGTTACCGGGGCCTGGCGATAACATCAACGCTTTGGGCGCAAGCTTTTCAAGATCGCTAACCGTGATTTGATCGTTGCGGAATACTTCGGCAGTGGCACCCAACTCACGAACGTATTGCACCAGGTTGTAGGTGAATGAATCATAGTTATCAATGATTGCTAACATGATTAGGCACCTCCTTTTTTAGGCAAATCACTATTTTGCGTTAACGAGGGCAATTGCTCCGGGCGATTATCGATACCCTGCTCCGCCATGGCTACAGCACGAAACACCGCACGTGCTTTGCTCATGGTTTCCTGCCATTCAGAATCAGGATCGGAGTCGTACACAATGCCTGCGCCTGCTTGCACGTAGAGTGTGTCGTTTTTAATAACCGCAGTGCGGATCGCAATGGCGGTATCCATATTGCCATTCCAAGATAAGTAGCCCACAGCGCCCGAATAAATACCACGCTTAACGGGTTCTAGCTCTTGAATGATCTCCATTGCGCGTACCTTTGGCGCACCTGACAGGGTACCTGCTGGGAACGTTGCGCGTAAAACATCTACGGCACTCATACCCTCATTAAGTTTGCCTTCAACATTGGATACGATATGCATTACATGGGAATATCGCTCAATCGCGTATTTATCCGTGACCTTAACACTGCCGGTTTTAGCGATACGACCTAGGTCGTTACGACCTAAATCTATCAGCATCAAATGCTCTGCTAGCTCTTTTGGATCGGCCAACAAGCTTTTCTCCAAGGCTTGATCCTGTGCTTCTGTTGCACCGCGCGGGCGAGTGCCTGCTAATGGCCTAACGGTTACTGCTCCATCTTCAAGGCGTACTAAGATTTCGGGTGACGACCCGATAATATGGTGATCACCCATATTCAGATAAAACAAATAAGGTGATGGATTCAGTGTGCGTAGCGCCCGATACAGATCAATCGGCGGCGCGGAATAGTCAACCGTTAAGCGCTGCGCCAGCACCACCTGCATGCATTCACCATCAGTGATGTATTGCTTGATGGTGCGCACAGCCTCTTTATAACGATCTTCGGTAAAGTCGCTAACAAAGTCAGATTCCTCTACGAGCTTAGGTTCACGATAGGCTGCCCGTGCTTCTAGTGGCGTACGAATCTCATCATGCAATTCGGCTAATCGCTCAAGCCCCATCTGATAAGCATCAGGTTTTGATGGATCAGCCAACACCAACATCGTTAATGTACCGCTGAGGTTATCAAATACCACCAGCTCTTCAGCCACCATCAACATGATGTCAGGCGTATCCAATCGATCAGGGTGCGGATTCTTACCAAGACGCGGCTCAATATAGCGCACGGTATCGTAGCCAAAATAACCCACTAACCCACCAGTGACTTTTGGCAAGCCTTCAATATCGGGTACTTTAAATTGTTGTTGGTAGTTGTCGATCCACGTTAAGGGATCTTCTGCGATGTGTTGTTCGGTTTGTTTGCCATCCACGCTAACGGTGACGGCTTGTTCGCGTATCGAGATAACGGTGCTTGCTGGAAGCCCGATAATGGAATAACGACCCCACTTCTCGCCACCTTGGACTGATTCAAATAAGAAACTAAATGGCGTATCAGCAACCTTTAAAAAGGTGGACAGCGGATTGTCGAGATCTGCGATGAGTTCGCAGCTTAAGGGTATACGGGTGAAGCCAGCTTCGGCGTAGCGATCGAATTCGATCTGATTCATGAGTTACATTCCAAATAAAAAGAGTTAACACCGGCCGCCAGATTGGATATTAGAGAGGCAGCCATACACAACTTGCGAATATTCGCGGATATCTAGTGACGCCAACGCCAGCTGTGGATGTTTAATGGAACGCTCATGGTGCTTTGCTTTGATTAAATTTAGCCTGTGGCCAATAGTAACCCAGTATGGGCTTGTATCGTCAAGTGTCATGCTTAAAAATGTGGCCTTGAGTGCCTGCGTTTGTGAAGGATTAGCTGAAAACAGCTATGCTTTGCCTATCTAAACATTCCGGCATAGGGCTAGCTTCATGACAAAAATCAAACAAGACGACCTGATCGACAGCGTCGCCGATGCCCTGCAGTTTATGTCCTACTACCACCCGAAGGACTACATAGACGCGGTCTACGCGGCTTGGGAACGAGAGGAGTCGCAGCCAGCCAAAGATGCCATGTCGCAAATCCTGATCAATTCGCGTATGTGCGCCGAAGGCAAGCGCCCAATTTGCCAAGACACCGGCATCGTCACCGTGTTTGTAAAAATTGGCATGCAGGTGCAATGGGATGCCAAGATGGATCTGCACGAGATGATTAATGAAGGTGTGCGCCGCGCTTATACCCACCCAGACAACAAGCTGCGTGCTTCCATTCTGGCGGATCCAGCAGGCAACCGAAAAAATACGGGCGACAACACCCCTGCTGTTATCCATGTGGATATGGTGCCAGGCAACAAGGTGAGTGTGGATATCGCGGCCAAGGGTGGCGGCTCTGAAAATAAATCAAAACTGGTTATGCTTAACCCGAGTGACAGCATCGTTGATTGGGTTGTTAAGACGGTACCAACGATGGGCGCCGGTTGGTGCCCACCAGGCATGTTAGGCATCGGCATTGGCGGCACAGCAGAAAAAGCAGCCGTGCTGGCCAAAGAATCCCTAATGGATGCAATTGATATACAAGCGTTAAAAGATCGTGGGCCCAATAGCCGTATCGAAGAACTTCGCTTAGAGATATTTGAAAAAGTCAATGCTCTTGGTATTGGTGCACAAGGTTTAGGTGGTTTAACGACCGTGGTCGATGTAAAAATTAAAGACCACCCTACTCACGCAGCATCACTACCGGTGGCGATGATTCCTAATTGTGCTGCTACTCGCCATGCGCACTTTGAACTCGATGGATCAGGACCCTACCTACAAACGCCTCCTTCTTTGGATGATTGGCCGAGCATCACTTGGGACGCCACGCAAGGTTCGCGACGCGTGAACTTAGATACCGTTACCCAAAAAGATGTTGAAGATTGGAAACCAGGTGAAACCTTATTATTAAGTGGCCGTATGCTTACCGGCCGTGATGCCGCGCATAACCGCATCAAACACTTATTGGCAAGCGGTGAAGGCTTACCAGAAGGTGTGGATTTTAATAACCGCTTTATCTATTACGTTGGGCCTGTTGATGCTGTGCGTGATGAAGCTGTAGGCCCCGCTGGCCCCACTACCTCCACCCGCATGGATAAATTTACCGAGATGATGCTAGCTGATACCGGCTTACTGGGCATGATCGGCAAAGCTGAACGTGGCCCTGAAGGCATCGCTGCAATCAAAAAGCATAAGGCCGTATACCTGATGGCCGTTGGCGGCGCAGCTTACTTAGTGTCCAAAGCAATCAAGGAAGCACGAGTCGTCGCGTTTGAAGAGCTTGGCATGGAAGCAATCCACGAATTTGTGGTGGAAGACATGCCCGTTACGGTGGCAGTGGATAGCAAAGGCAGCGCGGTGCATCAAACCGGGCCTGCTATATGGCGCGGTAAGTTAGAAAGTGGTGAAGTAAAACCTGTTTACTTTAGCTAAAGGCCAAGAGCCAAACAGGTGCACTATCGCCAGCTGATGGCACGCTTGCTGGTAAAGAAACGTATCGTCCCAACTAACGCAGCTGCATTAAGCTGGACAATCACTTGTATGCTATTAAACAGGTCGTTTCTAGTGCCTGGCAGCTTGGTATAACTGGCTAGCGCGATGCCATAGAACAACAATTGAATGACGAGCATGGTGTTTAAGAACCAGCCGCTACCTATGAGTGATGCGACAAATGCGATTATCAGTGCAAACGGAACCAGTAACCTGAATACTTTGTGCGATAAAAACTGCCACCACACCGGATTTTTGCTGGGGTTATACAGCCATGGATTGGTTTGAAACGATTGCCAGTTGCCGGCAAGGTTTCTCACTTTTCGGCGAAACTCCAATTTAAGATCATCATTGGCTTTGTCAAATGCGTATGCACCAGGTATGAACAAGGTACGCTTGCGTTGAGCCAATAAGTTGATCGGGGTGTCGAAGTCATCCAAAAGCGTGCCTATCTTGTTAGGGATAAAATCCTTTCGCCTTATTGCGTATAGGGCCCCGGTCACGCCAGTTGTTGAAAAAAGCCGGCTCTCGTTTTCCCGAATCCATTTCTCATAGCGCCAATAAAAACCAAAATTAGCAGCTTCTAAGCTGTTTTCATCCATTATCACGAGCTCGCCGCTCACCGCGCCTACTTCATCATTGTTTAGATAAGGAACCAGCGCCTTAAGCGCATTTTTTGAAACGCGCTGCCGTGCATCCATAAAACAAATGATTGAATTCGTCGCCAATTCAACACCGGCGTTGAGTGCACCACACTTGCCTAGTGATTTAGGCAGGTGTTTCACTATTCGATTATCGTACCCTTCAAAAGCTGATTGCAGCAACGAATGCGTGTTGTCAGTGGATCCGTCAGATACCACTATCCACTCCACTAATTCAGGTGGGTAATCTAGCGCTTCCAAACTTTCGATTTTGCCTGGCAAGCCTTCTGCTTCATTGTGCGCTGCAATGACTATACTGACACTTGGCCACTTATCGGGTATATCCGCTACTAATGGTGTTTTATTTTTCGCCAAATAATGCAGCGCGATTGGAAACACTGCATAGGTATAAACGATAAACAATACCGATAATAAAAACAAAATTGCCATAGTTTTATTGATTTAGATCAAGCGTTGTTTAGCAAAGTTTACTGGCTATCTGCCCGTCAATCAGAAGATTCGATGTAAGAAGCATATAGTGCCCGCATCTCATCCTCGTTCATGTAATCCCCAGTAAGAGATGAAAGCGGCTCTGGTACTCGGGCTGTTCCGAATTCATTCGAATGCAGCATGATGTATGGGCCATTGTCGGTATAGTAAGCGTCATTCAGCTCGGCAGAGCTGATTAGCGTTTCGTTGAGCTTTTCCCCAGGGCGCATGCCAACAATTTCCGGTTTCTCGTTATCACCGAACTCGCTGGATATTTGATGCGCTAGATCAAGCAGGCCTACCGACTTCATGCGAGTACTCAGCACAAACGGTTTTGTTGAGAGTTCAGCATAGTCAATACATTGCTTGATTAGTCGAGCAGAGTCTTCACGAGTAAACATGAGTCGATTCATTCGAGAGTCGGTCAGCTTTAGTGGCTCGTTTCTTTTGGCACAATCGATCCAACGTGGAATAACGGAGCCATTGGAACAAGCTACGTTGGCAAAGCGTGCGCAAACAAATTTGGATTGGCTGGTGTACTGATCACAAAACATTTGCTCCATGATTTTTTTTGAGTAGCCGTAAATGCTTTCTGGTTGGCAGGCTTTGTCTGTACTAACGCCCACCACGATAGGAACATCAGCCCTTGAACATGCTTTTGCAACATTCAAACTACCTAGAATGTTGATTTCAACTGTGCGCGATGGGTTTAATTCAGCGAAATCTATATACTTGAGCGCGGCTGCGTGAATAACCACATCAGGTTTAATTTTTATTATGAGCGTACTAAGGTGATCCAGATCTTGTATGTCTGACAAGTACGTTTTAACTTCCGGAAACTTCGCTACAAGCTCCTGCATATGGGTTCCGTCTCGACTGAGAGAATGGAACTCAAATTCATCTCGATATTCTTTTATGAATGCTTGGCCGACTGTGCCAGACCCACCCGTGATTAAGACTTTCGGGCGGCTTTCTGTTATCTCATCCTTAGACATGTTCTAAATCTCGTATGTGGATTAAGCGGTTTTTAAGAATTGCCGATGGCAAGAAAACGTAGAAAAAGGTCGCGTATCTACTCAACAAATACACACGATCAATGACACACAATCATTGAGCTGCTCATTTCGGCTGTTAATTGTAGCCTTGATTATCGAGCCCAAGGCTAGAGATTAGCGTATCGAGTGTCAAATTTCATAAAAATCTGGATCAGTGTGACCGAAGACACACCAAATAAGGAAACGATTGGTTGCAAAGGGAACTTGACAAACCCTATGGAGCCCTGTTTGTGGCGTGGCAAGTTAGAAAGTGGTGAGGTAAAACCGATTAATTTCGCCTAAGCTCTAAGTATATCAACCGGCGAATATTGTCATGCAATCTTTAACTTATCGAATAATCCTAGGCTTAACGATAGCTGTTTTACTGGGTAGTTGCGCCGGTGGCAGCGGTAGCTCAGGTGACGACTTTGTGCCGCGCGGCAAAATACTCGCCTGCAAAAGTGGCGATACCCAAATCGATAGCGCATCGCAATGCTTACAAGATGATGCAGCGTGCTATCAAAAAGCCGATGGTGCTTGGTGTACAGGGCCACGTGGCAATGTCTGCCCCGCGGGCTCCAGTAAAATACCTGCCGGCACTGACTGCCCCGCTGGCGCTAGATGTTTTTCAGTAAGTGAGAGTTTGACTTGCGGGATTAATTATTGAACTGCCATCCTGCGAAGGCATTGTCATCCTCGCGGGAATGACAATGCGATGACAACCAACCACATGACATCACTTCAGGAATAACAACAAAAACAATGCGAACCACCAAAACCATCCATGTCATCTCCTCCCATGCCGAGGGTGAAGTAGGCGATGTTATCGTTGGTGGCGTGGCTCCACCCCCAGGTGACACCCTCTGGGATCAAAGAAATTTCATAGCGCAGGACGAAACTCTTCGCGATTTTGTACTTAACGAGCCTCGTGGCGGTGTATTTCGACACGTCAATCTTCTCGTCCCTCCTAAGCACCCCGATGCAGATGCCGCGTTTATCATCATGGAGCCTGAAGATACTCCGCCAATGTCTGGGTCAAATTCCATTTGTGTATCAACAGTGTTACTGGATAGCGGCATCATTCCAATGGTCGAACCGGTAACTAAAATGACGCTCGAAGCACCTGGTGGCTTAGTCCATGTGCGCGCTGATTGTAAGGACGGTAAAGCAGAACGCATTACTGTGCAAAACGTCGCGAGCTTTGTTGAAAAAATGGATGCATCATTAGAGGTTGATGGGATCGGTACGCTTAAGGTTCACACAGCCTATGGCGGTGATAGCTTTGTTATCGTTGATGCAGAAACCCTCGGATTTGAAATCGTGCCTGATGAGGCGCGAGACATTGCACAACTTGGCGTTAAATTAACCAATGCCGCCAACGACCAACTGGGTTTTACCCACCCGACTAATCCAGACTGGCAGCACATTTCATTTTGCTTATTTGCAGGCAAATTATTTAATGATGGAACAGGTTTGAATGCAAAGGCAGCTGTCGCCATTCAACCAGGCAAAGTAGATCGCTCACCAACGGGCACTGCCCTATCAGCGCGTATGGCTTTATTACACGCGCAAGGCAAAATGAAAGTCGGTGATACCTTAAACGCACACTCTATAATTGGCTCAACATTTCTTGGCCGTATTGCTGATGTCACTCAAGTAGGTAAATCGCCTGCCGTTATCCCTGAAATTTCTGGGCGCGGTTGGATAACAGGTATTCACCAACACATGCTCGACCCGTCTGACCCTTGGCCACGTGGGTATAAGCTTAAGGATACTTGGGGTGTTGGTGGCGATTAGTTTTGGTGGCGTCGCCACGAATTGTCATCCCCGCGAAGGCGGGCTAGGTGCCCTCCGGGGTAGATCCACGCATAATATAAACTTCCTCGTATGCTGGATCCCCGCCTTCGCGGGGATGACAGTGCGGAGGATGACGATGGGTGTTAGCCACCTTTCGCCAATTCAGCATTAAATTGCTTTAACACGGTGTCGTATGGGTTACCACCACTAGGATCGGCAGCATTAAAAATAGCTGACCCAGCAACGAAGGTGTCGGCACCTGCTGCCTGTATTTGAGCAATGTTATTCACCTTCACACCACCATCAATCTGCAAACGAATATCTTGGCCGCTTGCATCAATACGTTTGCGTACTGCTTTTATTTTTTCCAGCGTGTGCTCAATAAACGATTGGCCA
>CALJAA010000066.1 GCA_938028465.1 uncultured Granulosicoccaceae bacterium | reverse complement strand
CTTATTCTCGATATATTTGCTCAGCGCGCCCGTAGTTTTGAGGGCAAGTTGCAAGTCGAGTTGGCACAGCTAACTCATTTATCAACGCGCTTAGTACGAGGTTGGACTCACCTTGAACGACAAAAGGGTGGTATCGGTTTACGTGGGCCTGGTGAAACACAGCTCGAGACTGATCGACGTTTACTAAACGAACGCGTGAAAACACTAAAGCAACGCTTGGTTAAGGTTCGTCGTCAACGCTCGCAAGGCAGATCGCAACGCAGCAAATCAGGCACGCCAACGGTTGCTTTGGTGGGCTATACCAATGCGGGTAAATCTACACTGTTTAATCAACTCACCGATGCCAAAGTATTCGCAGCAGATCAACTCTTCGCAACGCTTGACCCAACCATGCGACGCATGCCGCTGCCAGGAGGCAATGCGGCAGTGTTAGCCGATACCGTTGGTTTTATTAATGACCTGCCGCATGAGTTAGTAGCAGCATTTTTATCAACGCTGACCGAAACACGCGAAGCTGATTTACTCCTTCATGTTGTAGACGCCTGCGATGATCTGCGCGAAAACCGCCGTGAACAAGTTGATGCGATTTTAGAAGAAATTGGCGCATCCCACGTACCTCAATTGATGGTGTTCAATAAGGTTGATAAAACTGAGTTTGAGGCGCACATAGAGCTAGATGCCGAAGGTTTGCCTGCCGCTGCATGGGTGTCGGCAATATCGGGCGCAGGTATAGACGAATTACGAGCCGCAATAGCCCAAATAGTGAGTAGAACACGTAGCATTGGTTGGTTAGATCTTTTGCCCTTGCATGGTCGATTGCGAGCACAACTATTTGAAGCAGATGCTGTAAGAGAGGAAGTGATAAAAGATGACGGCGGCTTCAATTTATATGTTGATATGGATGAAATCGATTTCTCGCGGTTAATGCGCGAGCACGAATTAAGCGATCGTTTTACGCCTGATTTAATTGAACCTACAGCAGCTCCGGAGTAGCCGAAGCCTCTTTTGCTAAGTTAACGGCATCTTCAACGACATAATTGACACGATCAGCGTTGTAGCGCGCAAAAAACTTCATAGAGTCGGGTACCCATTGATAATCAAGTTTAGTGAGCCGGTTCTCGTTCACGCTTTCATCAATCATCGCCTCTGGTAAACACGCTACGCCTAAGCCATCCGTCGCCATTTTTAAACAGGCTGATAAGCTGCTCGATGGCACGTAACGCACGGCTTGATCCTCAAAGTGAGCAGCCAACTGTTTAACTGATAGGGTTTCTTTAGCGTGCGTGAGTATCGGGTGTGTGGTGAGTCGAAACGGTTCGGTTTTATTCGCGTTAAGCAAAGTAGGCGCTGCCACCCAAACCCAGCGATAGGTACCAATTTTTATTGCAGCCGAGCTCTCTGTTTTGAATGGACCATTTTGTAGGGCTAGATCAATGGCGTTTGATTCAAGCGCTGTGGTTAGATTGGTTGATAGATCCACTGTTAAATCTAATTGCACATTGGGGTAGCGCGCATAAAAGCTGGATAGAAATTGCGTCAGCCAGGAATGTACGACCATCTCGGTTACACCCAGGCGCAAGATGCCGTCGAATAAGTCCTTTTTATTGGCGGTGACTAAAAATTCATCGACAGAGCTGATCACTCGTCTGGCTTTTACGAGTAATTCGGCACCCAGAGGGGTGAGTTCAATATTGCCACTATTTCGCTTCATCAATTTGGCATCAAGCGTCTGCTCCAACACGGCTATACGGGAGGAAATATTGGGTTGCGTGGTGTTTAGATTGGTAGCCGCTTTGCGAAAGCTGCCATGATCAGCAACCTGTACTAGGGCCTCTAATTGTTTGATCGTGATGCCGGCCATATTGAAGCTCTGGTATGCGAGTCATTAGTATAAATAAAATTGATCAATATGATCAATATAAATAATTAGATTTAATCGACTGGTCGCGCTAATGTGGGTCATCTTTCAAAGGATGTCAGTATGACTACCAGCAGAATTCGACTAGGCGCTGATATCGGCGGCACCTTCACCGACGTCGTACTTGAAATAGGCGATGAGCTTTTTTCTACCAAGGTGCTCACGACCTATTCGGCTCCCGAGAATGCGATCCTAGATGGCATGCAGCAGGTGTGCAAAAAAGCCGGAGTAAAGCCTAGCGATATTCAGCAAATAATTCATGGAACCACGCTTGCTACCAACGCCTTAATAGAGCGTCGCGGTGCTAAGACCGCCTTAGTCACCACTACCGGGTTTCGCGATGTTATTGAGATGCGCACCGAATCGCGCTTTGAGCAATACGACCTTAATCTAAATTTGCCCGAACCCTTATTAGATCGCAACATGCGCTACTGCGTAACAGAGCGAATGGATGCATCTGGCAATGTATTAACACCACTTGATATGAAAGAAGTTGATGCCTTAGCTGATCAACTTGATAAGGCAGGCTATGAAAGTATCGCTATCGGCTTAATCCACTCTTATGTTAACGACGCGCACGAAAAGCAAGTAAGAGATGCGCTCGCGAAGCGCTTACCCAATGTGATGATATCGCTTTCATCTGAAGTGTCTCCACAGATGCGTGAGTACGAACGATTTAATACCGTGGTTGCGAATGCTTATATCAAACCGTTGATGAAGTCGTATCTAAGCCGCTTAGAGGATCGGCTTAAAGAAACCGGTGTTGATTGCAGTATCTTTTTAATGCATTCAGGTGGCGGTATTATTTCGATCGAAAGTGCAGCAGATTTTCCTGTGCGTTTAGTGGAGTCAGGGCCAGCCGGTGGTGCTGTGTTTGCTGCCAATATCGCAGCGCGTTATGGCTTAGATAAGGTCTTGTCTTTTGATATGGGCGGCACCACAGCAAAAATATGCCTGATAAAAAACCAAACACCAAAAACGAGTCGCGTATTTGAAGTGGCGCGAACCTATCGATTTAAAAAAGGCTCAGGCATGCCAATTTCGATACCCGTTATCGACATGGTAGAGATAGGTGCTGGTGGTGGCTCGCTTGCGCATGTTGATTCAATGCGACAAATACGTGTGGGCCCAGAGTCCGCAGGTTCTGAGCCTGGCCCGGCGTGCTATGGGCGAGGCGGTGATCGGCCAGCGGTAACCGATGCCGATTTAGTGCTTGGTAAATTGGATCCGGATAACTTTGCCGGCGGCACCATGAAGTTGCAGGCTGATGATTCCGCTAAGGCGTTAGTCACCCACTTGGGCAACACGCTTGATATGGATGCGCAAACTGCTGCATTTGGTTTAGCCGAAGTCGTGGATGAAAACATGGCCAATGCGGCACGTGTGCACGCGGTTGAAAACGGTGAAGATTTATCCGAGTACACCATGATTGCTTTTGGCGGTGCAGCCCCGTTGCATGCTGGGCGCTTGAGTGAAAAGCTCGGCGTCGATCGTTTGTTGGTACCGCCAGGTGCAGGCGTGGGGTCGGCGATTGGTTTTTTACGAGCGCCGTTTAGTTTTGAAGCCAATCGTTCGGTATACATGAAACTCTCTGACTTTGATCCTAGCAAAGTGAAATCATTGCTTAAAGATTTGCGCACAGAGGCCACCAAGTTTGTTCGCAAATGCGATGCAAACGCAGATATTCTGTCCGACTTTAAAGTGTATATGCGATACATCGGCCAGGGTTGGGAAATACCGATCACGCTTACCGAGGCGCAAGCACTCAACCCTGACGGCGACACCTACCAACAATTGTTTGAAGACGACTACTCCAAATTATTTGGTCGACCGGTTGACGGGATGGATGTAGAAGTCACGGTATGGGCTGTTAACGCCACAACTCCACCCGAGAGTGTTGCACGAGTTGAAGAGCAAGCGGGCCAAGCTGCGGCGCCCAGTGTTGGATCGCGAGACATATTTGACCCAGCACTTAGTAATAATGTGAATGCCAACATTGTTGATCGCACTGCATTAGTAGTGGGTAGTACTGTCGATGGGCCTGCGGTCATCGTTGAAGATGAAACAACGATTATTCTGCCCAGTAGTCGCAAGGCAGTATGCCAGCCAGATGGTTGTGTTGATGTGATAGCAAAAGTGGTGGGAGACTGAAATGACTAATCAAAACTTACAAGTGTCTTATCAAGTGTTATGGAATCGCTTGATATCGGTCGTTGAAGAGCAAGCGCAGGCCCTGGTGCGCACTGCGTTCTCTACATCTGTACGTGAAGCTGGTGATTTATCAGCCGGTGTTTACGATGTGGATGGCCAAATGCTGGCGCAAGCCGTGACGGGTACCCCTGGGCACGTAAACGCTATGGCAGATGCGGTTGCGCATTTTATACGCCGCATTGGTTCTGAGAATATATTTGAAGGTGATGTGTACATCACTAACGACCCTTGGGAAGGTACCGGTCATTTGCACGACATCACGATGGTGACGCCTTCATTTTATAGCGGTAAGTTGGTTGGCTTTTTTGCTTGTACTGCGCACATAGTTGATATTGGTGGCCGTGGCTTTGGTGCCGATGCTGCGAGCGTATATGAGGAAGGTTTATATATTCCTATTATGAAATTTGCCGAACGCGGTGAAGTGGATAAAACACTCGTGAGCATAGTGCGCGGTAACGTTCGCGAACCCGATCAACTCATTGGTGACATGTATGCACTTGCGTCATGTAACGAGATTGGCTATCGCCGATTGGTCGACATGATGAAAGAATTTAAGCTTGCCGATCTAACCGGCATCGCTGAGTACATATTAGAAAACTCTCGTCGTGCCACGCTAGAGCGTATCGCGGCGCTGCCAAGAGGCAGTGCAGAGGGTGAGCTAACCGTTGATGGCTTTGAATCGCCTATTACCTTAAAAGTTAAGCTCACCATTGAAGCAGATCGTATGCTCTCTGATTTTGAGGGCACATCAGGCTTAGATAAAAAAGGTATTAACTGCCCTTTGGTGTACGCAAAAGCCTATGCGTGCTATGCCCTAAAATGCGCGATCGCACCTGAGATACCCAATAACGCAGCGTCGCTTGCCCCATTTGAAATTGCAGCGCCCGAAAACTCTATCGTGAATGCCTTGCATCCGGCACCGGTGGCCTTGCGGCATATTGTTGGGCACTTTGTGCCGGACACTGTGTATAACGCACTAGATAAACTCATTCCGAACTTGGTGCCAGCAGAAGGCGCGGGTTGCTTGTGTAACTTTCAAGTGTCGCTTCGCCCTCGTACTGATGAGCCAGCGCCAGAGCATGCAGTGCGCTCGGAAGTATTGACGTTTAATTCAGGTGGCTCAGGTGCGCGGCCAGAGCATGATGGCTTAAACGCCACCGCGTTTCCCTCTGGTGTTATGACCATGCCGATTGAGGCAACAGAAAACGTTGGGCCCGTTATCATTTGGCGTAAAGAGTTACGCCCTGATAGTGGTGGCGCAGGTAAGCAGCGTGGTGGCCTTGGGCAGTTTATGGAGGTGGGTGCGCGTGAAGGTCACGAGTTTGATTTTCAAGCCATGTTTGATCGTGTTGATCATCCTGCACAAGGCCGTCATGGCGGCGGTGATGGTGCAGCTACCACGATTGCTCAAGATGATGGAACTAAGATGAACGGCAAGGGTAAGCAGTTTGTGCCGCATGGGCGTAAGGTCATGCTAGCGTTTCCAGGTGGGGCGGGTTACGGTAGCGCGAACGATCGCGATATTAGTTTAGTTAAGCGAGATCTAGCACGAGGTTATATCTCGGCAGAAGCAGCAAAGCGTGATTACAATTTATCCGATGCTGATATTTTACAAGTCAATAAGTCAATCGAAAAAGGGGAGGCTGTGTAATGAGTTCTCAAGCGCCAAAAGAACAAAGCTACGACGTCATCATTATAGGTGGTGCCATTATGGGCTCCTCAACTGCGTGGTTTTTAACTGATAACAAAGATTTCAACGGTAAAGTATTAGTCGTCGAAAAAGACCCGAGCTACGAGTTTTGCTCTACTACTCATACTAACTCGTGTATGCGTCAGCAGTTCTCAGCAGAACTCAATGTGCGCATCTCTCAATTTGCAGCAGATTTTGTAAAAAATATTCGCTCTTATATGGGTAACGATGATCGCGTACCCGAGTTGTCGGTACGTAACTTTGGTTATATGTATTTGGCTGATAACGAAGACTTCGCCAACGTGTTGCGTGAAAGTCAACAAGTCCAGCTTGACGCTGGGGCAGGCACACAATTAATGACGCCTGATGAAATTAAAAAGAACTACCCGTTCTACAACGTTGATGACATTGTGTTGGGTTCGATCAACACAGTTGATGAAGGCTTCTGGGATGGTACTGCCGTATTTGATTGGTGGCGCCGTCAGGCAGGTGAGCGTGGCGTTGAGTACATTTCCAACGAAGTTGTGAGTATGACTAAGAATGCCGCCGGTACTCGAGTGGAAAGCGTTACGCTTAAATCAGGTGAAACTATTTCGTGTGGCCAAGTAGTTAATGCCTCCGGTCCCCGAGCTTCACGCACAGCTGGCATGGCTGGTATTGAGGTGCCGGTCGAGCCGCGTAAGCGCTATTCTTGGGTTTTCGCCGCAGAGAAACCTTTAGATCGTGATTTGCCTTTAACCATTGATCCGTCTGGCGTGCACGTTCGCGAAAATGGCGGTGGTACTTACCAATGTGGTGGGCACTCCGACATTGACCCGGCTGTTGAATATGATGATTTCACAATGGACCACTCTATTTGGGAAAACCATATGTGGCCAATAATAGCGTCCCGTATTCCACAGTTTGAAGCCATCAAAGTGACAAGCGAGTGGGCTGGCCATTACGCCTACAACGTGTTCGATCACAACGCGATCATGGGCCCTCATACCGAAGTTGAAAATTTCATCTTTCTAAATGGTTTTTCTGGTCACGGCCTGCAGCAATCGCCTGCAATGGGGCGTGGCACAGCTGAGTTTTTAACCTACGGTGAGTATCGTAGTTTGGATTTAAAGCCATTTAACTACGAGCGGATTGTCAACAACCAACCGATCATCGAAAAAGCCATTATTTAAATTAGACTTTCAATTCGACTATGAAATACGCGTCATCACGGTTAGCGTCAGTAAAGCCATCAGCATCTGCGTGGGTAAGCCAAGCTGCCAAGCTCGCAAAAGCAGCCGGTGAAGATATTATTGATCTCGGGTTAGGCGAACCCGACTTCGATACACCACCTCATATTATCGAAGCTGCGTATGAAGCAGGCAAAGCAGGCGAGACTCGATACCCGCCCACTGACGGCACCGGTGATTTAAAACAAGCCATCATTGAAAAATTTAAACGCGATAACCACCTCGATTACGAGCCATCTCAAATCATCATCTCCAATGGTGCTAAGCAAGTTATTTTTAATGCGTTAATGGCCTCGCTTGAGCTGGATGATGAGGTGTTGTTATGTGCGCCTTACTTCGGACAATACAAGGATATGGTGCTGATCTTGGGTGGGGTACCTGTAACTATTCAGTGTGGTGCAGAAACCCACTTTCGTCTTGATGCGGCCTCCTTGGAGAAAGCGATTACACCTAAAACCCGCTGGTTGTTTTTAAACTTGCCGTCTAACCCAGCCGGTGCTGTTTACACTGAAGATGATCTACGAGCAATTGGTGACGTGCTTGAACGTAATCCACATGTATTGGTGTTGTCCGACGAAATATACGAACACATATTATTTGATGGCGAAAAATTTTGGTCGTTTGCTGAAATATGCCCAGCGCTGAAAGAGCGAACGCTAACGGTTAATGGTGTATCTAAAGCCTACGCAATGACAGGCTGGCGTATCGGTTATGCCGGGGGCCCTAAAGAACTCATCGCTGCAATGACCAAAGTACAATCGCAAATATCGTCAGGGGCGTGTTCTATCGCTCAAGCCGCTGCTGTCGCAGCGCTAAATGGTCCGCAAGATGAAGTTCATCGATTTTGCGCTGCCTTCCAGTCACGTCGTGATCTTGTGTACGATCGTATTTTAAAAATTGATAATCTCACGCTTGATCCACCAGCCGGTGCGTTTTACGCCTACATTGGTTGTACCGATTTAATTGGTAGTAAAACGCCTGACGGTGCTGTGATCGAAGATGACGCGGCCTTCACTAATTTTTTATTGCAGGATGCAGGCATCGCTTGCGTCCCCGGTAGCGCCTATGAGCTCTCACCGTTTTTTAGAATCTCGACTGCTGCCTCTGAAGCAGTATTAACTGAAGCGCTCGATCGTATCGAAGCGAGCGTCGCAAAACTTAAACTTGGAAACTAAACAGTGGCTAAATTAAAAAAATTAGTGTTAACAGGGGCTGCTGGTCGCTTAGGTTCATACCTTAGAGAGCCAATGACAAAGCTTGCTGATGAATTGGTGTCGACGGATATCGTCGATGACATTGGCAAGCTGTATCCTGGTGAGAGCTACATGAAAGGTGATCTAGGCAGCATGGATGACATGATGGCGGTGC
Source organism: uncultured Granulosicoccaceae bacterium (assembly GCA_938028465.1). Classification (GTDB taxonomy): domain Bacteria; phylum Pseudomonadota; class Gammaproteobacteria; order Granulosicoccales; family Granulosicoccaceae; genus Granulosicoccus. The sequence continues at coordinate 18,113 of CALJAA010000066.1, read as the reverse complement.
TGGAAGGCGCGGACATGGTTGTGCACATGGGAGCGTATGCAGATGAAGGGCCATTCGAGAAACTGCTTCAGCCCAACTTTGTGGGGGCATACAATATATGGGAGGCAGGCTATCAGCATGGCCTAAAGCGCGTGGTTTACGGCAGCTCAATTCATGCCGTGGGTATGCATCCTAAAAATGAATTCATCGATACTGAAGTTCGTCATCGGCCAGATACGTTTTATGGCTTGGCCAAATGCTTTGCTGAAGATCTAGGCTCCATGTATTGGGACAAACGCGGGATGGAAAGCGTGCATTTGCGCATTTTATCCTGTGCGCAGGTAACCAACGCCAGGGCGCTGGGCTCATGGCTCTCCTATGATGATCTTATCCAATTGGTGCAGCGCAGCATCGAAGCACCGGTGACCGGCTTTTCAGTAGTTTATGGCGTGTCAAATAACGATCGGGCTCCAGTGGACAATGCCAAAGCCCATTTTCTTGGGTATCAACCAAAAGACAATGCCGAGCAATTTGCTGCCGAGATTCTCGCCCAAGAACCCCCGGCCGACCCATCCGAGCCCGGTCAGTTCTGCCACGGTGGGCCATTTGCTGCCGTCGAACTCGGCAATAGTGGTGTGGCCACCATGAATATTGTCGATGACACCAAAAAAACCTAATAGCTTCAACAACGTAGTTGTCTTGCAACAATCTTGATAAAAGCGTGTCTTATGTTGGTATTTCCTGCAAACTGGTAAGACAGTGTGGCTAGAAAGGCGAGCTTTTGACAGCTATGGCGGCATAAGCCTTACAATTTGCCTTTGTCCGGCCATTTGAGCCCAAGAAAGAGCGGAAGTGTGAACGCAAACCGCTCAAGCACTGTAAAATCAAAAAGTCGGAAAGTCATCAATAGGCGTTGTATAACGATATTGATGCCATACATTTTGATAATAGACTTTACTAGTTTGATGGTCCCAGCTTGTAGTGCTTAAGCTGGGTTTCTAAATTTGGCGGCTTTGCCGTTGTTGGAGCGATAGACTGTATGGCTTGGAATGAGCCGGGTGGAAACGATAACGATCCGTGGGGCAATCGGAAAAATTCTGATGGCCCACCTGATCTTGATGAAGTTTTCAAAAACCTGAAGAAAAAATTCACGGGCATGGGTGGAAATGCCAATCGGAATGGCAGCGGCGGAAGCGGCGCAGGTATTCCTGGCGGTTTTTCTGGGCCACTGTTTGCCATTGTTGCAGGCTTAGCGCTATTGGCGTGGTTGGCCTCGGGCTTGTATACCGTTCAGCCAGCTGAAAAAGGCGTTGTCACGCAGTTTGGCCGTCATATCAAAACGGTTGGTCCGGGTTTGAATTGGCACATGCCTTGGCCTATTCAAGCGGTTGCTAAGGTGGACGTGCAGGCGATTCGAGAACAAGATCTCAAGCGGCAGTTCACGCTTACGCGTGATGAAAATATCGTTCGTATTGAATTGAAAGTTCAGTATTACGTCACTAGCGCTGAAGATTATCTCTTTAATGTTCGTCGACCTAACGAGACGCTCACGCAAGTGCTCGAAAGCGCCCTGCGCGAAGTCATTGGTCAATCGAATATGGACTCTGTGCTAACGGATGGTGCCGTTGAAGAAGGGGTCGAAGTAGTCACTATTGACGACGCGACGCAGCGAAGTCTGCAAGAAATTCTTGACGGCTATGTCACCGGCATACAGGTGACTTCGGTGAACTTAAAATCAGCGCAACCACCTGACGAAGTGCAAGCGGCATTTGATGATGCAATCAAGGCCCGAGAAGATAAAGAGCGTTTTATCAACGAGGCCGAAGCCTACAGTAACCAAGTATTACCACGCGCTCGTGGTGACGCCCAGCGCTTGCTTGAAGAGGCAGAGGGTTATAAGTCACGGGTTGTGCAAAGCGCAACGGGTGAATCCCAACGATTCTTAGCCTTATTGGAAGAATTTAAAAAAGCACCTGAGGTTACACGAGAACGCTTGTACCTTGAGTCAATGGAATCAGTACTAGGAAATACCAGTAAAGTGTTTATCGATAGTGGTGCGAGTGGCGGTAATAGCTTGATGTATTTACCCATCGATAAGCTGATTGAGCAAAATCGTGGGCCAAGTAATAACAACAGCGGTGGTGAGCGTTTAGATAATCCTATCGGACAAACACAGCTTGAAGGGCTGCCCACAACCACGATAAGGCGCGAAAACTCGCGTTCACGTGAACGGGGAGCGTCACGATGAAGATACTCAATAACCCATTAGTGCTGGTAGCGGTATTGGCTATCGGTTGGCTGGTTTCTCAAGTGTTCTTTACTGTGCACGAAAGTGAAAAAGCTTTGCGCGTTCGCTTCGGTAAAATCGTTGAGGCTGAATACGAGCCTGGCTTGCACTATCGAGCATCAATACTCGACAACGTATACAAATTTGATAAGCGGATATTGACAACCGATGTAGCTCCCGAGCGGCTTTTAACAAAAGAAAGCAAAAACGTTATCGTCGACTTCTTTGTTAAATGGCGTATCGTTGATGCTCGAGCTTTCTACACAACCATGCAAGGGCAGGAAGCAGCAGCCAACAAACGTTTAACCAGTTTGGGTTTAGCTGAAGTGCTTAAAGCCATACGTAAGCGTACGATTCGTCAGGTAGTTTCTTCGGCTCGTTCAACCCTAATGGCCGAAATAAAAGAAGGCCTAGCTGACGATGCTGAATCATTTGGTATCGAGATTGTCGATGTTCGTATAAAGCAAATTGAGTTGCCTGAAGATGTTCGTGATTCGGTATATCAACGTATGGAAAAAGACCGTGCGAAGATCGCCAGTGAATTTCGTTCACAGGGTGACGAAGAAGCTAAAAAGATCCGTGCAACAGCTGATCGAATTCGTGTTGAAACACTCGCAGCCGCTTACGCGGAAGCGGAAAACACGCGTGGTCAGGGTGATGCGGAATCTGCAAAAACCTACGCTGAGGCCTATCAGCAAGACCCAGAGTTCTATAGCTTGCACCGCAGCTTAAGTGCTTACCGAAGTGCGTTTAGTGGCAATAGCGATGTGATGCTACTGAACCCGGAATCTGAATTTTTCCGCTACTTCAACTCACCGACTGCAACGCCAGCGGCGAAGTAACTTGTTGTTTTTGCGAGCAGTTATCCAATTGGAACTAGCGCGACCCAGCTATGTGGACTGAGTTCCTCACAGCAATCGCGCTAGTTCTGGTTATTGAAGGCCTTTTACCCCTAATTTCACCTCAAACCTTTCGCGATAGCCTGCGCGCCATCATCAATCGGAACGATCAAACGCTGCGAATTATAGGATTGTCCAGTATGATTGCTGGGGCCTTACTAATCAGCTTTATACGCTAACCCCATGGATCAATCGACTATCAATCGCTGGCTGCTGCCAGACGGTGTTGACGAGCTGCTGCCCGACGCTGCGTGGAGCGTGGAGCAATATCGCCGTGCCTTTATGGATTGCTGCAAATCATGGGGCTTTGAATTAGTTGATCCACCGTTAATCGAATACCTGGATAGTTTGCTCACCGGCAGCGGTGAAACCATGGATCTGCAAACGTTTAAGCTAGTTGATCAGCACAATGGCAGGGCGATGGGTGTCAGGGCGGATATGACGCCACAAGTCGCACGCATCGACGCTCACTCGTTACAACGCGATGTCCCGAATCGATTCTTTTATACTGGCAGTGTGCTCAGGGCGCGTACTGACGGTTTTGGTGGTAGTCGAAGCCCGCGTCAGTTTGGTGCCGAGCTCTTTGGTCACGCTGGGCCAGAAAGTGATATTGAAATTATCCGCCTAATGTTGGCAGCCCTTGATCAAGCCCCAGGTGAAACGCCAGAGTTGATGCTAGACCTAGGCCATGTAGGCGTGTATCGCGGTATCGTAGATGCTCTGGGTTTAGATGATAGCCAAGAAGCTCAATTATTTGCCGCCGTTCAGCGTGGATCAATACCGGATATTAAGCAGCTGTTAGCATCACAGAAGCCTGCCAACGTTAGTGACGAACATGCGCTCGAGATGGTTTCGGGTTTCATGCGCTTACAAGGTGATGAAACGATTTTAACAGATGCTAAAGCGTTGCTTAAACACGCCAATGCTGCCGCTATAGATGCACTGGATAACTTACAGCAAATTATCAGTGCGATAAAAACCTCTCACCCAACGATGCGCATTAACATCGACTTAGCTGATCTTCGTGGTTATCGTTATCACACCGGAGTTTTGTTTGCAGCTTATACGCCTGATGGTATCGAGCTAGCGCGCGGCGGTCGATACGACGCAATTGGTGCAGCGTTTGGTCATGCACGCCCAGCCACAGGATTTAGTGGTGACCTTAAGCGTGTCATTGATAGCATCAGCCCCCATGCTAGCGCTGCGGTTACCGGTGTTTTTGTGCCTTGGGCGATTCATAATGATGCCCTTGCAAAAGTAGAAGCACTTCGTGATGCAGGTGAACGAGTGGTAGTGGAGCTACCCGGTTCTGGTTCAACGGCGCAGAATTCGAATTGCGACAGGCAGTTGCAGCAACAACAAAGTGAGTGGGTGTTAGCACCCATTCTGATCAAGTAAATTAAAACGACGACGTTAAAGAGCAGGTAATGGCAAAAAGTGTTTTGGTACTCGGGCTCCAATGGGGTGACGAAGGCAAAGGCAAACTGGTTGATCTGTTGACTGAGCAAGCAGAGCTAGTGGTGCGTTTTCAAGGTGGTCACAATGCGGGGCACACGCTGATTATTGGCGATGAGAAAACTGTATTGCACCTAGTGCCCAGTGGCATATTGCGCGACAACGTTCATTGCGTTGTTGGCAACGGCGTGGTGGTTTCACCTGAAGCGCTTTTTGAAGAAATGGAAATGCTGACGAAACGTGGCGTGCCAGTAGAGCAGCGCCTCTCCATCAGTGGTGCTTGCCCATTAATTTTACCTTTGCATATTGCGCTAGATCAGGCGCGTGAAATCGCTGCCGGCAAAGATGCCATCGGCACAACTGGGCGCGGCATTGGTCCAGCCTATCAGGATAAGGTTGCGCGTCGCGCATTGCGTATTCAAGATCTTTTTGATCTAGAGCGTTTCGACGAAAAGCTAGAGGCGCTATACGCTCACCACGCATCCAACCTCGAACGTCATTCAGTTGAAACAACTCCGTTGGCAGAAATGAAGCAATTGGCAAGACAGTACGCCAAGCGCTTGCTGCCACTAGTCGGTGACGTACCTGGCATGATCGATAGCTACCGTAAACAGGGTAAGCGCGTTCTCTTTGAAGGTGCACAAGGTACCTTGCTAGATGTTGATCACGGCACATACCCGTTTGTCACATCCAGCAATACAGTTGCTGGCGCTGCCTGTAGCGGCAGTGGTTGTGGCCCAAGTGCAATTGAATATGTATTGGGTATTGCTAAGGCCTACACCACGCGTGTTGGCGCTGGCCCATTCCCAACTGAGCTTTTTGATGAGGCGGGTCAGGAGCTAGGTGAGCGTGGGCATGAATTTGGTGCTACAACGGGGCGTCAGCGTCGCTGCGGTTGGTTTGATGCTCCAGCGGTCAAGCGTGCTTGTATCATTAATGGTGTTACCGGTATCTGTGTAACCAAGCTAGACGTTATGGACACACTGAAAACAGTCAAAATATGCACAGCGTATAAGCTTGATGGCGTTGAGATTGACGTGCCGCCGCTGGGTGCTGATGCACTTGCTCGATGCGAGCCTGTTTATGAAGAGATGGCCGGTTGGGAAGCACAAACAGAAGGTGTTACTGACTACGCTAAGTTACCTGCGGTGGCAGTGGCCTATATAAAGCGCCTGGAAGAGTTGGTTGGTGTGCCGGTTCACATGGTATCGACTGGCCCAGAACGTAACCAAAATGTGGTTGTTGAGTTGCCATTTAGCTGATCAGCGTCCTTGAGTAGCTGGGCAGATTGCCCAGCTTCGACACAAACACCGAATAAGCCCTTATTCGACGGCTCGCTTTGTTAATCGCGAGCCACAATCCCTTACAGATGTGAGAATTGCCTGATCATACAAGTGAATGTTCGCGCATTACGCTAAACTACCCACTGTGTATACATTTCAAATATGGCCTAAGGCCCACTTATCGGGATTGCCGAGCTCATGAAGAAGCCCGTAGATTCAGGTAAACCCAATCCGCTTCCTGATCGACATACCGATCCACATACTGATCGAGAAAGTGCGAAGTACGATAAACCCATTGCTAGCCGAGAGCATCTTCTGGATGTCATCAAGCAGGCTGATGCGCCCATTCGTATCGAGGAACTTGCCAAAAAACTTGGTATCAAAAAGGAGACCGACCAGCGCGAAGCGCTGCAACGTCGCGTCGGTGCAATGATTAGAGATGGGCAACTCATCGAGAATCGCAGACAGCAGTTAGTACCCGTTGACGCTGATGCGTTGATTGCTGGCAAGCTCACTGCGCATCCTGATGGTTTTGGCTTTTTAATCACCGAAGACGATGACGATATATTTCTCAATGCTCGAGAAATGCGGATGGCGCTGCATGGCGACAAAGTTGTTGTTTGTGTTACCGGTACCAATAAACGAGGCAAGCGCGAAGGGCGAATCGTCGAAGTACTCGAACGCGCTAACGAAACGATAGTAGGGCGGTTGTTTCTAGAAAAAGGCATGAGCTTTGTCAGCCCCGATAATAAACGCATCAATCAAAACATCACCATACCATCCGAGCATCGAGCAGGCGCTACGCATGGCGATATGGTCGTTGCAGCCATTGTCGAACAGCCTACTCGCAAGCACCCACCTACTGGCGAGATTATCGAAGTGTTGGGTCAGCATTTAGAAGCCGGGATGGAGATTGATGTTGCGCTACGTAGTCGCGATATTCCGTTTAACTGGCCAAGCGATGTTGAAGATCAAGCCGCTGGTTTTTCAACTACGGTTCTTGAAGAGGACAAACTCAAGCGTAAGGATGTTAGGCCCTTGCCATTGGTTACCATCGATGGAGCAGACGCAAGAGATTTTGATGACGCCGTGTATTGTGAAAAAACCAATAGCGGTTGGCGCTTACTGGTTGCCATTGCCGATGTTGCTCACTATGTGCAACCAGGTGCACCACTGGATAAAGAAGCTATCAACCGTGGTACGTCGGTTTATTTTCCAGGCCGTGTTGTGCCCATGCTGCCCGAGGTGTTATCAAACGGCTTGTGCTCTTTAAACCCTGAAGTTGATCGCTTGTGCATGCTTTGCGAAATGACATTAGCAGAAGATGGCGCTCTGAAACGAACTCGGTTTTACAATGGTGTGATGCGTTCACATGCACGCTTAACCTATAACCAAGTCAATGAAATGTTGAAAGACTCGGCTAGCCCATTGCGTAAACAGTATGAAGAGGTATTGCCTCATGTTGAAACGCTCTATGAGTTATATCAGGTACTGGCAGAGAGCAGAAGCAAGCGCGGCGTTATTGAGTTTGAATCAAACGAAACTCAGATCATCTTTGATGACAATAAAAAAATAAAGGAAATCATCCCGGTTGTACGAAATGATGCACACAAGCTAATTGAAGAATGCATGATATTGGCAAATGTCGCTGCGGCAGCCTTTTTAGAAACAAATAAGATACCGACTTTGTACCGTGTTCATGCAACGCCTAAAGCTGAAAAGCTAGAAGACCTTCGAGCCTACCTGGCTTTAAGAGGCTTGCAGTTGGGTGGAGGTGATACGCCCACCACCATGGATTACGCAGAGATCGTCTCGGCAATTCAAGGTAGGCCTGATCAAACAACCATCTCTACAGTCATGCTGCGTTCAATGCAGCAAGCGGTGTATCAGCCACGCAATGAAGGCCACTTTGGTTTGGCTTTAGCGCAGTACGCGCACTTTACATCGCCCATCAGGCGTTACCCTGATTTACTGGTACACAGAGCGATAAAGCATGTGTTGTCGCGTCAGCCAATTGAAGGCAATTTCTATACAACGGCTGCTATGGATGTATTGGGTGAGTCTTGCTCAACGACTGAACGCCGAGCTGAAGATGCCAGTCGCGATGTGGTGAGTTGGTTAAAGTGTGAATATATGCAGGATCACATCGGTGAAGAGTTTGATGGCATCGTATCTGCTGTGACCTCTTTTGGTTTGTTTGTTGATCTTCCTTCAATGCATATTGAAGGCTTGGTTCACATCACCAGCTTGCCGCAAGATTACTATCGCTATGACCAATCATCGCTAACGATGACCGGTGAAAAAACAGGTAGAAAATATCAGTTAGGTGACAAGATTCGTATCAGAGTCATGGCAGTAAACCTTGAAGATCGTAAGATTGATTTTGCAGCAGCGGATGCCGAACTACGTAAGTCAGGTGGTAAGGATAAGTACAAGGGCAAGAAACACAAGGATAAAAAGGGCAAAGGAAAGCATAAAAACAATGAGGTTTGGGCGAAAGGTCGACAAGATCAAAAAGGCGATAAGCCACGGGGTGGCAAAAGAGATGACAAGCCTGCTGATAAAGACAATGCGTGGAAAAAGCCAGTAACGGAGTCAGAATCTAACGGGCCAGAGGATAAGAGTAAGTCTATCAGTGCCGAGAAAAAACGACAGATAAAGCGTAAGCAAAAACAGCAAAAGCGGGACAAGAAACGCGCGGAGGCGAAGAGAAAGAAGCAGCGAGAAAAAGATCAGCTAGCTAAGCAAGCGGAGTCCGCTGAAATTGGTAAAGCGGCCAAGCGACTGGATGCTAAGAAAGCGGGTAAAGGGCGTAGCGTAAAACAGAACGACTCAGCCGCTAAACAAGCGGCGGATAAACATGCAGCAGCCAAAAAGGCTGGGAAGACTGCAGCTAAGAAGACTGCAGCTAAGAAGACTACAGCTAAGAAGACTACAGCTAAGAAGACTACAGCTAAGAAGACTACAGCTAAGAAGACTACAGCTAAGAAGACTACAGCTAAGAAGACTACAGCTAAGAAGACTGCAGCTAAGAAGACTACGGCTAAGAAGACTACGGCTAAGAAGACTACAGCTAAGAAGACTACAGCTAAGAAGACTACGGCTAAGAAGACTACGGCTAAGAAGAAGACGGCTAAGAAATCGGCAAGCAAAAAGACGACGATAAAAAAGAAGCTTTCAAAGAAGAAGTCCAAAAAGCTAGCGATAAAGAAGAAAGTAGAGGCGAAGGCTAAGAAGAAGTCAGCTAATAAGAAAAAACGGAAAGGCTAATGAACCGGGTTGCAGGTTTTCATGCCGTCAACAGCCGGCTAAAAAAAGATGACGGGACGCTTCGGCGGCTCTATGTTTTAGAAGGTCGTCGAGACAGTCGTCTACGCTCTCTTGCTGAGTTGGCTCAACGCTTAGGCTTGGAGCTGATTGAAAAGCCTCGCAGTGAACTCGACAAATTAGCCGAAGGCGTGGCGCATCAGGGCGTGGTGGTTGAGTCTGAAGGGGAGGCGAAAGCGATCGGTGGTGAGACCAATTTAATCGAACTGCTAGAGAGCCGCCCAAAGCCGTGGCTGATCTTGGTTTTGGATAGTATTACCGATCCTCACAATTTAGGCGCCTGTTTGCGCAGCGCTGATGCCGCTGGAGTTGACGCCGTAGTATCCACATCCGATAACAGTGTTGGTATTACCCATGTAGTGCGAAAAGTCGCTTCAGGTGCTGCAGAAACAGTCTCGTTCTTCCAAGTCTCTAATCTCCAGCGAACGCTCAAAAAGCTCCAAGATGCTGGTGTTTGGGTGCATGGCGCTGCTGGCGAAGGCGAGGCCACCGTTTATGACACAGATTGGACGGGTTCCGTCGCAGTGGTTATGGGGGCTGAGGGGAAGGGTTTGCGCCGCTTAACTCGCGAAAACTGCGACACAATCTTCCGAATTCCAATGGCTGGGACGGTTTCTAGCCTAAATGTGTCCGTGGCGACTGGCATTATCCTATTTGAGGCTCAACGGCAGCGCCAATAACTGACCGCGATCCTTTGGTTGTTGTATAATCGTCCAGCTAGGCAATTTCGCCTTTCTTCCTTGTCCAGCTGCAAATGTCTGTAGCGGGCAGTAATCCACAGGAACCTAAAATGAGACATTACGAAATCGTGTTTCTGGTCCACCCGGATCAGAGCGAGCAAGTCCCTGCCATGGTAGAACGCTACCGCGGCATTATCGAATCCCAAGAGGGTGTTATTCACCGTCAAGAAGACTGGGGTCGACGTCAGTTAGCTTACCCAATCAATAAGGTATACAAAGCACACTACACGCTGCTTAATATCGAATGCAATAAAGAAACTATCGACGAACTCACCAGCGCGTTTAAATTTAACGATGCGGTTATTCGTCACATGGTGCTGTTGGAAACTGGCCCAGTTACGGCAGCTTCTCCCCTCATCAAGAAAGAAGAAACACGCGGTGATGAAGAGCGTCGCGCTCGCAACGCCGATAGTGATGAGTCCTCATCTGATGATGAGCCAGCGGCTGCTATTGAAGCGGCAGACACAACCGACGCTGCGTCGGAATCTTAATAACTGGAGAATCACATGTCTCGTTACTTTCGTCGTCGTAAATATTGCCGTTTCACTGCTGAAGGCATCACGCATATCGATTACAAAGATCTCGAATTGCTAAAAGGCTTTATCACAGAAACTGGCAAGATTGTACCTAGCCGTATCACTGGTACTAAGGCGCGTTATCAGCGTCAGTTGTCAACCGCGATCAAGCGTTCCAGATATCTAGCGTTGATCCCTTATACCGATCAGCACTAAGTTTAAGTAACTGTTCCAACCGATATGTTGGGCCTTGCAAAAATTGTCGATAACGGGCCAGTTAGTGCTGCGTTAGTGGCCGCGGGTTTATTTGTTTTTGGAATAGCGTTACAAATGATGGCACCAGCGGCGTCGATGTTGTCGCTGCTGATGTATATATTTAGTACGAGCGTTGTTTGTTTTGTTGTACTTAGGCGAGGCGAGTCGGCGATCGTGCAGGTGCTGGCTTTAGCTTTTGCCGCACTATTTGTCGTTTCAATATTAGTTTTAAAATCGGGTTTTGTCCTGCCAATATCGGCATTTGTGTTTTGGTTGGCCGGAATTGTTGTAGCCGTAGTGCTTAGGCGTTCAGTCGATTTATCGATCAGTACCTTGGCTGCAGCGGCTTGTGGTGTTTTGGCTTTTGCCGGTGTGATGATGTTGGCACCGGATTTAGCGGATGAGTGGACGAATCTTGTAAAAGCTAATCTGGAAAACATGTCAGCGCAGGATAAGGCACGTTTTCCGGTAGGCCAGCTTGAAAATATAACGGATAGCTTTGCGCGTATGTTGCCATCGGCTGTTGGTTTGAGCGTAATGCTTGTCGCGGTTAGCAGTGTTTACATTGCTAGGTGGTGGCAAGCCAGTATCGTAAACCCTGGGGGGTTCCAAAAGGAATTTCATGGGCTTCGGTACGGAAGGTATATCGCATTAGGTGGTTTAGTATTGATCGCCATTGCAATTAGTATCGGTGGTTCTAGCGGTATAGCGTTGGCGTCATTGGTCATAATGTGTTTTTTTATTCAGGGTCTGTCAGTAGCCCATGCGCTGGTTAAACAGCGAGGAATGAGCCCAGCTTGGTTAGTAGGTATTTACCTATTAATGATTCTGCCTCAAACCATTTTGCTACTGGGAGCGCTAGGGGTGTCAGATAATATCTACAGCCTGCGCAAGACTGCTGAGAATGATTGAGTGAATAACAGGGGTTTATAATGCAAGTCATCCTTTTAGAAAAAATTGATAAGCTGGGTTCGCTAGGCGACCTAGTTGATGTAAAAGCAGGTTTTGCGCGCAACTTTTTGCTTCCGCAGAAAAAAGCAGAAGTCGCGAGTGCTTCTAACATCGAAGCGTTTGCAGCGCGTCGTGCTGAACTTGAAAAGCAGCAAGCAGAAGCACTGCAAGTTGCACAATCACGTGCTGATAAGCTAGGCGGCTTAACTGTAAGCATCACATCTCGTTCTGGTACCGAAGGTAAATTGTTTGGTTCGGTTGGTACGGAAGAGATCCGTATGGCCATTGAAGCTGCAGGCGTTGAAGTTGAAAAGAAAGAAATTCGACTTCCGGACGGCCCTCTACGTAATGTAGGCGAACATCCGATCACTTTGCATTTGCATGCTGATGTTGATGCTGAAATTATTTGTAACGTAGTCGGCGAAGAGTCCTAGAGCTTCTCAAGATGGCATCCACACCGGATGACTACCTGTTAGAGCAATACGAGGCCACGTCTGAATACGAGGCCACGACACAGCTCGCCTCTCAGTTGAGTGCGGCGCGTATGCCGCCGCACTCGATCGAAGCAGAGCAAGCTATTTTGGGTGGTTTGTTAATCACACAAGAAGCCTTCGACAAAATTTCTGATTTAGTCAACGAGCTCGACTTCTATCAGTATCATCACCGTTTAATCTTTCGCGCTATCGCGGCCCTTACCGCAGAAACCAAAGCAACTGATGTAGTAACAGTGGCCGGTTACCTCGAGCAGCTTGGTTTGCTCGAAGATGCGAATGGTATCCACTACATTGGTGCCTTGGCACAAGAAACCCCGAGTGCCGCTAATATCAAAGCCTACGCTGAGATAGTTCGCGAGCGCTCAGTGTTGCGCCAGCTGATTAGTGTTGCTAACGAGATCGCTGATTCTGCTTTTGATACAGAAGGGCGCAGTAGTAAAGAGCTTCTTGATAGTGCTGAAACCAAGGTATTTGCTATTGCCGATCAATCATCAAAGGTTGGTGGTGGTTTTATCGATATCAAATCGGTTTTAGCGAATGCGGTTGAGCGGATCAACATTTTGTTTGAGTCCGATGCTGCTATCACCGGTTTATCAACAGGCTTTGACGAGCTAGATGAAAAAACCAGTGGCTTACAAAAATCGGATCTGATTATTGTTGCTGGTCGTCCATCGATGGGTAAAACGACCTTTGCGATGAACATAGCAGAGAATGCGGCCTTAACTGCGCCAGAGCCTGTTGCAGTATTTAGTATGGAGATGCCTACTGATCAAATCGGTATGCGTATGATTGCATCCCTTGGTCGGGTAGAGCTACAAAAAATTAGAACCGGCAAATTGTCGGAGCAAGACTGGCCACGGATTACGTCAGCCATCACTTTGCTCAATCAAAAACGCAATGTGTTTATCGATGATTCGGCTGCGCTTACGCCAAACGATTTACGTGCAAGGTCGCGAAGGCTAAAACGCGAGCACGGGCTTAGCTTAATTGTTATCGATTACTTGCAACTAATGCAAACGTCGGGCTCCGGTGAAAACAGAGCAACAGAAATTTCAGAAATCTCGCGCGCATTAAAAGCCTTAGCGAAAGAATTAGAAGTGCCCATCATCGCGCTATCGCAGCTAAATCGAAGCTTGGAGCAACGGCCAGATAAGCGGCCGGTTATGTCGGATTTACGCGAATGCGTAACTGGCGACACATTAGTCACTATGGCGTGTGGTAACCGTGTTCGTATTGATAGCTTGGTTGGAAAAACACCTAAGGTTGCGTCGCTTTCCCCAGAGGGAAAGCTAGAGACTGCAAGCTCTGACTTGGTTTGGAAGGTAGGTAAGAAAGAAGTATTCGAAGTTTCATTGGCGAGCGGTCGGCGTATACGCTGCACCGGCAAACATCGTTTAAAAGTACTTGATGGATGGGCTCGAGTAGACGAACTGAAAGTTGGTTCTCGAATAGCGATTCCTCGGAAAGCGGTTATTGATGCTCCAAGCGAAAAAGTGGAAGATCATAAGCTGATATTACTAGGGCATTTGGTGGGCGATGGAAGTTACGTATCGGGCCAACCACTTAGATACACAACAGCGAGCGAAGAAAATAGTAGAGCAGTCACGCTGGCAGCAAAGGCATTCGGCTGTACAGTCAATCGCCATGCTGGAAAAGGAAATTGGCATCAGTTAGTCATTAGCGGCAACGGTAATCGATGGCATCCAGCAGGTGTTGGGAAATGGTTGAAAGAACTTGGCATCTTTGGCCAACGTTCGCACGACAAACATTTGCCGGCCTTTGTGTATGAGCTAAGTGACGAACAGCTAGCGTTATTCATGCGACACTTGTGGAGCACTGATGGGTGCGTGAATATCGCAAAAAATGGCCGTGTTCGATTGTACTTCGCGACGGCAAGCAAGCCACTAATTGATGATGTGGCTGCTTTGTTACTTCGTTTCAATATTGTTGCGCGGATCCGCCATGTTGTGACGAAAGAAAGCCCGACTGGTTGGTACACCGCCGATATAAATGGGGTTGATAACCAGCTTCAATATGCTCAAAGTGTGGGTGGGTTTGGTCATCAAAAGGCTCAAATAGAAGCTGTTGTCTATTCCTTAAAAGGCACCGTTGCAAACACTAATACAGACACCTTACCGATTGAAATATTTGATAGGGTGAAAGCTGAAATGCGAGAGCAACAGCTTAGCCAGCGTACGATGGCAGCAGCTCGTGGCACCAGCTACGGAGGCACATCTCATTTTTCATTCTCACCATCAAGAGCAACCCTTGCGAACTATGCCGAAATATTGGGTAGCGCCGAATTAGGAGCATTGGCGGAAAACGACTTGTTCTGGGATCGGATAGTCGAGATAACACCAAAAGGAGAAGAAGACGTTTACGATTTAACCGTCCCTGGCAATGCATCATGGATTGGTAATGACATCGTAAATCATAATTCTGGTGCGATCGAGCAGGATGCAGATGTAATCATCTTTATCTACCGTGATGAAGTGTATAACCCAGATGATGAAGAAAGCAAAGGGAAGGCTGAAATACTCATACGTAAACAGCGTAACGGCCCGATTGGTACTGTTAACCTGACCTTCTTGGGCAAGTACACTCGATTCGAAAATTACACACCTGAAGTTTACTCTGGTGAATTTAGCTCTGGCGATTTTAGCTAACGAGCTAGGGCTAACGGAGGTGTATCCTGCGCGCGTTAATCGTAACCATTGATCGATCCGCTTTAATCCATAACTACGCTGTGGCTAAGCATCGTGCTGGTGATGCTTCTGTGTTTGCTGTAATTAAGGCTGATGCCTATGGGCATGGTGCAGTAGAGGTGGCTAAGGCATTGCCAATGGCGGATGCTTTCGCAGTGGTTACCACCAACGAAGCTATCGCTTTACGTAAAGCGGGTATCAAGCAACCCATACTAGTGCTTCAAGGCCCGAGTGACGCTAGCCAACTTGGTTCATATATCAAACATGACCTTTGGGCATCTATTCATGATGAACATCAACTCGAATGGTTGAAGCGTGCATCTGGGTTAGATCAGTTATCGCTCTGGCTAAAAATTGATACTGGAATGGGGCGCCTAGGTTTGTCTTTACAGCGGGCAGAAGAGGAGTTGCAGGATACGCAAATTAATTGGATGGGCATGCTGACACACTTAGCCAGTGCCGATGATCCTAGCAGCGGTGAAGTGAACGCTCAAGCGCAACGATTTGCCGCATTGCAATCACGGTTTCCACATCTTCAATCGAGTATCGCAAACTCTGCAGGTGTGATGGCGTGGCCTGATATTAAAGCAGATTGGTTACGCCCTGGCTTGATGCTCTACGGCAGCACACCTTTCGAAAATACAACCGCCATGGGCGAAAACCTGAAGCCTGCTATGCGCGTTACCGCACCGTTAATTAGTGTCAAAAAATACGCCAAAAATGCGTCAATTGGCTATGCTCACCAATATCGATGCCCTGAAGATATGTTGGTGGGTTATGTGGGTGCAGGTTATGGTGACGGCCTGCCAAGAGTACTGGACACCACGGCCTCAGTATTGATACATAAAACCCCCTGTCAGATAATCGGCAGGGTATCGATGGATTCGATCGCCATTGATTTACGATCGTTAAATCATGTTGCAAAGAGTGCTAAGCCTGGCGACGAAGTGGTATTTTGGGGGGCTGATCATCCAATAGAGCTGCTGGCTGCAGCCGCTGGTACGATCAGCTATGAGTTAATGACGCACGTGCGTGGAAAACGTCTATATCTCTAGTAGCGCACAGAAAAGGGGCAAATTAACTCTGTAAAATTACCCTGAGCGTATCAGCTGACTAGGGTAGTCTGCCGCTAACGCTCTAGGTGCTGCAATTTGTCGGGTTTATCTTCCCACTCCTTGGCATCGGCTGGAGGATCTTTCTGGATGGTGATAACCGGCCAGATAAGCGATAACTCGGCGTTGAGCGCTAGATAAGGTTCATCTTCGGGTTTCATGTCTTCTTCAGCAACGATGGCATTGATAGGGCATTCAGGTTCGCAAAGTGAGCAATCGATGCATTCTTCAGGATCGATAACAAGGTAGTTAGGTCCTTCGTGGAAACAATCCACCGGGCAGACTTCTACACAATCGGTGTACTTGCAGCGGATGCAATTTTCAGTAACAACAAAGGTCATGGCGCAGATCTCGTGGAATTTTGGCTTACTAAGTGCAGATATTAGCAAACTTGAAGCGCATGGACGACAGAAATACGACCCCGGCAGGAATGGCCCTGATCGCAGGTGTTTGGAGATTTGAATGAAAGCAATAAAAAAGGCAGTATTTCCGGTAGCTGGCATGGGCACACGCTTTTTGCCTGCCACCAAAGCCAACCCAAAGGAAATGCTCCCAGTAGTGGATAAGCCGCTCATCCAGTATGCAGCCGAAGAAGCGGTTGCAGCGGGTATCGACACCCTGATATTTGTCACAGGGCGTAACAAGCGATCCATCGAAGATCATTTTGATACAGCTTACGAGATGGAGCGAGAACTCGAAGCTAAAGGTAAAGAGAAGATGCTAGAAGTATTACGTAGCATTTTGCCCAAGCATGTTAACTGCGTGTTCATCAGACAATCTCAAGCGTTAGGTTTAGGGCACGCAGTGCTTTGCGCCAAACCTGTTGTTAACAACGAACCCTTCGCTGTTATTCTTGCGGACGATCTAATCAACTTTTCCGAGCAACCTTGCTTAAGCCAAATGGTTGATGTATTCAATTATCAGCATTGCTCAGTGTTGGGTACGGAAGTGGTACCGAGAGAAGACGTTAGCTCTTATGGCATTGTTGATGGCACCGAAGTAAAACCTGGCTTGATGGAAGTGAATGCGATTGTAGAAAAGCCGCCTGTTGAAGATGCTCCGAGTAATAACGCAGTAGTTGGGCGATACATCCTCACTCCTCGTATTTTCGAATTGCTTGAAACTACAGAACGCGGAGCAGGTGGCGAGATTCAGTTAACTGATGCAATAGCAGCATTGCTTTCAGAGCAACGTGTATTGTCGTACAATTTTGATGGCATTCGATTTGATTGCGGCAGCAAACTTGGATATTTAAAAGCGCAAGTTGAATTTGCGTTGGAACACGAAGAAGTCGGTGCTGATTTTCGTAACTACTTGCTGGATTTGGCGGCTAGAAATGGCAGCAAAGTTGTCCCGATATCCCAAAAGCGCTAGATCCTATCTCTATCCTTATCTACCGTCATCCCTGCCTTCGCGGGGATGACCGCAGTAGACCCTTAATACCTCTCATCAAGCAATTCACTCCCTCGTGGAGTAAGCTCTGCGCTGGCCAATCGTTCTTAATCCCCAGTGTCACGACAATCGACCTATTCTGTATTTGCGGTGTTCTTTGTGGAATCTGCCGTTCTCGGCAACTGGATTCCGCGGATACCAGAGCTAAAAGCCAAGCTTGAATTGTCTGATACAGGCTTAGGCCTGTGTTTGCTGGCAGTACCCGCAGGTACCATTTTAGGCCTCTTATTAGCGGGGCGAATACTTGAGAGCGTCGGACTACGCAAAGGCTGCCAACTGTTTTTACCCTTGTGGGCATTGTTATTTATATTGCCTACTCAAGCCAGTTCTCCTGTGCTATTTGCCGCCGCCCTGATGATATGTGGTGTGTCACTGGGCCTGACTGAAGTAGCGATGAATACCGCTGCCGATGCCATCGAGCGTTTTCGTGGTGTACGAATCATGTCTAGGTGTCATGGTTTTTGGAGTTTAGGGTCAATGGTGGGCGCGTTGGTGGGTAGCGCCGTCGCACAATTGGCTATCGATGTAAGGTGGCACTTCGGCGCAATGATGCCGCTATTAGCGATCGTAGGCTATGTGGCTGCATCTAAGATAGAAGAGAATGAAATAGCGTCAGCAAATGATGCTCATAGCGACGATGCATCGCACTTTCGTTTGCC